>JBDTRT010000073.1:0-11416 GCA_039931595.1 Sphingomicrobium sp.
GCCCCGCGGGTTTCCGTTTCTCAAAAAACGCAACGATCGCCTGCTTGACCTCGGCGGACTGCAGCCGCTCGGAAAAGTGACCGTTCTCAAGCTCGAAGCGCTCCAAAATTGCGTCGCTGCTGCCATGGCGCAGCAGCTTCTGGGTCAGGCGCAACGCGGTTGCCGGCTTGGCCAGCAGGGCCGCGACGGTCGCGCTGAGCGCCTCGTCCAGCCCGCCCTTGGCGACCACCTTGCTGACCAGTCCCCATTCGCGTGCCTCCTCGGCCCCGAACGGTTCTCCCAGCAGCAGATAGCGCGCGGCGCGGCGGCGGCCGGCGAGGCGCGGCAGCAGCATCGAGCTGGCCGCTTCCGGAACCAGTCCAAGATCGACGAACGGCAGGACGAAGCGGGTGCTGTCTTCGGCCAGCACCAGGTCGCAATGGAGCAGCAGCGTGGTGCCGATGCCGATCGCGTTGCCGTGGACCGCGGCGATTAGCGGCAGCTCGTTGACGGCGAGCGCGCGGAGCAGGCGCCAGACGGCGATTTCCTCGCCATCGCGCGGCATTGCGGCAAGGAAATCAGCAAGGTCGTTGCCGGCGGTAAAATCCTCGCCTTCGCCGCGTAGCGTGATCAGCCGCAGCGCCGGATCGAGCTGGGCCTGTTCGACCGCGTCGGCCAGCGCGGCATACATTGCGACAGTAATGGCGTTGCGCCGTTCAGGCCGGGCGAGGGTGATTGCGACGACGCCGTCGCTGATCTCGATCCGCACATGCTCGCTCATCTCGCTGCTCCCACGAAAACCGATGGCCTATTCGCCCCAAACCCGAATCGGATGACGGATTGACGATCAGCGGCTATTGCGCCGCAAATCGACACAGCCAAGGGCCAGAAGCTTCATGAAATTCTTCGCCGACACCGCCGAGATTGCCGAAATTCGCGACCTGGCCGAAACCGGATTGCTCGACGGTGTGACCACCAACCCGTCGCTGGTGCACAAGTCCGGGCGTGATTTCATCGAGGTCCTACGCGAGATTTCGGGCATTTGCCCGGGCCCGATCTCGGCCGAGGTGGTGGCGCTCGATTATCCGGCGATGATGCGCGAAGCCGAAGTCCTGCGCAAAGTCGCCAAGAACATCGCAATCAAGGTGCCGCTGACTCCGGACGGGCTCAAAACGTGCAAGGCGCTGACCGGCGACGGCACGATGGTCAACGTCACCCTGTGCTTTTCCGCCAACCAGGCGCTGCTCGCGGCCAAAGCCGGCGCGACCTTCATTTCGCCGTTCGTCGGACGGCTCGACGATATTGGCTTCGACGGCATGCAGCTGATCGCCGACATCCGCATGATCTATGACAATTACGACTTCGCGACGCAGATCCTCGCCGCCAGCGTGCGCCACCCGATCCATGTGCTCGAAGCGGCCAAACTTGGCGCCGACGTGATGACCGCGCCGCCCAAGATCATCCACATGCTGTTCAAGCACCCGCTGACCGATGCCGGCATGGCCGGCTTCCTCAAGGATTGGCAGGCCAGCGGCCAGACGATCGGCTGAGCCCGGTTAGCCCTTCATGAACAGGACGGTGGCGGTCTGAACCGACGGCACGAGCGTGCCCGTCGAGGATCTTGCGGGGACTGCCGTGTAGGCTTTGACCAGCTGGCCGCAACCGGCCTCGACCAGCCCTGGATTGTCGGTCGCCCGTTCGCCCTTGCACGACGACGGATGTCCGTCGGCATCGACTGCGATCATCAATTTGACCGGCACCGGTGACTGGACACCGCGCGGCAGGGTCTTGACCGTGATGTCGAGGTCGCGCGTGGTGACCGATGGCGGTGCCTTGCTGTTGTCGCCCATCCACCAGGTGATGAACGCGCGATATACACCATAAGCCGCGTTGCCGTTGACGTCGGTTGCAGGGCGGAAGTGGGCCCGCCGCTTGATCACCGAGCAGGTCATCGCATCGATCTTGGGATTGCCGCTTGAAAGCTCGATCTGGCAGTCCTGGGACTTGCCCGCCGGAGTCACGGTAATCCGAAATTGGACCAGTTTCATCTCGTCTGCGCGAAGCAGCTCGAGAGGAACGTCAGCGGGCCTGACCAAGAGATCGTTGGTCGGCACCGGCGCACTCAATTGTGCGGCAAGGGCAAGCCAAATCATAAGCGTATTTTTACACCGCTCATTATCAGAGTCGATGGCCGATTTTCATGTTGTAGGAAATTAACTGTCGCCGGGTTACACTCGGTCCACGATGGGACGGGTGATCCAGTTCGAAGAGCGCGCTGTGGCGCACTTGCGGCAGCGCCTCGGCGTGATCGAGGAAGCCAATCAGGACCTGATTGCGTTTGCCCGCGGCCATTCGGGCGCGGTCTCGGCGATCCACGGCGCGGTGCTCGCCGCGCTCGAAGCCGACAGCATCGAAGCACTGTTTCATGTGGTCACCCAGGAATGGCCGCTGATCCTCGGCATCGACGCGGTCGCGCTGGCGCTGATCGTCGGCGAGCAGGGTTTCCGCGCCGACGGCAACGGGGTGCAGATGGTCGAGCCGCTGATCCTCGGACGCGCAATCGAGCAAGTCGACGGGGTCGAGATGCGCACCGTTTCGCGCGGCCATCCGCTGTTCGGGCCGGCGTGTGACCTGATCCGGGCCGAAGCGCTGATTCGGATCGATTGTGAGCCGCCGTTTCCAGCCGGGCTGATCGCGCTTGGCCAGCGCACCGAGCAAAGCCTCGACGCGCGTCACGGCTCCGAATTACTGATGTTCCTTGGCCGTAGCCTTGGCGCTATGATCCGCCGGTGGCTGATCGACCCGCCCGTACCGAGCCGACCGACGCGCTGACCGGGCATCCAGCGCGCGAGTTGGCCGCGCGCTGGGGCAATTATCTCCTCCACGACCGCCGGCGTTCGCCGCACACGGTCCGCGCCTATCTCGCCACCGCACATCGCTTCGTCGATTTTCTCGGGCGCTATCGGGGCGAGCAGATCGGGCGCTTTGCATTGCTGGCGCTTAATGCATCGGACATGCGCGCCTTCCTCGCCGACCGGCGCGGCAACGGTCTTGGCGCATCGTCGGCGGCGCGCGAACTGTCGGCGGTGCGCGCGTTCCTCAATTACGCCGCTGCGCAGCAGGGTCAGACCCCGCAATTGCCGCGAACCCGGGCGCCCAAGCGGCCGCGCACCTTGCCGCGGCCGGCGTCGCCGGCGGACGCGCTGGGCCTGGCCAACGACGCCGCTGCCGGCGCTTCGTCGGAATGGATCGGGGCGCGCGACCTCGCCATCCTGCTGTTGCTCTACGGCGCCGGCTTGCGGGTTGCCGAAGCGCTGTCATTGAGCGCGCGGGTGCTGCCGGTCGGACCATCGATCCGGGTCACTGGCAAACGGTCGAAAACGCGGGTCGTGCCGATCGTGCCGGCGGTGGCCGAGGCGATTACGGATTACGTCCGGCAATGCCCGTTTCCGCTGATCGGGGACGTGCCGCTGTTTGTCGGCGCGCGCGGCGGGCGGTTGAATGGCGATCTGGTGCGGCGGGCGGTGCGTGCCGCGCGCACTCGGCTGGGCTTGCCCGACAGCCTGACGCCGCACGCGCTGCGCCACAGCTTCGCCACGCACCTGCTGGCGCGCGGGGCCGATCTGCGCGCGCTGCAGGAGCTGCTGGGCCACGCCAGCCTGTCGTCGACCCAGATCTACACCGCGGTCGACGCCGCGCGGCTGCTCGACGTCTACCGCCACGCGCATCCGCGCGCCTGATTGCCCGAGTGTTGGGTTTGTCGCGGCGTTACCAACCGGTGGGGAAGCTAGTGACCGCCGCGACCCCTCTCGTTTAGTTCGATATCAGTAAACAGTTCTCTAAATAACCATTCTGGTAAAGAGCCTATACGGTCAGTAGCGCAGACCTCAGCCAATTAACCGTCCAAATCGGATCAATCTTTACGATTGCCCTTGGTGGCGGTGGGTCCACAGGCGCCAGAGATAAGCGCCCGCGAGCACGATCAGGACGGCGTTGGAGGCGGGGCCGACGATCTTGCCCACCTCGCTGACATTCTGCTCGAGTTTGTAGCCGGCTCCGGTGAGTATCGCGGTCCATGCCGCGGTGCCGATCAGCGATCCGATGAAGAAGGTCCGAAAGCGCAGTCGCAGCAGGCCGGCCGGGACCGACACCAGCGAGCGCACCGTCGGCACCAGCCGGCCGACCAGCACGACCACCATGCCGTGGGCGACGAACCAACCTTGGGCGCGCTGGACTTCGGGCCAGCTGATGGTCAGCCAGCGGCCAAAGCGGTCGATGAATGGCTTCAGCCGGTCGACCCCGAGCGCGCGCGCGGCGAGGTACCACACGATGTTGCCGAGCATCGCCCCGGTGGTGCCCGAAGCGACCACTGCCAGGAAGCCGAGCTTGCCCTGCGCCGCGGCGACCCCGGCGACCGGCATGATCACCTCCGACGGGATGGGCGGGAAGATGGTCTCGACGAACATCAGGAAGCCGATCCCGAGATAGCCCGATTGCTCGATCAGGCGGACGACCCAGTCGCTCATTGGCTCAGCCGTTCTGGCGCGCGGCGAGGCGGGCTTCGATCGCGTCCCAGATCAAGCCGGGCGTGTCGCTGCCGTTGAACTTGTCGATCGCGACGATCCCGGTCGGCGAGGTCACGTTGATCTCGGTCAGCCAACGACCGCCGATGACGTCGATGCCGACGAACAGCAGGCCGCGACGCTTGAGCTCGGGGCCGAGGGCAGCGCAAATCTCGCGCTCGGTCGGGGTCAGTTCGGCCGCTTCGGCGATCCCGCCGGCGGCGAGGTTGGAGCGGATCTCACCCGATCCCGGGCGCCGATTGATCGCCCCGGCGACCTCACCGTCGACCAGCACGATGCGCTTGTCGCCGTCGGCCACTTCGGGGAGGAACGCCTGCAGCATATGGGGCTCGCGATAGGTCGCGTTGAACAGCTCCATCAGCGGCGCGAAGTTGGCGCCGTCACGGCCGATCTTGAACACCGCTTTGCCGGCGTTGCCGTGGAGCGGCTTGAGCACCATCTCGCCGTGCTGATCGAGGAACTTGCGGGCAAAACCGATCGAGCGGGTCAGCGCAGTCGGCGGCATGAACTGCGCGAAATCGAGCACCCACAGCTTTTCAGGAGCATCACGGACCGCGGCCGGGTCGTTGATCACCAGCGTCTCGTCGCGGATCCGGTCGAGCAAATGGGTCCCGGTGATGTAGCCAAGGTCGAACGGCGGGTCCTGGCGCATCAGGACGACATCGACGTCGCTGCCGAGATCGAGCACCGCAAATTCGCCGCGGCGGAAATGATCGCCGGCGACCGGCTGGACGGTGACGGCGTGCGCTCCGGCGTAGAGCCGGCCGTCGGCGAAAGTCAGTGCGTCGGCCAGATAATGGTACAGTTGATGACCGAGTTCCTGCGCCTTCACCATCAGCGCAAAGGTCGAGTCCCCGGCGATTCCGATCCCCTCGAGCGGGTCCATCTGAAAAGCTACGCGCAGCGACATCGCCGCGCGACTAGGCGACCGACCGCGCTTTGTCACCCCGCGCCCTTCGCCGTGTCCTGTTACCCCAGCCAGATGTTGGGCAGGTGGCGCGGCAGCCGCCCGGGCACGATGAAGATCGCATCGATGCGCATATCGTCGCCGTCGCGCAGGAAGCGCGGGGCAAGCCGCTCGGCGGCGACCGCGACCCGTCGCAGGCGATAGGCGTCGAGCGAATATTCAGCGGCCTTGGCGGTCGCGCGGGTCTTGACCTCGATGAACGCCAGCATTCGCCCGCGGCGCGCGACCAGGTCCACTTCGCCGCCGGGTACGCGGGCGCGCCGGGCGAGGATGCGCCAGCCGTGCAGCCGCAACCACCAGGCGGCGAGGGTCTCCGCGCCGCGGCCGCGCTGCTCGGCGGCCAGGCGGTTCATTGGGCGGCGAGCTGGAGCGCTCGGGCGTAAGCGCGTTTCTTCGGCACGCGCAGCCGCTCGGCAACTTCCGCGGCCGCGCGCGACGGGGACAGCCGCTCGAGCGCTTCGCCGAGCGCTGCATCGAGATCGGCTTCGGTGGCTGCTTCGCCCGGCGGTGGGGGGCCGACGACAATCACGATTTCGCCCTTGGGGGCTGTAGCTGCGTAACGTTGAGCGAGCTCGGCCAGCGTGCCGGTCACGCTCTCCTCGTGGAGCTTGCTGATTTCGCGAACGACCGCCGCCTGGCGTTCCCCCAGGTCGTCCGCCAGCGCGGCCAGCGTATCGCCCAGGCGCGGCCCGCTTTCGTACAACACCAGCGTTGCGCGCAGGCTTGCGAACTCGGCGATCGTGTCGCTCCGCGCCTTGGCCTTGGGCGGCAAAAAACCGACGAACAGGAAGCGGTCGGTCGGAAGTCCGGCCAGAGTCAAAGCGGCGATCGCCGCTGACGGTCCCGGCAGCGTGTGGACGGCATGGCCGCCGGCGCGGGCGGCGCGGACCAATTTGTATCCGGGATCGGAAATCAGCGGCGTCCCGGCGTCGCTGACCAGCGCGATCGCCTCGCTGCCGAGAAGCTCGACCAGCGCGTCGCGCTCGGCCGGGCTGCTGTGATCGTTATAGACCGTCATCGGCGCCTTGGCGCCGACGTGGGCGAGCAGCTTGGCGCTGACCCTTTTGTCTTCGGCAAGCACGCGATCGGCGCCGCGCAGAGTCTCGGCGGCACGCGGCGACAAGTCGCCGAGATTGCCGATCGGAGTGGCGACCACATACAGGCCGGGGGGGAGGCGCGCGTCCATCCGCAAGCCTCATCGCACCATCTTCGCCAGTGCGGCAAGCATGGTCGGGGGTTCCAACAAGAGGTCTTTCAAATTTATGGAAAAAGAGTCATTCTGGGCGCGGTAATCGTCGGCTTCGGCAGAGTAGCGATGATTTCGTTGATGATCACCACGGCCATCTATGCCGCCGCCTTCCAGACGGCCGCGGCGGACAGTTCGCGCAAAGCCTTCACCGCCTGCCTGCGCGAAGCCGTCGAACAGGGCAAGTCGGACAAAGTCGAGGCCGGCGGGTTCGATGCTTATGTCCGCAGCCACTGTATCTCGGCCAGCACCAGCTTCCGCGACTCGATGGTTTCATTCGACGTCAAGAACAAGGTCCCGCGCAAGCAGGCGACGTCCGAGGCCGAGTCCCAGATCAGCGATTATTACTCCGAGACCGGCGAGCGCTATAAAATGCTGACCGGGGCGGCCGGCAAGCCGCAGTAACGGCTCAGGCCGCGATTTCGGCCAGCACGCGATCGAGCACCAGGCGCCCGGCGGGGGTCGCCGTGATGCGCGCACCGGAGCGGGTAAAATGGCCGCTTCGGGTCAGCCGGTCGACCGCCGGCCAGTCGACGATCGCCGGTACTCCGAGGCGATAGGCGAGCGCCTCGGGGTCGATCCCTTCGGCCAGCCGTAGCCCCATGACCAGCGCCTCGTCGGCCGCCTCGCTCGCGCTCAGCGGCTGTTCCTCGGCGATGCCATGGCCGTTGCGGGCCAATCCGGACAGGAAATTCTCCGGCTTGCGATGGCGCACGGTGCGCTGGCCGGTGCGGCGGCCGTGGGCGCCCGGACCGACCCCGGCATAATCGCCATAGCGCCAGTACGTGAGGTTGTGGCGGCTTTCGGCGCCGGGCCGCGCGTGATTGCTAATCTCATAGGCCGGAATGCCGGCCGCCGCGGTGCGCTCGGCGGTCAGCTCGTAAAGCGCGGCCGCATCGTCGCTGTCGAGCGGCTCGAGCTTGCCCGCGGCTTCGAGCGCGGCAAACCGCGTGCCGGGCTCGATCGTCAATTGGTAGAGCGAGAGATGGCTGGTACCGAGGCCCAGCGCGCGCTCGAGCGCCGCGCTCCACGACGCCTCGCTATCGCCCGGAAGCGCGTAGATCAGGTCGAAACTGACCCGTGCGAACTGGTCCTGCGCAATTTCAAGCGCGCGCAGCCCTTCGTCCGCCAAATGGGCCCGGCCGAGGAAGGCGAGGGCGGCGTCGTCGAAGCTTTGCAGGCCGAGCGACAGGCGGTTGACGCCGGCCGCGGCGAGATCGGCGAAGCGCGCTGCCTCGACCGAATTGGGATTGGCTTCGAGCGTGATTTCGAGGTCGTCGGCGGCCATCCAATGCCCGCGCGCTGCGCCGATCAGCGCGGCGACTGTGGCCGGGTCCATCAGCGACGGGGTTCCGCCGCCGAAGAAGATCGAGGTCAGCCGGCGGCCGGGCAGCAGCCGTGCTTCGTAAGCGAGGTCGGTCAGTAGCGCGTCGCGCCACTGGTCCTGGTCGATGCTTGCCCGAACATGGCTGTTGAAATCGCAATAGGGACATTTGCTGACGCAGAACGGCCAATGGACGTAGAGCGCCAGCGGCTCGCTCGTGGCGGCGTGCTTGGCGGGTTTCGAGGAGGCGACGGTGGCCATGCAACGTGGCTCTTAGCCAAAATGCCCGAAACAGTCCTGCGCTGATGTTTACCACGCCGGAATGGAGGGTTGTTAACCCGTCGCGGGGCAAAATCCCCGCGGATGAAGTATGCTTTTGCCTTGGCTTTGCTGATCGCGTCGCAAGCGGCAGGCGCGAATGCGGCCGGAATGCCGAGCCCGACCTGGCCGGGGCCGGCTGAACGCGGCGCGGCGGCGCTGCACCAGGCGGTGCTCACTTCCCACAATGCGGCGCGCTCCCGGTTCGGAACTGCGCCGCTGGCGTGGAGCGACGAGCTTGCCGCCGGCGCCCTAGCCCACGCCCAGTTCATGGCTCGCACCGGCCTCTACCAGCACGATCAGACGCCGGGGCGGCGCAAGGTGGCGGGCGAGAATATGTGGCGTGGCCAGCGCGGCGCTTTTTCCTACACGACGATGATCGGCGTGATGATCGACGAAGCGCAGAACTTCCGCCCGGGCGTGTTTCCCGCCGTCAGCCGCACCGGCGCGTGGCTCGACGTCGCCCATTATACCCAGATCGTGTGGCCGACGACGACCAGCGTCGGCTGCGCGCTCGCCTCGAACGCAACCACCGATTACTTCGTCTGCCGTTACTCGCCGACCGGCAACAAGGACGGGTTCGAGCTAGCCGAGCGCCGCAACTAGCTTGGCGAAGGCAATGGCGCGGTGGCTGATGCCATGCTTGTGCGCCGGGTCCATTTCGCCGAAGGTCTGCTCGGACCCCAGCGGCACGAACATCGGATCGTAACCGAAGCCCTGGTCACCGCGCGGCGGCCACACCAGCTTGCCGTCGACCCGCCCTTCGAACGCTTCGGTCTGGCCGTCATTGGGCCAGGCCAGCGACAGCGCGCAGACGAAGTGCGCGTCGTGGCCTGCCTCGGGGCCGGCCGCCTCGAGCTCGCGCCAGACGCGCTCCATCGCGCGGTAGAAGTCGCGCTTGCCATTCTCGTCCTCGGCCCAGCGCGCCGAGAAGATGCCGGGCAACCCGTGCAGTGCATCGACCGACAGGCCGCTGTCGTCGGCCAGCGCCGGCAGGCCGGACAAATCGGCCGCCTCGCGCGCCTTCAAATCGGCATTGTCGACGAAGGTGTTGCCGATCTCCTCGGGCTCGGGCAGGCCGAGTTCCTCGGCGCCGACGCAGGCGATGCCGAGCGGCTCGATCAGCGCTGCAATCTCGCGCAATTTACCCGGATTGTGGGTCGCGATGACCAGCTTCTCGCCGATCGGCCTCATCGATCGACCGCCCGCAATTGCGCTTCGAAAATCTGGGCGCAGCCGATCCGCGCCAGGCGCAGCAGCCGCAACAGCCCTTCCTCGTCGAAGGTGGCGCCCTCGGCGGTTAGTTGCGCCTCGACGATCGCGCCGTCCGCAGTCAGCACGAAATTGCCGTCGGAGCCGGCCTGGCTGTCCTCGAGATAGTCGAGGTCGAGCACCGGCGTATCCTGATAGAAGCCGCAGCTCACCGCTGCGACCTGGGTGCGGATCGGGTCGGCGGAGATATTCTTGGCGGCGATCAATTTGTCGACCGCTATGCGCAACGCGACCCACGCCCCCGAAATCGACGCCGTGCGGGTGCCGCCGTCGGCCTGGATGACATCGCAATCCACGATGATCTGGCGTTCGCCGAGCGCCTTCAGATCGACCACGGCGCGCAGCGAGCGTCCGATCAGGCGCTGGATTTCCTGGGTCCGGCCCGACTGCTTGCCCCTGGCCGCCTCGCGGTTGCCGCGGGTGTGGGTGGCGCGTGGCAGCATGCCATATTCGGCGGTGACCCAGCCCTGGCCCTTGCCGCGCAGGAACGGCGGCACCTTGTCCTCGACCGAGGCGGTGACCAGCACCCGGGTGTCGCCGAAACTGACCAGGCACGAGCCTTCGGCGTGGCGGGTGAAGCCGGGCTCGAAGCGCAGTTCGCGCAACTGGTCGGGGGCGCGTCCGCTGGGGCGCATTCAGGACTCCTCATGAAACGGTGGTGCCGCGCTCACTAGACCGGGCGGCGGTGCAATCCTAGATGCACTTGGCGATGACCCAACCGATCGGTGAACTCTCTGACCGCATGCGGTCGATCTTCGGGCTGGTGGTCAACGCCTATCTCGAGCGCGGCCAGCCGGTCGGGTCGAAGGCGCTGGCGGGCAGCGTCAGCCTGTCGCCGGCCTCGATCCGCGGCGTCATGCAGGAGCTCGAGGAGCGCGGCTTGCTGACCCACCCGCACACGTCGGCCGGGCGGGTCCCGACCGAAACCGGCCTCAGGCTGTTCGTCGACGGGATCATGCAGTCGTCGCTGCCCGACGCACGCGAACGGGCGGCGATCGAGGCCCAGATCGACCGCGACCAGCCGATCGAGCAGGCGCTGGCGGCAGCCTCGTCGGCGCTGTCCGGGCTGTCGTCCTGCGCCGGGGTGGTGATGGCGCCGAAGCGCGAGCTGCGGCTCAAGCAGTTGAGTTTCATGGCGCTCGATCCGGGCCGCGCGCTGGCGGTGCTGGTCGGGGCCGACGGCAGCGTCGAAAACCGGATCGTGCCGCTCGAACCCGGGACCGGGCCGGGCGCGCTCAACGAAGTTGCCAATTTCGTCAATGCGCGCTTGTCCGGGATGACCCTGGGTGAGGCCGAAGCGGTCCTGCGCAGGGAGATTTCGCAGCGCAAGGAAGCGCTCGACCATGCCGCCGCCGAGCTGATCGCGTCGGGCCTGGCAGCGTGGAGCGAGGACCAGCGGCGGCGCCCGGTGCTGATCGTGCGCGGCCAGGCCAATCTGATCGACGAGCGCGCCGGCGAGGACCTCGAGCGGGTTCGGCGGCTCCTCGACGAGCTCGAAGACCGCCAGGAAATCGCCAGGCTGCTCGAAGGCGCGCGCGATGCGCCCGGCTGCCGGATTTTCATCGGCAGCGAGAACCGGATGTTCGCTTTGTCGGGCTCATCGGTCATCGCCGCGCCCTATCGCGGGAGCAACGGGCAGGTGGTGGGCGTTGTCGGAGTGATCGGGCCGACTCGGTTGAACTATGCCCGTGTGGTCCCCATGGTTGATTTTACCGCCAAAGCGCTGA
>JBDTRT010000074.1:0-36848 GCA_039931595.1 Sphingomicrobium sp.
GGTGCTCAAGGACACCGGCCGCGTGCTGCAGATGAGCTACGGCCAGGTCGACCGCCTGGCCAAGCTCATCCCCAACCACCCGACCGAGCCGTGGGATCTCAAGCGCGCGCTCAACGGGGTCAGCGAGCTCGCCGCCGAATATCGCGACGACGCCGACGTCAAGCGGCTGTTCGACCTGGCGATGAAATTGGAAGGCCTGCCGCGCCACGCCTCGACCCACGCCGCCGGAGTGGTCATCGGCGACCGCCGGCTGGACGAATTGGTGCCGCTCTACCGCGACCCGCGCTCGGACATGCCGGTGACCCAGTTCGACATGAAATATGTCGAAGCGGCGGGGCTGGTGAAGTTCGACTTCCTCGGCTTGAAGACGCTGTCGGTGCTCAAGCTCGCGCAGCAGATGCTTGCGGCCCAGGGCGTCAAGGTCGATCTCGATGCGCTGCCGTGGGATGATCCCGAGGTCTATGAACTACTCCAGCGCGGCGACACGGTCGGCGTCTTCCAGCTCGAATCCGAGGGCATGCGGCGGACCCTGTCGGCGGTCCGCCCGACCGCGTTCGGCGACATCATCGCGCTGGTCGCGCTCTACCGCCCGGGCCCGATGGACAATATCGGGATGTTCGGCGACCGCAAGAACGGCCGCGTCGAAAGCGCCTACCCGCACCCGATGCTGGAGGAGGTGCTCAGGGAAACCTACGGCATCTTCGTCTACCAGGAGCAGGTGATGGAAGCGGCCAAGGTGCTGGCCGGCTTCAACCTTGGCGAAGCCGATTTGCTGCGCCGCGCGATGGGCAAGAAGATCAAGTCGGAGATGGACGCCCAGCGCGCCGGCTTCGTCGCCGGCTGCCTCGCCGTCAACGCCATCCCGGCTGCCAAGGCCAACGAATTGTTCGACCTGATCGACAAGTTCGCCGGCTACGGCTTCAACAAGAGCCACGCCGCCGGCTACGCGCTGATCGCCTACCAGACCGCCTGGCTCAAGGCCCACCACCGCGCCGAATTCTACGCCGCCTCGATGAGCTTCGACATGGCCCAGACCGACAAGCTCGCCTTGTTCGTCGAGGACATCCGACGCGCCGACGTTGTCTGCCTGCCGCCCGACATCAACGCCAGCCGAGCCGATTTCTCGGTCGAGCGCGACACCGTGCGCTATGCGCTGGGGGCGCTCAAGGGCGTCGGCGAGAAAGCGATGGAAGCGCTGGTCGCCGAGCGCGAGGCCAACGGCCCGTTCGCCAGCCTCGAGGATTTCGCTGCTCGGATCGACCCGCGCCTGCTCAATCGCCGCCAGATCGAGAGCCTCGCCGCGGCCGGCGCGTTCGACTCGCTCGTGCCCGACCGTGCGGCGTTGTTCGCCGCGGCCGAGACGCTGCTCGCTCACGCGGTCAGCGCCGCCGACGAGCGGTCGAGCGGCCAGGCCGCGCTGTTTGGCGGGGAGGGCGAAGCGAGCGTCGCACCGATCCGCCTGCCGCGCGACGCGGCGTGGACCCTGGCTCAGCGGATGGCGGCCGAGCGCGATTCGTTCGGCTTCTATTTCTCGGCCCATCCGGTCGACTCGCAGAAGCATTTGCTAGCCGCGCACCGGGTCCGGACATTCGCCGAACTGGCGTCGCTTCCGGCTCCGGCCGACGGTGGCCGCTCGGCGGCGATGATCGCCGGGCTGGTCGAGGAAGCGCGCTGGCGGACCTCGGCCCGCGGGCGCCGCTATCTGACGGCGACGCTGAGCGATTCGTCGGGCCAATATGTCGCCACCGCGTTCGACGACGAGCCGTGCGCGGCGCTCGAAGCGGCGGTCAAGTCGGGCGGCTGCGGGCTGATGACGGTCGAGCTCGACCGGCGGCCCGGCGACGAATTGCCGCGGGTCACGGTCAAGCGCTTCCAGCCCTTGGACGCGCTGGCCAAGCGGACTCGCCTCGAAATGATCGTGCGCGTCGCCGAAGCGGAAACCGTGCTGCGCCTGACCCGCGCGCTGACCGGGGCGCACGGCGGGACCGGCGCGATCCGCTTCATCATCCCGCTCGCCACCGGCGGCCAGGCAACCGTCCTGGTCGGCCGCGATTATCTGCTCGACGCCGAGCTTGCCGCCAGCGTCGAGCGGATCACCGGCGAAGGCACGGTCGACCTGTCGGTCCAGGAACCACCCAAGCTGGCGCTGGTTGGCTAGTCCAGCCGAGTTACAGGCGCCCAGTTACAGGGGGTTGTCGGCGGGCTCCGCTGGCGGCGCGGGTTCAACCCGATTGGCCGGCTCGGCCGGCGCCGTTTGCGGCTCTATCGCAGGTGCTGCTTCAGGCACGGTCAGCCTGGGCTCGGCGGCGGGTAATTCCTCGACCACATTCTGGAGCGGCGGAAGCGGTTGGGCCGTCTCATATTCCTCGCCCGGCAAGGCCCGCGGCGCGCGGCTCGGCGGCGGCGTCTTGTCCGCGGGCGGCACCGTGCCGCGATAGACGCAGGCATCGAGCCCATCGCGCGCGACCGCTCCGACCCGCGCCGCGATGGTCCCGCCATAGCGCCGGGTGAAGCCTTTGGGGGCGACCGCGCCGCGCTCCTTGGGCAGCGGCAGCACGGCGGCGATGCGTGCTGCCTCGATCCGGCTCATCGCGCTCGCGTCGTGGCCGAAATAGCGCTGCGACCCGGCGTTGACGCCATAGGTGCCGATGCCGGTCTCGGCCAAGTTGAGATAGACTTCCATGATCCTTTGCTTGGGCCACAGCGCTTCCTCGAGCACCGTGAACCACGCCTCGAGACCCTTGCGCAGATAACCGCCGCCTTGCCACAGGAAGGCGTTCTTGGCGGTCTGCTGGCTAATCGTCGAGCCGCCGCGGATGCGCCCGCCCGAGGCATTGCGCTGCATCGCATTTTCGATCGCCTCGAAGTCGAACCCGTTGTGGCTGCAGAACTTGCTGTCCTCGCCGGCGATCGCCGCCCGGACCACGTCGCGGTCGATCTGGCCGACCGGCATCCAGTCGCGGGTTGCGCCGCGCCCGGCGACGAGGTCGGCGATCATGGTCGCGGTGATCGGCGGGTTGATGAAGCGATAGGCCAGGACCCACAGCACCGAACCGAGCAGGAAAATCAGGATCAGCTTGACCACGAAGCCGACAACCCGCCCGGGCAGCGAGCGCTGCTGCCGGCGCTTGTAACGCGGGATCGTGGAACCGGGACGCTTCGCCATCGGGTCGCGATTAGCGCCCACGGCGCAGCGCGTCGAGGCGTCTTCGGCCGGCGGCTACGATGCGACCGGGGTGGTCGGCAGGGGGTGGACCAGCTCGAACGTATCGGCCGACGCCCGCGCCCAATTGTGGCTGTACATCGGGTCTGGGCAGCTCCCATCGAGCAGCGAGCCAGGTGTCAGGAATGTGTGAAGCACCGCGAACGGCCGGACTTCGGTCGAGCTGATGCGGCGAATCATGTGGTGCGGCGTGAACTGGTCGGGATGCTCGAGCCCCGCCGCCGCGAGCATTTCGGCCAGCGCGTGGATGGTCAGGCGATGGAAATTGGCGACCCGCTCCGACTTGTCGGTCACCACCAGCGCTCTTTGCCGCCCGAGGTCCTGGGTCGCGACGCCGGTCGGGCAGCGGTTGGTGTTGCAGGTCAGCGACTGGACGCAGCCCAGAGCGAACATGAAGCCGCGCGCCGAATTGGCCCAATCGGCGCCGATCGCCAGCACTCTCGCCATGTCGAATGCGCTGATGATCCGCCCGGCGGCACCGATCCGCATCATGTCGCGCACGCCCGCGCCGACCAGCGCATTGTGGACGAACAGCAGGCCCTCGCGCATCGGCGCGCCGATATGGTCCGCGAATTCGGTCGGCGCCGCTCCGGTCCCGCCTTCGGACCCGTCGACCACGATGAAGTCCGGGGTGATGCCGGTTTCGAGCATCGCCTTGACGATGCCCATGAATTCCCACGGCAGCCCGAGGCAAAGCTTGAACCCGACCGGCTTGCCGCCCGACAGGTCGCGCAGCTGGGCGATAAAGCTCATCAGCTCGCGCGGTGTCGAGAACGCGCTGTGCCGCGCCGGCGAGATGCAATCGAGGCCGACCGGCACACCGCGCGTATCCGCAATCTCCTCGGTCACCTTGGGCCCCGGAAGGATCCCGCCATGGCCCGGCTTGGCCCCCTGGCTGAGCTTGATCTCAATCATCTTGACCTGGTCGGTCTGCGCCTGCGCGGCAAATTTCTCGGGCGAGAAGCGGCCGTCGTCATCGCGGCAGCCGAAATAGCCGCTGCCGATTTCCCAGACGATGTCGCCGCCGAATTCGCGGTGATAGGGGCTGATGCTGCCCTCGCCGGTGTCGTGATAGAAACCGCCCTTGGCGGCGCCGGCATTGAGCGCGCGAATGGCGTTGGCGCTAAGCGATCCGAAACTCATCGCCGAAATGTTGAGCACCGACGCGCTGTAGGGCTTGGCGCAGTGCGGCCCGCCGATCGTGATTCGAAATGTGGCCGGGTCGGGCACCGGGGCGGGGCAGGTCGAATGGGCGATGAACTCATAGTCGTCGAGATAAACGTCGAGCAGTGTCCCGAACGGCCGTTCGCCGGCTTCGCCCTTGGACCGCATGTAGACCAGCGACCGCTGGCTGCGCGAAAACGGAACAGCTTCCTCGTCGGCCTCGAACAGATATTGCCGCAGCTCCGGCCGGACCATTTCAGCCAGCCAGCGAACATTGGCGAGGACTGGATAATTGCGTTTGAGCGAATGCTTGGTCTGGGTCAGGTCGGACAGCCCGACCAGCGACAGCGTGCCGCCGATCGCCACCAGCCAGCGGGCCCACGCGCCGTGGTTCCAATACGCCAGGCCGACGATCAGTACGATCACGACCAAGCCGAGGCCCGCCATGCGGCTCGGCCGCCACCGGATCCTGCGCCGGACGAATGGGCGATGGGCCCGCTTGGTGCCGCTGATCATCATCTGTGCTCGAAGGACGGAAGGGCCCTGCTAGCACAGTGCCGAACCCCGGCCACATGGCCATTGGTTGAAATACTGAGGCTCAAACCGGAGATGGATTCAGATTGGCGCGGCTTCCGGCCCCACGGCCCGCATCCAGCCACTGTTCGCAGCTCCCAATGTCGGCAATCTTTAATCCCGGGCCCCGGCCCATTCGGCCGTTTACGCGGCGGAGCCGGCCGTCAGCCGCAGCGCTTACGTTGCAGCGGCGTCGGGTTGAGCGTTAAATAGGACAGCTGATCGATCGTTAGGGAGGCTCATGTGACACCAGCTTCAATCTACGGCGCGCTCCTTGTCATGGCTTCTGCATGGGTGGGCGCTGCGCCCGATACGCCGCAGGTCAAGATCAGGGCCGGCGACCCCAACGAAATGGTTTGCGAAAAGCAGGAAGTGGTCGGCAGCCGGCTCGCGCTCCGGCGGGTGTGCCACACCCGCGCGCAACGGGCCGACCTGCGGCTCCAGGACCGGCAGGAAATTGAGCGGGTCCAGGTCCAGCGCGGCAGCTGCCAGGGCAAACACTGCATGTAAAACGGGCGCGTTTCGCCCAACCTGTGCCGCCGCCTAATTTGCGTTCAGTTGCTTGGCCGTACCGTCGACCACATCGTGGCACACTCGGCGCGTGGTGATCTTGCTCTCGGTCGATTCGTCTTCGACGGTCTTGCATACCTTGCGGCCCGGCGCCTGACCCTTGGCCTCAACCGTCTGCGCCGCGGTGGCCGACTGCGCGGCCGTGGCGGGTGGCGCGGCTGGCTGGGTGGCGCAAGCGCTCATCGCGGCGCCAAGAGTCAGTGCGACCAGGCCTTTGACCATTTGGAAACTCCTTACGTCTGAATGCGCTGGCTGCTGTTGACGAGCCCGCCAACTGCCGAAATCAGTTTACGACGAACGGCTTGGCAGCCCCCGTGAGTTGTGTTTCGAGCCTTGGCGACGGGCCGATTGGGAGGGAGATTCAAGGCGTGGCGAAGCTCGTGTTCGGAATGAACCAGTCGCTCGACGGCTACGTCGACCATTTGCGGTTTGCGCCGAGTTCGGCGCTGTTCCGCCACTTCATCGCCGAGGCGGAGGAGCAAACGGGCAGCATCTACGGCCGCCAGATCTATGACGTGATGCGCTATTGGGACGAGGATCAGCCGGATTGGGGCGCGGAGGAGCACGCCTTTGCAGCGGCGTGGCGCAAGCAGCCGAAGTGGGTCGTCTCGCGCACGCTAACCTCGGTCGGCCCCAATGCGACGCTGGTCGAGGGCGATCTCGCCAGCTCGATTCGCGAGATCAAGGCGAGCCGCGACGGCGAGATTGAAGTCGCCGGACCGGAGTTGGCGCGTAGCCTCACCGACCTTGGCCTGATCGACGAGTATCGGATCTATCTGCACCCGGTCGTGCTTGGCCACGGCAAGCCATATTTTGCCGGACCGCGGCCACCGCTGCGCCTGGTCTCCAATGACCGGATCGCCGAAGATGTGGTCAGGCTGAGCTACGTTCCGGCTTGATCGGCCGGCGTGCTATCCTGTCGGCCACCACGCACGAAGGGAAATGACGTGCCCGAAGCTGTCGCAGCGGAAAGCGAGATCCGGCCACAACTGATCGGCCGGGAGCGCGCCGGCGCTGTCCTTCGCCTGACGCTGCGCAATCCGCCGGCCAACGCCTTGTCGATCGCAGTGATCGAGGCGTTGCAGGCCGAGCTCGATGCCGCGCGCGATGACGAGGGGGTGCGGGTGATCGTCCTCGCGGCCGGCGGCAGCCTGTTTTCGGGCGGCCACGACTTGAAGGAAATGACGTCTCATCGCGGCGATGCCGATCGCGGGCGGGGCTTCTTCGAACAGACCTTCGCACAGTGCGCGCGGCTGATGCGCTCGATCGTCGATCTTCCCCGGCCGATCATCGCCGAAGTCGACGGCATCGCCACCGCGGCCGGGTGCCAGCTGGTCGCCTCGTGCGACCTGGCGATCGCCTCGGACCGCTCGCGGTTCGCAGTCAACGGCATCGACGTCGGCCTGTTCTGCGCCACCCCGGCGGTCGCCCTGACGCGCAACATCGGCGCCAAGCGCGCGATGGACATGCTGCTGACCGGCGCGATGATCGATGCCACGACCGCACTCGATTACGGCCTCGTCAACCGCGTTGTACCGAGTGCGGAGCTGTCCGACGCCGTGACCGCGCAGGCTGAGCTGATCGCCGCCAAATCGCCGGTCGCGGTGAGGCTGGGCAAGCAAGCCGTCCGCCGGCAGGCCGGAATGAACCTGGCCGACGCCTACGAGCTCACCTCGCGGGCAATGGTCGAAGATCTGCTGTCGGGCGACGCCGAGGAAGGGATCAGCGCCTTCCTCGAAAAGCGGCCGCCGGTGTGGCCCGGCGACTCCTGACTGTCTGACCTGAGCCTAGCGCCAGTCGCCCGAAGCGAGATCGATCGCCGACTGCTCAACCTCGCGCGTACCGACAGTGAAGAACGCCGCCCGTCCGCGCAGCTGCGGCTGGCCGAGATGCTCTTCGACCTGATGGTAGTACCGCCGCCGGGCATAATCATCGAACATCAGCATCGCGCGCCGCCCGGCCTCGTTGGCGTGCTTGGCCGCCGACAGCGCGCAGGCGACCCGGTAGCGGCCGTCGATCAGGATGAAATCGGGGAACGGCGCGCGCGGGTAGGGCGCCTCGATGTAGCGCCGCGATTTGGCGCGCCGGCGCAGCAGCGGGGTGCCGTAAAATCCGATCAGGCCCATATTGGGATTGAGCAAATCGACCTTGCGGCCGCTGATGCGCGATCGCACGGCTTGCGCGAAATAGGGATCGGCCTCGACGATGACGACCGGGATCCCGGCGCGGTCGGCGAGCACGGGCGACCCGCCCGACCCATATTCGAGATAGGATGAGGCCTTGGCCAGCTCGTCCTTGAACGCTTCGACCCCTTCGCGGTCGAACCACGGCGCATCGGTCGGCGGCGGAACGCCGTTGAGCCTGCGGTGGTAGATGAAGCGGGCCAGATCGCGGGCCCTGCCGAACTTGCGCCTGTATCTCGTGAACACAAATGATCTCGCTATAACCTGGACTATCAACGCGGATCATCGCGACATTGCAGCGAAGCATTTGCTTCAGGCGGGTGCCGACCCGATGCCCAGGCGCTAAACATGCCGTATAAGGAGTGGATTGGCGAACCAGGAGGAGGGCCAATGGACAACAAGTGGCGCGACCTTCTCAGGGTCATGGAAGCCTGGTACGACGCCTCCTCGGCGAGGGTCTCGAACAGGCGAGCGCCAATTGCTGTGGGATCATCGCGCTTTTGCCGAGCGCCTCGCCCGGTTTCACGGTCGGGTGATCGACGTCGGCGGCGGCGCCGGGCTCGCCCGCCGCTACCTGCCGGACGACGTCGATTATTGGGTGGTCGATCCAAGCGAGACTTGGCAGGGTCCGCAATGGCGCGAGTTCGCCGCCAAATTCCACCACGGCCAGTCACATTTCACCGTCGGCGTCGGCGAACAGCTGCCGTTCAGTGACGGCGAGTTCGACGGCGCGCTCGCGATGTGGAGCTTCAACCATGCCAACGACCCGATCCAATGCCTCGGCGAGATAGGTCGTGTGCTCAGGCCCGGTGGCCGCGCGCTCATCGTACTCGAGGACATGGAGCCGTCCTATGGCGACATCGGCCGCCTGTGGCTCCAAGAACGAAGTCGCCGTACCATCCAGTTTCCGATCGAATGGCACCAGGAGGGGATTCCAACCGCGGCTGATACCCTGCGCCATCGCCTCGCCCGGCGCCCGTGGCCGCTGCAGCCGGATCATACCCGGGTCGATGAGCGGCAGCTCAAGGCGGCGATGCGCAACCGCTTCAAGATCCTCTCGCGGAGCTGGCAAGGCGGGTTCCTCGCTTTTGAACTCCACAAGCTCGGGGCGGCGCGCTGACCAAACCTTGTGCCGGCCATTGAGAACAGTGCGCCTTGCCGCAATGCAGCATCGCATTTACATCCACTGCAAATGACTTCGACCAACGACATCCGCCGCGGGTTTCTCGACTATTTCGAGGCCAACGGCCACGCCCGCGTGCCGTCGGCACCGCTGGTCCCGCACAACGACCCGACCTTGATGTTCGTCAACGCCGGGATGGTGCCGTTCAAGAACGTCTTCACCGGGCTCGAAACCCGGCCTTATGTAACCGCCGCCTCGTCGCAGAAATGCGTCCGCGCCGGGGGCAAACACAACGATCTCGACAATGTCGGCTACACCGCGCGCCATCACACCTTTTTCGAAATGCTCGGCAATTTCTCGTTCGGCGATTATTTCAAGGACCGTGCGATCGAGCTGGCGTGGAACCTGCTGACCAAGGAGTGGGGCCTCGCGCCCGACCGGGTGACAGTCACCGTCTACCACACCGACGACCAGGCCTTTGACCTGTGGAAGCGCATTGCCGGCCTGCCCGACGATCGCCTGATCCGCATCGCCACCAAGGACAATTTCTGGGCGATGGGGCCGGATGGGCCGAGCGGGCCGTGTTCGGAGATCTTCTACGACCATGGCGACCACATTCCCGGCGGTCCGCCCGGCAGCCCGGACGAGGATGGCGACCGTTTCGTCGAGATCTGGAATCTGGTGTTCATGCAGTTCCTCCAGGAAGGTGACGTCATCGTCTCCGACCTGCCCAAGCCGTCGATCGACACCGGCATGGGGCTCGAGCGCATCGCCGCAGTGCTTCAGGGGGTTCACGACAATTATGACACCGACACATTCAAGGCGCTGATCCACGCCTCGGAGGAGCTGACCAAGACCCGCGCCGAGGGTGACAACAAGGCCAGCCACCGGGTCATCGCCGACCATTTGCGCGCCTCGGGCTTCCTCGTCGCCGATGGCGTGCTGCCGGCCAATGAAGGCCGCGGCTATGTGCTGCGCCGGATCATGCGCCGCGCCATGCGCCACGCCCATCTGCTCGGCGCCAAGGATCCGCTGATGTACCGCCTGGTGCCGGCGCTGGTGGCGGAGATGGGCGCCGCTTACCCCGAGCTGGTCCGCGCCCAGCCGCTGCTCGAAGCCACGCTGGCGCAGGAGGAAACCCGCTTCCGCCAGACTTTGGTCACCGGTTTGAAGCTGCTCGACGAAGCGACCGCCGATCTGGCGCAAGGTGGCACGCTGGCCGGCGCGACCGCGTTCAAGCTCTACGACACGTTCGGCTTTCCCTATGATCTGACCGAGGACGCGTTGCGCGCCCGCGGGCTCGGCGTCGACCGCGCCGGCTTCGACACCGCGATGGCGGCGCAGAAGGCCGCCGCCCGCGCCGCGTGGAAGGGGTCGGGCGACCGCGCCTCCGACGACATCTGGTTCGACCTGGCCGAGGAGCATGGGGCGACCGAATTCACCGGTTACTCCGGCGACGAGGCCGAAGGCGTGGTGCTGGCGATCGTTCGCGACGGCCAGCCGGTCGATCAGGCCAATACTGGCGAGACGGTGCAGGTCCTGCTCAACCAGACGCCTTTCTACGGGGAGAGCGGTGGGCAGGTTGGCGACGCTGGAAAACTGACCTCTACCAACGGTTTCCACGGTGACGTCAAGGATACGTCTAAGCCGCTTGGGCGGCTCCACGCGCTCAATCTCATCATATCCGCCGGCCTCGTCAAAGTCGGCGATACGGTCCAGCAGAAAGTCGATTCGGAACGCCGCGACCGGATTCGCGCCAATCACAGTGCGACCCATTTGCTCCACGCCGCGCTGCGCCGCCGGCTTGGCGATCACGTCACCCAGAAAGGCAGCCTGGTTGCGCCCGACCGCCTGCGCTTCGATTTCTCGCACCCGACGGCCCTGACGCCCGCCGACATTGCGGCGGTCGAGGCCGACGTCAACGCCCACATCCGCCACAACCAGCCGGTCACCACCCGCCTGATGACCCCCGACGAAGCGATCGCCGCCGGCGCCATGGCGCTGTTCGGCGAGAAATACGGCGACGAGGTGCGGGTGCTGTCGATGGGCCGCGACGCCGATGCCGATTTTTCGGTCGAGCTGTGCGGCGGCACCCACGTCAACGCGCTCGGCGACATTCAATTGCTCAAGATCATCGCCGAAAGCGCGGTGTCGTCGGGCGTGCGGCGGATCGAGGCGCTGACCGGCGAGGCGGCGCGCCACTGGCTCAACGTGCGCGATGCCCGGCTGCGCGAGGCGGCGGCGCTGCTCAAATCATCGCCCGACGAAGTGCCGGTGCGGGTTTCTGCGCTGGTCGAGGACCGCCGCCGGCTCGAGCGCGAGCTGGCCGACGCCAAAAAGGCGCTGGCGATGGGCGGCGGCGGCAAGTCCGAGGCCGCGGCGGCCGAGCAGGTCGGCGGCCATGCATTCCTCGGCCAGGTGGTCGAAGGGCTCGATCCCAAGGAATTGCGGGCGGCCGTCGACACCATGAAGCAACGCGTCGGTTCGGGCATTGCCGCGCTGGTAGCGGTCAACGACGGCCGCGCCAGCGTCGCGGTTGGAGTGACCGATGACCTGGCCAAGCAGTTGAGCGCGGTCGACCTGGTCAAGGCGGCGGTCGCGGCGTTGGGCGGGCAGGGCGGCGGCGGCCGCCCCGACATGGCCCAAGGCGGCGGGCCCGACGGAGCCAAGGCCGAGGACGCCCTCAGCGCCGTCCGCGAAGCCCTCGAGAAGGTCGCGGCCTAAGCACCAGCCCGCCGGTTCGTCAGGCAGCCGAGTCGCGCGCGCGTCGCCGGCCCAGC
The DNA here is from genome assembly GCA_039931595.1 of Sphingomicrobium sp. Classification (GTDB taxonomy): domain Bacteria; phylum Pseudomonadota; class Alphaproteobacteria; order Sphingomonadales; family Sphingomonadaceae; genus Sphingomicrobium. Next base: position 11,617 of record JBDTRT010000074.1, read on the forward strand.
TTGGGCTCCTCCGCCATTTTGCCCTGGTCCATGATTTGCGAGCGCAATTCGCTGCGTTTTTCGTGGATCGAGGCGATCACCGGGCCCATCGGCAGGCCGATGTCGACCAGCACCGCCTCGGACAGCTGGAGCGAGGCCTCAAGCGCCTCGGGTACGGCGTCGGTCACTCCGGCGAGGTAGAGCTGGGCGGCGTGGGCGGTGTCGCGCGCCCGGGCGATGATCGGCAAATCGGGGTGCTCGGCGCGAATCTGCCGCGCAAGCCGCACGATCAGCACTGGATCGTCCATCGTCAGCACCAGCGCGCTGGCCGCGCCGATCTGCAATTTCTCGATCAGCGTTCCGCGCGCCACGTTGCCGAACAGCACGGTGCGGCCTTCGTCGCGCGCGTCCAGCACCGCATCGATGTCATTCTCCACAGCCAGATAGGGGCGGTTGTGGCGATCGAGCATGTCGGCGACCATCCGGCCAACCCGGCCAAAGCCGAAAATCACCGTCTTGTCGGCTGCCGCGCCTTCGTCGGTCATTTCGAGCGCTTCGCGGTCGACCCGCCGCGCTGCCGCTCGGCCGAGGCTGGCGAGGAGCGGAGTGACCGTCAGGCCGAGCGCCGTCACCGCCTGCCAGAATGCCGCCGCCGAGGGCACGATCACGCCCGCCGCCGCCCCGGCGCCGAGCAGGATCAAGGTGGTTTCTGATGGGCTCGCCATCAACACGCCAGTTTCGGCCGCGACCGCCGGCCGCGATCCCGACAGCCTCAGCAGCGTGCCGGTCACGAGCGTCTTGACCACCAGCAGCAGAACCAGTGCGGACAGCACGTGCGGCCAGTTGTTCAGCAGCGCTGGCAAGTCGAGGCTCATTCCGACCGTGATCAGGAACACCCCCAGCGCAAGCCCGCGCAATGGCTCCATGACCAGTTCGACCTCGCTTCGGTAATCGGTCTCGGCGATGATCACGCCAGCGATCAGTGCACCGAGGATCGGCGACAGACCGACCGCGCTGGTCGACAGGCTGGCGAGGATGACCGTCAGTAGGCTGACCGACAGGAACAGTTCCGGGCTCTTGGTCCGCGCCGCCTGGGCGAACAGTTGAGGCAAAACCAGCCGCCCGGCGACCAGCATCGCGGCGATTACCGCGGCGCCTTTCCACACCACCCCGACCAATTGGTCGACGTCGCCGGCGCCGCCGAGGCTGGCGAACAGGAACAACAGCGGGACCAGCGCCAGATCCTCGAACAGCAGCATTGCAAAGGCGGCCCGGCCGACCTCGCTGGTGGTACCGGCGATCGGCAGGACTAGCGCGGTCGACGACATCGCCAGCGCCAGGCCGAGCACCGCCGCCTCGGAAAGGCTGTTACCCATCATGATCAGCCCGCTGCCGATTAGCAGCGCGCCGCCGAACAGCTCGGCCGCGCCGACCCCGAACACCGCCTTGCGCATCGCCATCAGCCGCTTGCCGCTCAATTCGAGGCCGATGGCGAACAGCAGCAGCACGATGCCGAACTCGGCAAACGGTTCGATCCCTTCGCGGTCGGAGATGCTGAACGCCTCGAGCCACGGATAATGGACCGCCATCGCGCCGAGGATGTGCGGCCCGGCGATGATGCCGACGATGATGAAGCCGATCACCGGGCTGATGCGGAAGCGGGCGAAGGTCGGGATGACGATCCCGGCCGCACCGAGGATGGTCAGTGCGTCGGATAGAGCGGGGGTGATCGACGGTCCGGACATAGAAGGGTTTAAGCAGGCGCCGCGGCGCTTGTCACCGTGAGCCCCTGTTTCTCGCGCTTGCAACTGCCCCTTGTCACTCCAAAGCCGGGCGCATTAGGATGACGTCATGGCGTCGGATGCGGACCTGATCATCGTCGGTGGCGGCCCTGCGGGCGTGATGTCCGGCCTGCTCTTCGCGCGGGCCGGCTGCCGCGTCCGGATCCTCGAAAAGCACGCCGACTTCTTCCGCGATTTCCGCGGCGACACGGTCCATCCCTCGACCATGGAGATCCTCGACCAGCTGGGGATGCTCGAACGCTTCCTTCAGCGCCCGCACAATCGCCTCAATTCGGCCGAACTCAGGATCGTCGGGCACACCTACACCATCGGCGACCTGTCCCACCTCCACACCCCGGCGCCGTTCATCGTGATGATGCCGCAGTGGGAGTTTCTCGATTTCCTGCGAGACGAGGCCAAGGCTTTCCCCGGTTTCCACCTCGACATGGAGACGCCGGTGGCGAGCTTCGTCGAAGAGCGGGGCAGGGTCGTCGGAGTGCACCTCGCCGACGGCCGCGAATTGAAGGCGCCGCTGACCATTGCCGCCGACGGCCGGGCGTCGATCGTCCGCAGCACCGGCATGCTTCCGGTCGAGGATCTCGGCGCGCCGATGGACGTGTTCTGGTTCCGCGTGGCCAAGCCGGCTGCCGAACTTGGCGGCCTGCGCGGCAATGTCGAGCGCGGCCGGCTGCTGGTGATGATCGACCGCGGCGATTATTGGCAGTGCGCGTTCCTGATCCCCAAGGGCAAGGCCGAGGACTATCAGGCGCGCGGAATAGAAGTGATCCGCGACGAAGTGGCCGCGGCCGCGCCCGGCATGGACTTCGCCGAGCTCGACGACATCTCGGACATGCATTTGCTGACGGTCAAGCTCGACCGGCTGACGCGCTGGCACCGGCCCGGCCTGCTGGCGATCGGCGACGCCGCGCACGCCATGTCGCCGATCGGAGGCATCGGCATCAATCTCGCGGTCCAGGATGCGGTCGCAGCCGCCAATTGCATCGCCGCAGCGCTGGCCCGGGGCGAGAATGTCGACCGGTTGCTGGCCAAGGTCGAGCAGCGCCGGCTGTTCCCGACCCGGGTCGTGCAGGCCGCGCAAAAAGCCGCGCAGGACCGCATCATCGGACGATTGCTGGAACCGGGACCGCCGCTGACCCGCGCGCCGCTGCTGGTCCGGCTGCTCGACCGCTATCCGCGTCTGCGGCGCATTCCCGGCCGCTTCATCGGTCTTGGCGTCCGCCGCGAACGGGTACGCAGCCCCGGACCGCCGACGAGCTAGGCACTGATCGCGTCCTCGGCCATCGCGGCTTCGAGATTCAGACGGATCGCCTCGAAGAACTGCTCGGTGGTCGCCCACGGCTGATCCGGGCCAACCAGGATTGCGAGATCCTTGGTCATCTGGCCGCCTTCGACCGTCTCGACGCACACCCGCTCGAGCGTTTCGGCGAAGCGCACGACTTCGGGCGTGTTGTCGAACTTGCCGCGGTATTTGAGGCCGCCGGTCCAGGCGAAGATCGATGCGATCGGGTTGGTCGAGGTCGCCTTGCCGGCCTGGTGCATGCGGTAGTGGCGGGTGACCGTGCCGTGCGCCGCTTCGGCTTCGATGGTCTTGGCGTCGGGCGACATCAACACCGAGGTCATCAGGCCGAGGCTGCCGAATCCCTGGGCGACCAGGTCCGACTGGACGTCGCCGTCGTAATTCTTGCACGCCCAAATGAAATTGCCGCTCCATTTGAGCGCCGAAGCGACCATATCGTCGATCAGCCGATGCTGATACTCAATCCCAAGTTCCTTGAACTTGGCCTTGAATTCATTGTCGTAAACTTCCTGGAAGATGTCCTTGAACGTGCCGTCATAGGCCTTGAGGATGGTGTTCTTGGTCGACAGATAGACCGGCCATTTGCGGTCGACGCCATAATTCAGGCTGGCCCGCGCGAAATCGCGGATCGAATCCTGCAGATTGTACATCCCCATGGCGACGCCGGCGCTTGGGAAATCGAACACTTCCTCGTCGATCCGCTCGCCATTTTCGCCTTCCCACACGAGCCGCAATTTGCCCGGTCCGGGGACGACGAAGTCGGTCGCCTTATACTGGTCGCCGAACGCGTGACGGCCGATCACGATCGGGTCGGTCCAGCCGGGGATCAGCCGCGGGATGTTGGAAATCACGATCGGCTCGCGAAACACCACCCCGCCAAGGATGTTGCGGATCGTACCGTTGGGCGATTTCCACATTTTCTTGAGCTTGAATTCCTCGACCCGCGCCTCGTCCGGGGTGATCGTCGCGCATTTGACGCCGACCCCATACTGCTTGATCGCCTTGGCGGATTCGATCGTGACCTGGTCGTCGGTCGCATCCCGGTTTTCGATCGACAGGTCGAAATAGATCAGTTCGATGTCGAGATAGGGCAGGATCAGCCGCTCGCGGATCCATTCCCAGATGATCCGCGTCATTTCGTCGCCGTCGAGCTCGACGAGCGGGGTCTGCACCTTGATCTTGGTCATTCTTTTGCCCTGCTGTGGGAGGCGGTTGGCGGCGCATTAGGCCGCGCTCCAAGCCGAGGCAACCGTGGCGTTGTGCGCGCGCTGCAGCCCCACTAAGGGAGTAACAATGCCTTCGCTCGACAAGCCCAACAGCCCGCTCACGACCGTCAAATGGCGCTTCCTTTCGGTTCACCCCGAAGGGCGCAAGTTCCTCGTTCTGGCCGCGGCGGTGACGCTGGTCGCTTATTGGCTTGACTGGGAATTGCTGACCTTCTTGTTGGCCGGCTTCACCATCTGGGTCGCGGCCTTCTTTCGCGATCCGATGCGGACTACCCCGCGCGCCGACGGCCTGGTCGTGGCGCCGGCTGACGGCCTGGTCACGATGATCGCCAAGGTGCCGCCGCCGGTCGAGCTGCGCGGCGACGACGGACTGGGCGACGCCGAGATGACCCGCGTGTCGATTTTCATGAGCGTGTTCGACGTCCACATCAATCGCTCGCCGATTAGCGGCCGGGTGCGCCGCGTTGCTTATATCCCGGGCAAGTTCCTCAACGCCGACCTCGACAAAGCGAGCGACGACAATGAGCGCCAGCATTTCATGGTTGAGGGCGCCGACGGCGTCCGGATCGGCTTCACCCAGATCGCCGGCCTGATCGCCCGCCGCATCCTGACCTTCGTTCACGAAGGCGACACGCTCGAGGCCGGCGAGCGCTTCGGGATGATCCGCTTTGGCAGCCGGGTCGACGTCTACCTGCCGGCCGGAACCGGTCCGCGAATCCTGCTCGGTCAGCGCGCCATCGCCGGTGAAACCATCATCGCCGAACTCGGCACTGACCCGCAGATCGCCGGGACTAGCCAGTGATCGGGCCCCGATGAGCGAGCAATCGCCCCCGGAAGCGCGGGGCATGGCATTCCGGGCGCTGGTTCCCAACGCGGTCACCGCTCTGGCGCTGTGTTTCGGGCTGACCGGCGTTCGCTTCGCCTTCTCCGCGGCGTCGGGCTATCCGGCGCATTGGGAGCTGGCGCTGGCGTGCGTGATTGGCGCCGGCGTGCTCGACGGCATGGACGGACGGATCGCCCGCCTGCTGCGCGCCGAGAGCCGCTTCGGGGCCGAGCTCGACAGCCTGTCTGACGTCAGCGCATTCGGCGTGGCCCCGGCCCTGATCATGTTCCTGTGGTCGTTGAACCAGGCGCCGCAGTTCGGCTGGGTCGCGGCGCTCGCGCTGGCGGTGTGCTGCGCGCTCCGGTTGGCGCGGTTCAATTCGCGCATGGATGCCGACGATCAGCCGCACAAATCGGCCGGCTATCTGACCGGCGTTCCGGCGCCAGCCGGCGCCGGGCTGGCGTTCGTCCCGGTCTATCTGTGGCTGGTCACCGGGCAGGAAATCTTCCGCGCCTGGTATGTCGTCATGCCGTGGGTGATCTTCATTGCGCTGCTGCTGATCTCGAGCGTCGCCACCTTCAGCTGGTCGAGCTTGCGCATCCGCCGTTCGTCGCGCCTGCTGGCGATCGCCGGGATCGGGCTGTTCGGGGCGGCCTTGGTCACCGCCCCGTGGATTTCGCTGCTGGCTATATCTTTGCTGTACGTCGCGCTGCTGCCGTTCAGCGTCGCGTCCTACGCCAGGGTCAGGCGGCGGCGCGCCACTGGGGCTGCGCGTGCAGGGACTGCTGGGCGCGGGGCCGCTGGCTGACCCGAACCGCGACCAGGCGCAGTTCAACCTCGGTCGCAAGCACTGACCGTCCCTTGAGCGCAGCGGCGACTTTGCGGCCGTTGTCGCCCATCAGCGGCAGGATCATGAAACCGATCAGCCACAGGGTGGTCAGGAAGGCGAGGGTGGCGAACGGTGCGAGCATCGGGATTTCCCTTGTTACAGCGCCAAACTCCGCCCGATTCATTTCGTTCCGGCGGCGGTCCGGCGCAGGCTGTTGATTTTGTCGATGTTCGCGTTTTGTTCTTGAAGTGTCAATACCCTTCGGCCAAACTTGAATCCGGCCGCCGCTTGGGCTAGGTCGCGGCCATTCCACAGACGGAACCACTCATACCGGTGTCCTGGACTAGTTCAGGATTGCTCGGTTCCGTCGAGGCATAACCGGAAGGAGACATCCCATGGCGGCACCCGTCGTCACTATTCAGCAATTGCTCGAGGCCGGAGCGCATTTCGGCCACCAGACCCACCGTTGGAACCCGCGCATGAAGCCGTATCTGTTCGGCGACCGCAACGGCGTCCACATCATCGACCTGTCGCAGACCGTGCCGCTGTTCGCCCGCGCGCTCGACTTCGTCCAGCAAAGCGTTGGCCGCGGCGGCAAGATCCTGTTCGTCGGGACCAAGCGCCAAGCCCAGGACGCGGTTGCGGCCGCGGCCGGTGCGTCGGGCCAGCATTTCGTCAACCACCGCTGGCTCGGCGGCATGCTGACCAACTGGAAGACCATTTCCAACTCGATCAAGCGCTTGAAAAGCCTCGAAGAGCAGCTCAGCGGTGACACCGCCGGCCTGACCAAGAAGGAAGTGCTGCAGCTGACCCGCGAGCGCGACAAGCTCGAAAAATCGCTTGGCGGCATCCGCGACATGGGCGGCCTGCCCGACGTCATGTTCGTGATCGATTCGAACAAGGAAGAGCTGGCGATCAAGGAAGCCAATGTCCTCGGCATCCCGGTCGTCGCGATCCTCGATTCGAACAGCGACCCGCAGGGCATCGCCTTCCCGGTTCCGGGCAATGACGACGCCAGCCGCGCCATCCGCCTCTACGCCGACGCGATTGCCGAGGCAGCCAACAGCGGCCGCGCCGGCAATGCCGCCGCCCGCGGCGAGGATATCGGAGCGATGGAGCAGCCGCCGGTCGAGGCCGCGCTGGAAGCTTAGGACTATTTGCCCTCCCGCCCGCGGGAGGGAACGAGGGGAGGGCCTGTCATTCGGGCTCCGACCCCCACATTCCCACTCCCAACCTCTCCCGCCCGCGGGAGGGGGGTAATAAGGAACAATACATGGCTGAGATCACGGCCGCTGCGGTCAAAGAACTGCGCGAGCGCACTGGCGCTGGAATGATGGACTGCAAGAAGGCGCTGGCCGAGGCCAATGGCGAGATGGAGCCGGCGGTCGACTGGCTGCGTGCCAAGGGTCTTGCAGCGGCCGCCAAGAAGGCCGGCCGGACCGCCGCCGAAGGCCTCGTCGGAGTGGCCGTCGAAGGCACCAGCGGCGCCGTCGTCGAGATTAATTCGGAAACCGATTTCGTCGCCAAGAACGAGCAGTTCCAGGGCTTCGTGCGCGAAGTCGCCAAGCTCGCGCTGGCCAGCGGCGGCGACATCGATGCGCTGTCCGCGGCGCAATATCCGGGCGGCGGCACCGTCGCCGAAACGCTGACTGAGAGCATCGCCAAGATCGGCGAGAACCAGTCGCTGCGCCGCACCGCGGTGGTCACCGTCGGGCAGGGCGCAGTGGTCCCCTACGTCCACAATGCGGTTGCTCCCGGCCTCGGTAAGATCGGCGTGCTGGTTGCGCTCGAAAGCGCTGCTCCGGCCGAGACGCTGCAGGCGCTCGGCAAGCAGCTCGCGATGCACATTGCGGCCGCCAACCCGCTCGCCCTCAATGCCGAATCGCTCGATCCCGCGCTGATCGAGCGCGAGCGCGGCATTGCCATGGAAAAGGCTCGCGAAAGCGGCAAGCCGGCCAACATCGTCGAGAAAATGGTCGACGGGTCGATCGCCAAGTTCCGCAAGGACAATGCACTGCTTTCGCAGCTGTTCGTGATCGACAACAAGACCCCGGTCGCGGACGTCGTCGCGGCCGCCGCCAAGGAAGCCGGCACAGCGATCGAGCTGGCTAAATTTGTCCGCTTCCAGATCGGCGAGGGAATCGAGAAGAAAGAAAGCGATTTCGCCGCGGAAGTCGCGTCGGCGGCCGGCGCCAGCAAGGTCGAACCGGTCGCCTAGCTTGCTCCCCTCCCGCAAGCGAGAGGGGAACAGTAAGGTTGGCAACGGGACGGGCGCGCCATAAGAGCGTGCTCGTTCGACCGTCCCCTGCAAAGGACCGCCCCCGCTCATGACCCGGCCCCGCTTCAAACGCATCCTCCTGAAGCTGTCGGGCGAAGCCCTGATGGGCACCAGCCAGTTCGGCATCGACCCCGACGCGGTCGCCGGCCTCGCCGGGGAGATCGCCGCGGCCAAGGCGCAGGGCTTTGAGCTGTGCCTGGTGGTCGGCGGAGGCAATATATTCCGCGGCATGGCGGCGGCGGCCAAGGGCTTCGACCGCGCCAGCGCCGATTATATGGGCATGCTGGCGACCGTGATGAACGCGCTGGCGCTGCAGAATGCGCTCGAAAAGGCCGGGGTCGATACCCGCGTCCAGTCGGCCATCCCGATGGCCTCGGTCAGCGAACCCTATATCCGCCGCCGCGCACTGCGCCATATCGAGAAGGGCCGGATCGTGCTGTTCGCCGCCGGCACCGGCAATCCCTATTTCACGACCGACACCGCGGCCGCGCTGCGCGCTGCCGAAATGGGCTGCGACGCTTTGTTCAAGGGAACCAGCGTCGACGGCGTCTACACCGCCGATCCGAAGGTCGACAAAAGCGCCCAGCGCTACGATCATTTGAGCTACAGCAAGGTGTTGGGCGACGATTTGAAGGTGATGGACGCCGCCGCGGTCGCTTTGTGCCGCGATAACAAGATCCCGATCGTCATCTTCAACATCCGCGAGCCGGGCAATCTGGCCAAGGTGCTCGCCGGTGAAGGCCAGGCGACGATCGTTCAGAACGAGGAGTAAGGGATGCCTGCAAGCATTGATAAAGCGGACCTGCAGCGCCGCATGCATGGCGCGGTCGAAGCGCTCAAGCACGACCTCGTCGGGTTGCGCACCGGGCGCGCCTCGACCGCCTTGCTCGATCCGATCATGGTCGAGGTCTATGGCGCACAGATGCCGCTCAACCAGGTGGCGACGGTTTCGGTGCCCGAAGCGCGCCTGCTGACCGTCCAGGTGTGGGATAAGTCCAACGTCCAGCCGGTCGAAAAAGCCATTCGCTCGGCCGGGCTCGGCCTCAACCCGATCACCGACGGCCAGCTGGTCCGGCTGCCGATCCCCGAACTGACCGAGGAACGGCGCAAGGAGCTTGCCAAGCTCGTCGGCCAATATGCCGAAAAGGCGAGGATCGCGGCGCGCAACGTGCGCCGCGACGGAATGGATCATCTCAAGACCGACGAGAAAAAGCACGACATCAGCGAGGACGAGCGCAAGCGGCTCGAGGGCGAGGTCCAGAAGATGACCGACCAGACCATCTCCGAAATCGATGCCGCCGCCGAAGCCAAGGAAAAGGAAATCCTCGGCAAGTGACGTCATCTCACAAACCGTTCGTGTCGAGCGAAGTCGAGACTCGTTCCTCGACCTCGCTGGGAACGAGCGGAGGGGGTGAAACGCCACGCCACGTCGCGATCATCATGGACGGCAACGGCCGCTGGGCGACGCAGCGCGGGCTGCCGCGCGTGGCCGGCCATCGCGCCGGCGCCGAAGCGGTCCGCAAGACGCTGCGCGCCGCCGTCGAATGCGGCGTCGAGACCCTCACCCTCTACGCTTTCTCGTCGGAGAATTGGCGCCGCTCCGAAGGCGAGATCTCCGATCTCAAGGGGCTGCTCGGTTACTATCTTGAGCGCGAGCTGGATTCGCTTGCCAAGCAGGGCGTCCGGCTCAAGCTGATCGGCGATTATGCTGCGTTCGGCCCGGCTCTCGTGGCGCGCCTCGAAGCGGCGGTCGAGCGCCTCGCCGGCAACAGCCGCCTGACGCTGGTGGTGGCGCTCAATTACGGCTCGCGGTCGGAGATCGCAGCGGCCGCTCGCACGCTCGCCACCAGGGCCAAAGCGGGCACCCTCGACCCCGAAGCGATCGACGAAGACGCGCTGGCGGCGGAGCTCCAGACCGCCGGCCTGCCCGAGCTCGACCTGTTGCTGCGCACTTCGGGCGAAGTGCGCCTGTCCAATTTCCTGCTGTGGCAGGCGGCGTATTCCGAAATGCTCTTCCTGCCGGTGCTGTGGCCCGATTTTGACGGGCCCTTGTTCGAGGCCGCGATCGCCGAGTTTGCGGCCCGCCAGCGGCGCTTTGGTGGCCGATGAGCGAGCTGCTGGTCCGCACCTTCTCGGCCATTGCGATGATGCTGGTGGCGCTCGTCGCGGCGCTCCAGGGGGGCTATTATTTCGCCATCCTCGCCGCCGCCGCCGCGACCGCGCTGTATTACGAGTGGACCCGGATCGTCCGCGGTTGGGGCCTCGGGTGGAACGTCGCCGGGTTCATTTATGCTCTGCTGCCCGCTGTGGCCTTGCTGTGGCTGCGCGACCGCGCCGAGCATGGCCTGGCGATCGTCCTGTGGGTGTTCGTCATCACCTGGGCGACCGATGTCGGCGCCTATCTCGTCGGCCGCGCCGTCGGCCGCCGCAAGCTCGCCCCGTCGATCAGCCCGGGCAAGACCGTCGAGGGACTGGTTGGCGGGGTGGTCGCCGCGACCCTGTTTGGCGGGGGCTGGACGTGGCTGACCGGGCTCAATCCGACTTTGTTCGCGCTGGCGCCGCTGTTCGCGCTCGCGGCGCAGGGCGGTGACCTGTTCGAAAGCGCGCTGAAGCGCCGCGCCGGAGTGAAGGATTCGGCCAATTGGCTGCCCGGGCACGGCGGACTGCTCGACCGGCTCGACGGCCTCGTCCCGGTCGCGGTGCTGACCGCGCTGGCGCAGATGGCGGGCCTGACGTGAGGCGCAAGATTGCGATCCTCGGCGCGACCGGCTCGATCGGCACCTCGACCCTCGACCTGATCGAGCGCGCTCCCGAGCGCTTTGAAGTGGTCGCGTTGACCGCCGGCAGCGACGCCGAGGGGTTGGCCCGCGCGGCACGGCGGACCGGCGCCAGGCTCGCGGTCATCGCCGACTCCGGCCGCCTCGCCGAGCTCGAGGCGATGCTCGCCGGAACCGATTGCCGCGCCGCGACCGGCACCGCCGCGCTCGACGAGGCTGCCGCCGGCGAGGCCGAGTGGGTGATGGCGGCGATCGTCGGCTGCGCCGGGCTGGTCCCGGTGATGGCGGCGCTCAAAGCCGGCCGCACGGTCGCTCTGGCGAATAAGGAGGCGCTGGTCAGCGCCGGCGCGCTGATGACCGACGCAGCGGCCCGTCACGGCGCCACTTTGCTACCGGTCGATAGCGAGCATAACGCAATATTCCAATGTCTTGCGGGTAGTCGCCGTGAAGATGTCTCAAGATTGATCCTGACTGCCAGCGGTGGCCCGTTCCGGACTGCCTCGGCCGATCACATCCGCGCTGCGACGCCGGCCCAGGCCGTCGCCCATCCCAATTGGTCGATGGGCGCCAAGATCTCGGTCGACTCGGCGACGCTGATGAACAAGGGCCTCGAATTGATCGAGGCGCACCATCTTTTCACCATACCCGCCGACCTCCTCGAAGTCGTCATCCACCCGCAGTCGGTGGTCCATTCGCTGGTCGAATTCGTCGACGGCTCGGTCCTCGCCCAGCTCGGCGCGGCCGATATGCGCGTTCCGATCGCTTATGCACTCGCCTGGCCCGACCGAATGGCGACTCCGGCCGAGCGCCTCAATCTCGCCGAGATCGGCCAGCTCGAGTTCGAGGAGCCCGATTTGGAGCGCTTTCCCGCGCTGCGCATTGCCCGCCAGGCGCTCGAACAGGGCGGTGCGGCGGCGACCGTGCTCAACGCCGCCAACGAGATTGCGGTGGCGAGCTTTCTTGGCGGCCGAATTGGCTTTACCGAGATTGCGACCCTGGTTGAGCAAGCGCTCGAGCGATCGCCGGCGCCGCCGCCGGCCTCGATCGAGGACGTGATCGAGGTCGATCTCCGGACGCGAGAGGACGTCAGCGCAATGATCGAGGCCCGCTGTCACTGATGCTTGATCAACCGCCCCTGTGGGTCATCCTGTTGGCCTTCGTCTGCGCGATCGGGCCGCTGGTGTTCATCCACGAGCTCGGCCACTTCCTCGTCGCCCGGCTGTTCGGGGTCGGCGCCGAAGTCTTCTCGATCGGCTTCGGCCCCGAGATTTTCGGCTGGACCGATCGCAGCGGCACTCGTTGGAAGGTCGGCTGGCTGCCCCTCGGCGGCTACGTCCGCTTCATCGGCGACATGAACCCGGCGAGCGCGCCGGAGGCTGGCGGCGAGGAGCTGCCGGTGGAACTGCGCGCGCGCAGCTTTCCCTACAAGCCGGTGTGGCAGCGGTTCCTCATCGTGCTCGCCGGCCCGTTGGCCAATTTCCTCCTCGCGATCATGATTTTCGCGGCGTTTTTCGCCATCCTCGGATTGCCGCGCACGCCCAACACGATCGGCACGGTCCAGCCGGGTAGCGCCGCCGCCGTTGCCGGTCTCAAGGTCGGCGACCGGATCGACGCGATCGCCGGGCAGCAGGTCAACAGCTTCGAGGATCTGCAGCGGATCGTCGCCCTGCGCCCGGGCGAACGAGTCGAAGTCTCGATCGAGCGCGGCGGCCGCCAGTTTCCGCTCGAGCTGACCCTCGGCGCGCGCGAGGAGCAGGACCGGTTCGGCCAGCGCTTCCGCCTCGGCATGCTCGGCGTCGGACAAAGCGGGCGGGTGATGGAGCGGTTGAGCCCGGCCGAGCTGATCCCAGCGGCGACCGGTTATACAATCGCGCTGACCCGTTCGATGATCGACGGAGTCGCGCAGATCGTCACTGGCCGACGCTCCGCAAAAGACCTAGGTGGTCCTCTCAAGATCGCTCAGATCGCCGGTCAGCAAGCAAGCCTCGGCGCATTTGAGTTCATCCAGCTCCTCGCTTTGTTCTCGATTAATCTGGGATTCATCAACCTCTTGCCAGTCCCGATGCTTGATGGTGGGCACCTGTTCTTTTACGCGGTTGAAGCCATTCGCCGGCGGCCGGTCAGCCTGCAGGTGCAGGATTGGGCGTTCCGGGGCGGGCTGGCTCTCATCCTCGCCCTTATGCTTTTCACGACCATCAATGATCTCGACTCATTCGGCTTGTGGGACCGGCTTGAGCGCTTGATTGGCTAAGTTGCATGGGGCAGGGCGGGGCGCTTGAGGCAAAGCGCAAAACATTCGCCGGGTTCGTCACCCGCTAATTGCTATTTCACAAAGGGCCGCAGCGCGTGAATTCAAATAAAAAGAGTATCGGTAACCGGGCGAGCGCGATCTTTCTCGTAGGTACCGTGGTCGGCGGCTGGTCGGCGCCGTTGCTCGCGCAGGCTGCACCCGAAGACCCGTTGGCTGCGACCGCACCGACCGAGGATCCAGCCCAGGCTCCCGATCCGGCCCAGTCTCCCCCGGAAAACAGCGCGCCCGCGCCGGCAGCATCGACCGCGCCCTCCGCACCCGCGCCCGACGCTGGCGCGCCCGCGACCATCGACGGACCGGCGCCGTCACCGACCTTGACCGGCACCATCCGCTCGATTGCGGTGCGCGGCAATGAGCGGCTCGAGCCCGAGACCGTCCGCTCTTACGCCAACCTCTCGCCCGGCCTGACCTATACTGCCGCCAGCCTCGATTCGGCGCTCAAGGAATTGTACGCGACCGAGCTGTTTACCGATGTCGTGATCACCGGCGCCGAAACCGGCAATCTGGTCATCACGGTGCGCGAGAACCCGGTCATCAACCGCATCGTGCTGGAAGGCAATAAGCGCCTCAAGTCCGACAAGATCCTGCCCGAGATCAAGCTTGCGCCGCGCCAGATCTTCACTCGCTCGAAGGTCCGCTCGGACGTCGAACGGATTGTCGAACTGTATCGCCGCGAAGGCCGCTTCGCTGCGCGGGTTGAACCCAAGGTGGTCCAGCTCGACCAGAACCGGGTCGATCTGGTGTTCGAAATCTTCGAAGGCGACAAGTCAAAAGTCCGGCGCATCAACATCATCGGCAACAACGAATTTGCCGATGACAAGCTGCGCAAGGAGATGTTCACACGCCAGTCCGGCGGCTTGCTTGGGTTCATGAAATCCAACGACAGCTACGATCCCGATCGCCTCGCTGCCGACCAGCAGAAGCTGCGCGCCTTCTATTTGACCCAGGGCTATGCCGACTTCCGCGTCGTCTCGGCCCTGGCCGAGCTCACGCCCGATCGCCGCGACTTCATCATCACCTACGTGGTCGAGGAAGGCCCGCGCTACAAACTGGGCACGGTCGAAGCGGAAAGCGCATTGCGCGACCTGCCGGCCGAAAGGGTCAAGACGGTCGTCGATCTGCAGCCCGGCAGCTGGTTCAACGCCAAGGCGGTCGAGGACGCGGTTACCGACCTGACCGAGCTCGCCGGAAATTCCGGCTACGCGTTCGCCGACATCAGCCCTTCTTACGAGCGCGATGCCGAAAAAAGGTTGATGAACATCACCTTCCGCGTCGGCGAGACCCCGCGGGTCTATGTCGAGCGGATCGACATCCAGGGCAATTCGACCACTCGCGACAAGGTCATCCGCCGCGAATTCCGCCTCAATGAAGGCGATGCGTTCAGCGCGATCAAGGTCAAGCGCTCGCAGGACCGCCTGCAGAGCCTGGGCTTCTTCCAGGATAAATTGGAGATCAAGCAGACCGAGGGCTCGGCGCCCGACCGGGTCGTGCTGGGCGTCGACGTGGAAGAGAAGTCGACCGGCGAATTGCAGCTCTCGGGCGGCTATTCAAGCCTTGAGCAATTCGTGCTTCAGCTGTCGGTCGCACAGCGCAACTTCCGCGGCATGGGGCAAGAGCTCAACGCCGGCATCAACTATTCGCGCTATGCCCGGTCGGTCCAGCTGGGCTTTGTCGAGCCCTATCTGTTCGACAAGCAGATCCTGCTCGGCGGCGAGATCTACCGGCGCGATTACAACAGCTTCAATTATATCGGTAACAGTCGCAACACGACCTATTCGCAGGTCAGCACCGGCACCGGCCTGAGGCTCGGCTTCCCGCTGACGGAATTTATCCAGTTCGGCACCCGATACTCGTTCGTGATGGACAAGATCACGCTCGACAAGGGCACCTTCTTCACCGACCCCGACGGGACCGGCCCGCTTCCTTCACGCTGCGACCCGGTCAAGGCCGGCACCTATCTGTGCGACGAACTGGGCAACCAGATCACTTCGCTGGTCGGCTATTCACTGCTTCACGACAACACCAACGGCATTCACCCGAACCGCGGACTGCGAGTCATCGTGTCGCAGGATTTTGCTGGCCTTGGCGGCGACGTGAAATATATCCGCACCCGCGGTGACGTCACCAAATTCTGGCAAGTGATCGATGGCTGGATCACGTCGGCCCACATCGAGGGCGGCTATATCCATCCGCTGTCGAAGGCAAAGTCATCGGGCAGCGATCCGATTCGGATCACCGATCGCTTCTTCGGGCCCCAGCTGCGCGGCTTCGACATCCGCGGCATCGGTCCCAGGGTGTTGCGCACGCCCTATAATCTGGATGGCACGCTCGACACCAAAGGCAGCCGGACCAATGATGCCCTCGGCGGGCGCGCTTATTACATGGGCCGCCTCGAACTTGAGTTCCCGACCAGTTCGGCGATCCGCAACATGGGGCTTCGTCCGTCAGCGTTCATCGACGTCGGCTCGGTCTTTTCGTTGAACAAGCCCGATCTCAACGACATCATCGCCATCTGCTCGCCGCCGTCCGGCACCACCGGCACCATCGACATCATCCGGCCGTCCGATTCGAACCCGGGCCGGTCGTGCGCAACGAACTTCGTCCGGTCCCCGGGGATCAGGGAAGAATTCGTCGGCAATTCGCCCAAGCCGCGCCTTGCCATTGGCGTGGGCGTCAACTGGGTCTCACCCTTTGGCCCATTTCGCATCGACATTGCCAAGGCCCTGCTCAAGCAGGACGGCGATGAAACGAAACTGTTCAGCTTCAACGTAGGAACCCAATTCTGATGAGAAAACTGATTTACTTGGCCGCGATGGCGGCAAGCGCAGCCGCGATTCCGACGGTTGCCAATGCGCAGCGGGCACCGGCCGCAATCGTGGTCGTGGTCGATAGCGATAGGATCTATCGCGAGTGCACCGCGTGCAAGAGCGCGCAGACCCAGCTCCAGGCGCGCGTTACCGCCCTCCAGGCTCGCCAGAAGGCGCTTGCTGACGGGCTCCGTCCCGAGGGTCAGGCGATCCAGGCTGCAATCACTGCGCTCAATGGCAAGGATCCGGACGCCGCTCTCCGCACCCGCGTCCAGACCTTCCAGGGCAAGGAAGAAGCCGCCAACAAGGAGCTCCAGACCGGGCAGCAGAACCTGCAGTCGATCCAGGCCAATATCGTGCGCCAGATCAACGTCCGGCTGAGCCCGATTATCAACCAGGTGATGACCACCAAGGGCGCCAATGTCGCGGTTGATGTCGGCGCCACGCTCGCTCATGCGCAGGCTACTGATGCCACGGCCGAGGTTCTGGCCGGGCTTAACGCCGCGCTGCCGTCGGTCAGCCTGACGCCGCTGCCGGCTTCGGAGCAGAAGCAGCAGCCCCAGGGTCGGTGAACCAGTCCGCGGATACCGGCGCCGCTCCTGAATTAGGGAGCGGCGCCATGGACTTGCGCGGAGTGATGGCGGCGCTGCCGCATCGCTATCCGATGCTGCTGGTGGACCGCGTTGAATCGCTCGAGCGCGACAAATCAATCGTCGCGATCAAGGCGGTGACGTTCAACGAGGGCTTCTTTCAGGGGCACTTCCCGGGCCGCCCAATCATGCCCGGCGTGCTGATCGTCGAGGCGCTGGCCCAGGCGGCCGGCGTGCTAGCGGTCGAGTCGCTCGGTCTCGCCGGCTCCGGCAAGCTGGTTTATTTCATGGCCATCGAAGGTGCCAAATTCCGCGCCCCGGTCGAGCCCGGCGTATTGCTCCGGCTCGAAGTCGCATTCGTCCAGAAGCGCACCACCGTGTGCAAGTTCGCCGGGCGCGCGCTGATCGGCGACAAATTGGTCGCCGAAGCGCAGTTCACGGCGATGATCGCCGACCCACCGGCCAGCTAGGCGCGGCTGACCCGCCAGCCGGTTTCACCGCGCTCGATTCGGAACGCCTTCGCCAGTTCGCCGCTCGCCAGCATCGCGCCGGGCGCCAGATCGGCGATGATCCTGCCCTGATCCGCCAGCAGCACGCGGTCGAACGCCTCGACCCGATCGATATCGTGGAGCGAGACCACAGACGAGCAACCGCCGGCGACCGTCTCGCGCAACAGGCCGAGCGTCTTCAGCACCCAATAAGGGTCGAGGTTGGACAGCGGCTCGTCGAGCAGTAGCAGCCCAGGTGACGAGGCCAGCGCGCGTGCCAGCAGGACCCGGGCGCGTTCGCCGGTCGACAGTTCGGTCGCCGGCCGATCTGCCACGGCGTCCAGCTCCAATTGGCCGAGCAGTGTGGCGATCCGCTTGGGGTCGGCTCGGGCCAGCCCAAGCGCAACCAGGTCGCGCACCCGGATCGGCCACACCAGGTCGCGCGAGGCGGGCAGGAAGCTTACCAAAAAAGGCCGGCGGGCGGGCGGCGCCGCACCCACAACCTCGCCCGCGATGGTCACTTGTCCGCGGCTGATCTCGACCCCGGCCAGTGCCCGCAGCAAGCTGGTCTTGCCGCTGCCATTGGGGCCGATCAGCGCCACCAGCGAGCCCGGTTCGAGCTCGAGGTCGGTCGGCTGCAGCCGGCCGTCGAGGGTCACCCCGTGCGCCATGAGGAGTGACGTCATGGCGTCGACCGCCGGGTCATCGTCCGGCGCATCCCCATCACCAGCCAAATCAGCAGGGGCGTGCCGACGATGGTCGTCAGGATCCCGACCGGAATGACCCGCCCGGCCGGTGCAAAACGCACCGCGAGGTCAGCGACGACCAGCAGCATTGCGCCGATCGGGGCCGCCGGGAGCAGCGCCCGGCCGGGATGGCCGCCGCTGATCCGCCGCGCCGCATAAGGCGCGATCAAGCCGACGAAACCGATCGCTCCGCATACCGAGACGCAGGCGCCGACCGCGACCGCGCTCAGCGCAACCACTTCGAGCGCCACCCGCCGCGGCGGAAAACCGAGCGAAGCCGCGACATCTTCGCCCAACGCCATCAGGTCGAGCGCGCGCGCCCGCCTGGCGAGCAAGGCGCAGGCTAGCCCGGCCGGAATCAGCGCGGCGGCCGCCTGCGGCAGGCTGCGGTCGACAAAGCTGCCCATCAGCCACTCGAAACTGTCGTAGAATGCGAACGGGGAGGGGGCGAGCGCCAGCAACAGGCTGGTCGCCGCACCGGCAGCGAGCGCAATCGCCACTCCGGCCAGAAGCAGCGCCGCACTGTCGCTGCGCCGCCCAGCGAGCAGCAGCAGCGCCCCCAGCGCCAATCCCGCGCCGCCGGCACCGAACGCCGCCAGCGCCAGCGGATCGGAAATCCCCAGCCAATAGCCGCCGAGGACCGCCCCGAGCGCGGCCCCACTGCTGCTGCCGGTGATGTCAGGCGAAGCGAGGGGATTGGCAAAAGTCGCCTGCAGCGCCGCACCGGTCATCCCCAGCACCGCGCCATAGCCCGCAGCGAGCAGGGTCCGCGGCAAGCGGATTTCGGTCAGCAGCAGCGTCGCCAGCCCGGGATCGGTCCGGCGCAGCTCGAGCAGCGGCGCCAGCGGCACGACCAGGTGGACCGCCATCAGCAGCACCAACGCCGCGCTCAAGAGGGCGATCGGCCGGTTCATTGCGCCGCCGCCCGCAGCCGCTCGATCTCTCCGATCATCAGCGGCCCGAGGCAGGTCCAGCGGCGGCCATCCGCGGTCAACCTGCGCGCCTTGGCGTGGCGGACGATCGGGTGGTCGAGCCAGCGCCGGCCGCTCGACACCTGGGCGCTGCGGTAATTGCTCACCACGAGCACCTCCGGCGGGCGCACCAGCATGGTTTCGAGGTCGGCGCGGCCGCCGGGCAAGGCGCGCTGGCTAAGCCCGGCCAGGCGCAGCCATTTCGCGCCGATCGATGCGGGCGCGAGGATTTGGCCGCCGCTCGACAGCCATAAGGCGTCTTTCGAAGTCGCCGGCCGATTGCGCTGCAATTGCGCCAGTTTGTCCAGCCATGGGTCGGCCCGGCGCGGATCGCCGAGCAGCGCCGCGACCGTCCGCAAATTGGTCGCTACATCGTCGAGCGAATTGGGCGACGCGAGTTCGACCGAACGCATGCCGAGCCGCGCCGCGAGCAAGCGCGTGGCGCGCCCGCCGCCACCCATTGTCAGCAAGGCGTCGGGCTGGCGGGTCAGCACATCTTCGATCGAGCCGCGGTTGGCTGGATAACGCCGGGCCTGCTGCCACAAGGGGGATTCGTCGGGGTCCTGCGACAGGAAGCTGATGCTGGCGATCTCGCCCGGCCGCGCCAGCAGCAGCAGATACTCGTCGGTGCACAAGTTGAGCGAGGCGATCCTAGCGCCGATCAGCAAAGCTAAGGCCGGCATAGACGCTCCTCCCTTCGGTGCGGTAGCCGAATACGTCCTGGTAGGACGCGTCGAATGCATTGGCGGCGCGGGCGAACAGCTCGACCTGGTCGGTCACCGCATAGGCCAGCCGGGCGCCGCCCAGCCAGTACGACCCGAGCCGCACCGTCTGGGATGGGAAGACGTCGAAATTCTCGTCGTCGCGGGCGCCGGTGTAAGCGATCGACGCGCCGTAGCGGAAGCGGCCGCTGGTCCCGTCGAGGGCGATCGAGCCGCTGTGCTTGGGCCGCCGCACCTCGCGCACCTGGGCCGGGCCGGCGGCAGCGGGCTGGGTCGCCTTGAGATAGGCGTAATTGGCGCTCAGCCGCAGCGCCGGGCCGAGGTCCCAGCCAAATTCGAGCTCGGCGCCCGAACGGTGACTGTCATCCTCGCGATTGACGGTGGTCGACAGGGGCAAGCCGAAGATGTCGATGATCTCGTCCCGGAGCCGCTGGCGATAGATTGAAAGAGATGAGCGAGTATGATGAGATCGGTATCTAACCGACGCTTCCACGCCTCGCGAGCTTTCCGGTTTAAGTGACGGATTACCAACAAAGTTCCCGGGGAAAAAGCCAAACAAATCGAAGAATGTCGGCTGCGCGATGCCTTCGCCGTAGGACGCCGCCAGCGACACTCCGCCGCCGACCGTCGCAAGCGCCGACAGGCGGACATTGGTGGCGTCCTTGAAGCGGTTGAAACGGTCGCGGCGGACGGCGACATCGACAACCAGCGGCCCGCCCTCGGCGCGCCATTCGACCGTCAGCGACTGGTGCTGGCGGGTCTGGTCCTGCGCGGTGAGGCCGCCGAAGACCGTATCGCGGGCGCTGAAATCCTCGCTTTCATGCTCGATTGCGGCGATCAGCAGATGATCGACCGGGCCGGTCGAGAAACGGTGCTCGGCCTGCGCGCTCAACGTCGAACGGCCGCCGCTGGTGCGGTTGATCGGCCCGCCGAGGAAATAATTGCGCTTGGCCGACCCAAGCCGCGAGGCCGACAGCTTGCCGCTCCAGCGCGACGTCGCCGAGCCGGCGCGGACCCACACTTGCCCGGCGCCAAGCCGATCGCGGCTCGACAGATCGTGGCTCGGGGCGAAGGTGAACGGGTCGTTGCCGTCGAACTGGGTGCGCCCGGTGAGCATGAAGCCCGACGCGCCGAGCTCGAGCGCCGGGGCAACGGTCCAGCTGGCGCGCAGCCGCCCCGACAGGTTGCGGTAGCCGTCGCGGTCGCCGCCACCGAAAATGTCGATCCCGTCCGCGCGCTGCCAGCCGAGCGCCGCCGCCAGGCTGGTCGCGCCGCTCCCGGCCGAGGCCGAGGCGGTCGCGCGGCGGAAGCCGAACGAGCCCGCTTCACTCGCCGCCGAGAGCGAGCGGCCTCGTCCGGGGTCGCCGTCGACCGCGATTACCCCGCCGATCGCCTCCGATCCCCACAGCGCCGATTGCGGCCCGCGCACGACCTCGATCCGCGACGCCAAATCGGCGTTGAGCAATTCGAACCGCGGGGCATTGCCGGCGGCCGGGTCGTTGGCGCGGATGCCGTCGATGAACAGCAAGGTGTGATAGGCCTCGGCGCCGCGAATGCGGACTTCTGCGACCGTGCCCCGCGGTCCCGAGCTGGCCACTGCGGTCGACGACACGAGGCGCAGCAGGGCAGGGACCAAAGGCTCGCCCAGGCGTTCGATGCGCTGGTCGTCGATGATGCTGACGCTGGCGGCGGTCTGGGCGATATCCTCGGGCGCGCGGGCCGCGGTGACGACGATTTCGCTCGGTTCAATGGGTGCGTAGTCCATGGGCGTTTCCCTCCTGTCTCGACAAACCTGTCGTCACGGAGGGATGCACGCCCGAAGCCCGGACCCGCCCCACGCTCCCGCGGCTGGTCCCGGCCGGGGATACGAACGACGGACCAGGGCAAGTATCTGACTAGGGGAGGCGCAAGGCCTTCCCATACAGTTGCGGGCACAGCGCCGGATTCGAACCGGCTTCCTTCTTGGCCGGCGGCCGTAACCGCCGGACCTTGGTCCTGGATTTGGGGTAAGAGCTGGCTCCGCAGCTTGTCAAGTTGGCCCCGTTTCGCTAGTGGCGCGCGACACCCCGGCGGCTGGTCGGAAACCAGCGGCCCTTAAATTCCAGGAAACCACCATGAAGTCCGGCATCCATCCCGATTATCATATGATCACCGTCCAGCTGACCGACGGCACGAGCTACGCCACCCGCTCGACCTACGGCAAGGAAGGCGACACGCTCCACCTCGACATCGACCCGTCGGTTCACCCGGCGTGGACTGGCGGCAAGTCCAGCATGCTCGACACCGGTGGCCAGGTCGCCCGCTTCAACAAGCGCTTTGGCGGACTGACGCTCGGCAAGAAGTGAGCGACGCGCAGTCTGTCCGGCGGACAGGCGACCAGCGTTCGCGCTCGCAACCGCGGGCGCGGCGCCAGCATACGGTCCTTGCCAACGCCCCGACGCTGCGCACCGAGCGGCTCATCCTGCGCCATTTCCGCGCCGAGGATTTGCACGAATTCGCCAAGACCATGGCCGATCCCGATGTCGTGCGGCATTTGGGCGGCGAGCCCAACGACCGCGAGGATGCGTGGCGCAAGCTGCTCACCGGGGCCGGCTTCTGGTCGCTGATGGGGATTGGCATGTGGGCGGTCGGGCGCCGCTCGGATAGCCGGCTGATCGGCCATCTCGGCTTTTTCGATTTCCAGCGCGACATGCGGCCGCGGCTTTCGGGCGAACCTGAAATGGGCTGGATCTTCACCCCCGGGGCGCAAGGCCAGGGCTATGCCACCGAAGCCTGCGAAGCGGCGCTCGACTGGTTCGACCGGACCCAACCGCCGGTTTCGATCCCGGCCATCATCGCGCTCGAGAACATGCCGTCGATGCGGCTCGCCCAGCGGCTCGGTTTCGAGCGCCAGCCCGACGCACGCTATCGCGGCGATCCGATCGCGCTGTTCCGCCGCCCGCGCCAGCGCGGCTGAGCGGCGGCCAGCGCCGGGGCCTTACCAGCCGCCTCCGCCGCCGCCACCACCGCCACCGCCCGACGATCCACCACCGCCCAACCCGCTGCTCGATCCGGGCGCGGTCGAGGCCGAGCTGACGGTGCTGGCGAGCGACGAGCCGACGCTGTCGGCGAAGCCGCTGGCGTCGCTCCACGGGCTGCTGCTGCCGGCGTACCAGGCGAAGCCCTGTTGGCCTTGTGCGGCCGCTGCCGCCAGCACCGACTGGAAGCGGTCGGCCCAGTGATTCTCGACCCCAAGCGCGATGGCAAAGGGCAAATAGCGTTCAAACAGCTCGGGCGTGTCCTTGGGCGGGGTCATGCGGTCGAGCCGTTCGCCCTCCGCAATCGACAAATATTGGCGGAAACCGGCGATATGGTCGAGCACCGTGCGGCCCTCGCGGGTCGGGGCCGCGATCCAGAAGAAAGCCGACACGACCAGCGGCAGGCCGATCAGCGGGATCGCCAGCGGCAGCAGCCAGCCGGTGGCCAACGCCGCCCCGATGACCGGCGCGCCGGTGACCAGCGCCAAAGCGCCGAAGCCGAGGATGCCGATCCCCATCAGGCATTTGCCGGCCGTGGGCATGGTCTGGACCAGCATCAGCAGCAAAGCGGTGGTGACGATCGCCCCGAGCGCGACCAGCACGAGTGTCTGGTCGATCGCTCCGGTCGCGGCGACGACCGTCGCCGACGTGACCCACAGCGCGGCCGCGAACACGACTACGCCGGCCAGCGCCCAGCCCCAGTTGCGAAGGAACAGCTTGCCTTCATATTGTTTCTTAAACTCATTCTCCAAAGCAATGTTCGCAGACGTGAAATAAGCGTGTTCCTTCTGCTCCATGACGATCGACTGGCCGGGTTGGACGAGCTTGTCGATCATCGCCTGCTCGGCCGCTGGGAGCGGGGCGGTGGAGGCCAGCCGCTCGATGTGGCGCTGCTTGCCCTTGAGGAAGCCGCCCGGCTCCTCGACCAGCTTGAGGTGGCCGCGCACGCCGAGATCGACCAGCGCGGCGGCGAAGGTTCGGTTGTCGGCGCCCATTTTCCACACGTAGCGCATCGCCGCCGGGCTGAGATTGTCGGGCGGGGCGAAGATCGGCACCACCGTTCCAGGCCGCGGATTGCGCCCGGCGCGCTGCCACGCGACGAAATAATAAGCGGCCAGGCCGAGCAAGGCGATCAGGCCGACCGCGGGTGGGCCGTAATCGCTCAGCCACCACGCCAGGCGGCTGCTCTCGCCGGGTTCGCCGACCACGCCCTTGGGCCAGGCGACGGCGACGGTCAGCCCTTGATAGGGAGCGAGCGCGGTGGTGGTGCGGAATGCGATCATGCCCGGCTGTTCGGCGACCACCGCGGCGTCGCTTGCGGTCGAGCCCTGGGCACCCGTGTAGGCGCTGCGCTGGCCGAGCTTGACCGCCTTGGGCAAATGGATCTGCACCTCGGCGAGGTCGATCGGGAACGCCCAGCCATTGCCGGTGACGTTCCAGTAGAGCTCGTCATAATCGTGGAAGCGGCCGATCTGGCGGGTGGTCGAATAATGGATCACGTAACGGTGATCGCCCGGATCGACGGTTTTGGCGGCGTCGCCGATGCGGATCCGGATGCCGTTGGAGACCGGTTCGGTGACGGCTTTCTCGGGATAACCGTCGCGGGTGACGTCGCCCAGCGTAAAGCCGACCCGGACCTGCGACCCGTTGCGGCCGCGGTAGCGGGTCGGGAAGTCGCGGAAGATGCCGTGGGTGATGCGGTCGCCCTCGGCGTGGACGTCGATCGTCTCGGTCACGTTGAGCGACGAATCGGGCTGGACCGCGACATCGCTGATAAAGCGCGCGATGCGCTCCTCCGCCGAAGCCGCGGCCGGGAGCCAGAGCAGGATGGCGGCAAGCGCCGCCAGGGCCGCGCGCATAGCTACGCCGCTGGGCGCTGGAACGACACTTTGGGCGCGGTCTGGATGGTTTCGTCGGCGTCCTGGTAATAGGGCTCCTCGGTGAAGCCGAGCGGCCGCGCGAACAGCGTATCGGGAAAGCTCTGGACCCGAGTGTTGAGGTCGCGGACGGTCGCATTGTAATAGCGCCGGGCGCCCTGGAGCTCGGTCTCGAGGCTGCTCAGCTCGCTCGACAGCTGGCGGAAATTGTCGTCGGCCTTGAGGTCGGGATAGGCCTCGGCAACGACCATCAGCCGGCCCAGCAGGCCGGTCATGGCGGCGTCGGCCTGGGCGGTCGCGGCGACGCTTCCGGCATTGGCCGCGGCGGCCCGCTGGGCGGTGACCGCGTCGAGCGTCTCGCGTTCGTGGCTGGCATAGCCCTGGACGCTCTCGACCAGATTGGGGACGAGGTCGGCGCGGCGGCGCAGCTGGACGGTGATTCCGCTGAACGATTCCCGCGCCAGCGCGCGCAGCCGGACGAGCCGGTTGTAGACCCCGACGGCATAGACCAGCACCAGCACGATGACGCCGAGAATGATCCAAGTCAGCATGAATTCGCTCCCCCTGTTCGAGCGCCGAGCATAATCAAGCGCCGCGCGGCCCGCTACTCGCAATGACGATCAGCCAGCGCGGCCGCCCTAGAAAGCGGCGATGCCGGTGATCGCGCGGCCCATGATCAGCGCGTGGACGTC
>JBDTRT010000075.1:0-50289 GCA_039931595.1 Sphingomicrobium sp.
CGGGGATCATGGCGACGCGCACCATCGACGATCCCAAGGACCGGCTGACGACGATTCTGGTGGCGCCGCTGATGACCTGCTCGGCGCGGCTTCCGGTCTACACCCTGATCATCGCCGCCTTCATCCCCGACCGCGACGTCGGCTACGGCATTGGTCTCCAGGGGCTGGTTATGTTCGGCCTCTACATCACCGGCATCGCCGGGGCGCTGCTGGCCGCGCTCGCGCTGCGCCGGCTGATGTTCAAAGGCAGCGGCGGGGCGTTCATGATGGAGCTGCCCAAATATCAGTGGCCGGCATTCAAGGACATCGCGCTCGGCCTGCTCCAGCGGGCCCAGATCTTCCTCAAGCGGGCCGGCACGATCATCCTCCTGACCACCGTCGCTTTGTGGGCGCTGGCCAGCGTCCCACAGGCCGGGCCGGGTCAGAAGCAGAGCGAGGTTTCGATCGCCGGCAAGATCGCCGACGGGATCGAAATGGTCGTCCGGCCGATCGGCTTCAACCACGAGATCGCGCTTGCACTGCTGCCGGCAATGGCCGCGCGCGAGGTCGCGGTCAGCGCCATCGCCACGGTTTATTCGATCGACGCGCCCGACGATGAAACCGTCGCCGCCAGCCTCGAGGACCGGCTGCACGGGGCGTGGCCGCTGCCGACCGCGCTGGCGTTCCTCGCCTGGTTCGTGTTCGCGCCGCAGTGCATCTCGACCATCGCCGTCACCCGGCGTGAAACTAACTCGTGGCGCTGGCCAATATTCATGGTGACTTACTTGTTCGTGCTGGCCTATCTCGCTGCGGGAGCGACCTACTGGTTGAGCGTCGCCGCGGGACTTTGAGGAGAGACTGTAATGGCGGGCGTGAACAAGGTGATCCTGGTAGGCAACCTCGGCGACGATCCTGAAAGCCGTTCGCTCAACAACGGCGGCGAAGTCGTCAATTTACGCGTCGCGACCTCGGAGAATTGGAAGGACAAGGAAGGCAACCGCCAGGAACGGACCGAGTGGCACCGGGTAGTGATCTTCAACGAGAACCTCGGCCGCGTCGCCAAGAACTATTTGAAGAAGGGCTCGAAGGTCTATCTCGAAGGCCAGATCCAGACCCGCAAGTGGCAGGACCAGTCGGGCGCCGACCGCTATTCGACCGAGATCGTGCTCCAGCGCTTCCGCGGTGAACTGGTCCTGCTCGACAGCCGCGGCGACGGCGGTGGCGGCGGCGCGCGCGGCGGTGGCGGCGACTTCGGCGATGAATTTGCAGGCGGCGGGAGCTCGGGCGGCGGCGCCCGTCCCCAGTCACGCCCCCAGCCTGCGGCGTTCGACACCGACCTCGACGACGACGTCCCGTTCTGAGTGCCTGCGGCTAGGGCTGGTCCCCGCCGAGGTCTTTCCGCAGCCGCGCCAGGACCGCGAACGGGCTTGCTTCTTCCTCGCTGAGCACGCCGGCTTCGCGCAACGCGGCTTCGGCGGCGGCACTGCGCGGGTAGGGGTCGAGGCTCAGCGCGAGCGTGTCGGCGATCGCGCTGCCGAGGTCGATTGCGACCCCGTCGTGGAACACCACGTCGCAATCCTCGGCGGCGAGCTCGACTTCCTCGGGCAGGTCGTCGGCGCCGGGTTCGGGCATGAACGCGATCTCGAATGCCTCGTCGACATGGGCCGCGACCGGCTCGCCAGTGACCACACAGCGCTGTTCGAGCGAAGCGGCGACGCGGCCGGCGGCGCGGATCCGCTGACCGTCCCGCGCCAGGCTGGCATGCGCTTCGAGTCGCTCGAGCGACGGTAGATTGAGCCGCTCGGCAATGGCGCGCCGCTCAGGCTCGTCGGCAACCAGGTCGATGCGCTCGCCGTCGCGGACCCGGTCGAGCGTCAGGCGATGGGCGAAATCCTCGATCATCCGATCCTCCCTTCCGCCACGGCCTGATCCGATGCGGCTTCGAGCCGGGCCCATAGCCGGTGCAGCGCCTGGGCGACATGATCCACTGCCCGAGGCGATGGCGGTGCGCCCCGGAACAGGCTGGAGCTCGCGGCGGCTTCCCAGCTTGCGCCGCTGTCGATGGTCTGGCGCCAGTCGGTCACGCGTCGGCTCAACGCTCCCACCAGCTTGCGCACGGTCTTGCCCAGCGCTGGGTCGCCGATGCCCAGCTGACGATGCTCGGCGTCCATCGCCTCGACAAAGCGCTCGGCCAGCGCGACCGTTGCAGCCTGGGCCACCGCGCCGCCGCGCTCGAGCCGCAAGGTGGCCAGCGCGGCGACCGTCGCGAGCACCGCGAATCGGCCATCGATGCTGTCCGTGACCTGCCCCTCGGCAAACCAGTGCGGCCGGCGCGCTTCGCCGACCAGGGCCTCAAACAGGTCGCCGCCGCGGCTTGCCGGCGGCGTTAATCGCGGGAACAGGAAGCTGAGCCTAGAGATCGCCGGTGTCCTCATTTGGGTAAGGCTTGCGCCAGTGCATGTCCGGCGCATATTGAGGCCGCCCGGCCGCGACGCAAGTGACGCGGCGTCATGCGCGTTCGCGCCAAGGTTCACGCGACCCGCGTGCGAGGAAGAGGTTCAGGCAATGAAGGCTGCTGTGTTGAAGGGGGCTCTGGCGATCGCGGGTGCGGCGGTGCTCAGCGGCTGCGCCGGCATCCAGGACCACCGCGGAGCGGTCATCGACCAGGAGCTGGCCTCGGCGGTCCAGGTCGGCGTCGACAATAAGGATTCGGTGACCAAGACGCTCGGCCGGCCGAGTTTCGTCGGCGAGTTCAATCCCAACGACTGGTACTATGTCTCGCGCGATACCAAGACGATTGCGTTTCGCGATCCGCGGGTGATGGACCAGACCGTGCTGCACGTCCGCTTCGATGCGGCCGGCAACGTCGCCTTGATCGACCGCAGCGGCAAGGAATTGATCGCCTCGATCGACCCGGCCAAAACCAAGACTCCGACGCTCGGTCGCAAGCGCAGCTTCTTCGACGAGCTGTTCGGCAACATCGGCACGATCAGCCAGCCGGGCCTGCCGGGCGCCCGCCAGTAAACCGGGTGCAATCCGCGGCGCTTTCTAGCCCGTCCGCTTTCGCCTAAGCCGGACCCATGACCGCAACGCCCGCCGGCATTACCTACGCCGACTATCTCGCGCTCGACCAGCTGCTCAACGCGCAGCGGCCGCTGTCCGACCTGCACGATGAAATGCTGTTCATCGTCATCCACCAGACCAAGGAACTGTGGCTCAAGCAGATGCTGCAAGAGCTCGACCTGGCGATCACATTGCTCGATCAGGACCAGTTCGCGGCGTCGTACAAGGCGATGGCGCGGATCGGCCGAATCCAGTCTGTAATGACCCTGTCGTGGGATGTGCTGTCGACGCTGACTCCGGTCGATTACACGGCTTTCCGCGACGTGCTCGGAACCTCGTCGGGCTTCCAGTCGGTCCAATTCCGCGAGCTCGAATTCCGGCTGGGGATCAAGAATTCACGCTTTCTCGAACAGCATGAGCAGGACAGCGACGGGCATCGGCGGCTGCAGGCTGCGCTCGATGCGCCGAGCTTGCGCGATGCGTCGCACGCGGCGCTCGAACGCGCGGGGTTCGATCTCGGCGACCGTTCGGAAGAATCGATCGGCGCGGCGTGGCTCGAGGTCTATCGCGATTCCGACCGCTGGTTCGATCTCTACCAGCTGGCCGAGAAACTGGTCGACATCGATGACGCGCTGGCGATGTGGCGGCACAAGCACGTGCTGACGGTCGAGCGGATCATCGGTAACAAGATGGGCACCGGCGGCTCGGCCGGCGCGGCCTATTTGCGCTCGACCCTCGACAAGCGCGCCTTCCCTGAATTGTGGTCGATGAGGACCGGTCTTTGAGTTTCAAAAGGTTGTTCTCGCGCAGCCTTTCCGTCGATCCCGCTCGGCTGCACCTCGCCGCGCACAGCCATCATTTGTGGCCCGACGCCAGCTTCGCCGGCCAGGTCGAATGTTGGGACGACGCGGCCCGGCTGGCCGACCGCAAGTGGGACAAGGTGATGGGCGAGGTCTGGCCCGAGGCGCAGCGCCATGTCGCCGCCGAACTCGGCACCGGCCTGCCCGACGCGGTGGTGTTCGCCGCCAACACCCATGATTTCCTGATCCGCCTGACCGCCGCCACACCGCGCGCCGATCCGCGCCGGCTGCGGGTGCTGATGAGCGATGGCGAGTTCCACAGCGCGCGGCGCCAGTTCGCCCGCTGGGCCGAGGACGGCTGGCTGGAGCTCGAGACCGTCGCCGCCGAACCGTTCGACGATTTCGGCCAGCGTTTCGTCGCTGCTGCCCAGACCGGCAACCACGATATGATCCTGGTCAGCCAAATCCTGTTCGGCAGCGGCCGCCGGTTCGACGGGGTCGAGCAACTGGCCACCCTTGCCCGGCCCGGCGGCCCGTGGGTCGTAATCGACGGCTATCACGCGTTCATGGCGCTAACGACGCCGTTCGCGGGCACCGCTGCGCAATCCGCTTTCTACCTCGGCGGCGGCTACAAATATGCGATGTCGGGGGAAGGCTGCGCCTTCCTCCATGCCCCGCCTGGCTTCGGGCCGCGGCCGCCGGTCACCGGCTGGTTCGCCGAATTCGAGGATCTGACCCTGCCGCCGGGCAGCATCGGCTATGCCAAGGACGCGATGCGCTTCATGGGCGCGACCTTCGACTCGTCGGCGCTTTACCGCTTCAATGCGGTGCGGCGGATGCTGGATGACAACGGCCTCGGCACCGCGCAGATTTCGGCGCACGTCGAGCACCTCCAGCGGCGGCTGGTCGAGGCAATCGCCGGGACCGCGCTGGCCGACGCCGAGCCGCTCAACCCGGTCGATGGCCAACCCCACGCCCGCTTCCTCGCCTTGCGCAGCCCGACGGCGATGCGCTGGCATGACCAGCTGCTGGCCAGCAATTGCGTCACCGACGTGCGCGGCGACGTGCTGCGGATCGGTCTCGCTCTGTACCACGACGACGGCGACATCGACGCTTTCGCGACCCTTGCGCGAGGCCTGGCCGGATGACCCGGCAGGCGAAGGCAGACCGGCGGATCGAAACCCGCGTGCTGCTATTGCTGCTGCTGGCTTACATCTTCAACTTCCTCGACCGGCAGATCCTCGGCGTCCTCGCCCAGCCGATCAAGCAGGACCTCCATCTCAGCGACACCCAATTCGGCGCAATTGGTGGCCTCGCGTTCGCGATCCTCTATTCGGTGCTGGCGGTACCGCTGGCCTATCTCGCCGACCGCACCAGCCGCAGCGCCGTGATCGCCGCGGCGCTCACCGTGTGGAGCGGGTTCACCGCCTTGTGCGGCACTGCCAGCGGATTTTCGCAGCTGTTCCTCTTCCGCCTCGGCGTCGGCGTCGGCGAAGCCGGCGGGGTCGCCCCATCTTATGCCCTGATCGCCCAATATGTCCCGCCGGAGCGGCGCGCCCGGGCGCTTGCGATCTTCTCGCTCGGAGTGCCGCTCGGCCTCGCCTCGGGCACCTTGCTCGGCGCCTATCTGACCCACTGGATCAGCTGGCGGGCGGCGTTCGTCGTCATGGGCGTCGCCGGGGTCGTGCTGGCGCCGATCCTGTTCTGGGTCGTCCGCGATCCGCCGCGCAACGCATCGGATACCGCTCAATCGGCGGCGATCATGCCGGTGTTCGCACTGCTCGCGCGCAAGCCGACCTTCTGGCTGATGGCCTTCGCCGCCTCGTGCAGTTCCCTGTGCGGTTACGGGCTCGCCTTGTGGACCCCGTCGGTGCTGATGCGCAGCTATGGCCTCGACCTGGTCGGCACCGCGCATTTCTTCGCCTCGCTGCTGCTCATCGGCGGAACCGCCGGAGTGCTGCTCGGCGGCTTTTTGGCCGACCGCCTCGGGACCGCCGACCGGCGCTGGTACGCGTGGCTGCCAGCAATCGCCTGGCTCGTCACCGCGCCGATGTTCGCGCTCGGCCTGTCGGTGCCGAGCCTGGCGGTGGCGTGGCCGTTGCTGCTGATCCCCAACGCGCTCAACATCCTTTGGCTCGGACCGGTCACCACCGCCGTCCAGCATCTCGTTCCGGCACACATGCGGGCGACCGCCTCGGCGAGCTTCCTGCTGATCAACAATCTCATCGGGCTTGGCGTCGGCCCGCTCATGTTCGGCCGCATCTCGGACCTGTTGAAGTCGACCTATGGCGTCGAATCGCTGCGCTATGCGGCTATCGGCTGCACCGCTTTCTACCTCGTCGCCGGGGGCCTGATGCTGGTCGCGGCGCGGCGCTTGCGATCCGACTGGGTCGAGGACGCCGCAGCCTGAACCACGCTTAAATCTGCGGTTCATCGTGGCGCGACCGGTTGCCGTGACCATCGGTTAGGTGGCGGAACGACCGCCGGAACCAGCCGTTCTACCGGGCTCAAAGGAGTTTTTGTAATGACGAAGCTATTCTTGGCCGCAGGGGTCGCCGCCTTGGCGATCGCCGCGCCAGCCGCCGCCGATCGCGGCGGCCATGGCGGCAATGCGGGCCATTCGGCGAAAGCCCAGCGCGGCGGCAAGGCCGATCGCCGTGGTGCACAACGGGTCGCGAAAAACGACCGTGGCCATGGCCACGGATCGCGGGCCGCCAAGGCCGACCGTCACCCGGTCAAGGTGGCGAGCCGCAATCGCGGCGCGGAGCGTCATTTCGCCACCATTGACCGCCACGGCCGCGGCAATCTGCGCATCGCCGAGCGCGGCGGCCGTCACGACGGCGTCCGCGCGTTCAATTCGCGCGGCGCTGACCGGTTCGGCCGGCGTGTCGCCAGCAATTGGTCGAACGGTTGTCCTCCCGGCCTTGCCAAGAAGAACAATGGCTGCCTCCCGCCGGGTCACGCCAAGCGGCTCGATTTCGTCGGCCGGGCACTGCCTGCGGCCTACAGCCGGGGCATCGTCCCGCGCGAGCTGCGCGATTATTACCACGACAGTGACGATTCCTATTATCGTTACGGCGACGGCTACATGTACCGGGTCGACCGGCGAACCAATCTGGTCACCTCACTCTTGCCCTTGCTCGGCGGCGGTTATGTCCCCGGCCAGCAGTTCCCGAGCAGCTACCGGAACAGCTATGTCCCAAGCTATTACCAGTCGTTCTACCCGGACACGGCGGACAATTATTACCGCTACGCCAACGGCAACGTCTACGGCATCGATGCCTATTCGGGGATGATCGATAACGTCATCCCGATGTACGGCAACGGCTATGGCTACGGGCAGATGCTGCCGAGCAGCTACAGCGCCTACAACGTGCCGTATCAGTATCGCAGCATGTACGCCGACAGCTCGGACTATCATTACCGCTACGCCCCGGGCGCGATCTACCAGGTCGATCCGGGCAGCAATTTGATCACCGGCGTTGCATTGCTGCTCGCGGGTGACCTCGGGGTCGGCAGCCGCCTGCCGCTGGGTTATAGCGCGTACAACGTGCCGATGGCCTACCGGTCGACCTATTACGACACGTCGAACGACTGGTATCGCTACAACGACGGTTACATTTATCGGGTCGACCCGACGACTCAGCTAGTCACCGCCGTGATCAACGCGATCGCCTAGAACAATATGGATCGCGGATGCTGCCACGACACAAGGAGAAATCGGAAATGACCAGATTTACGCTCATGATCGGATTGGCGGCTTCGGCCCTCACGCTCAACGCCTGCGACAAGGCCGCCGACCAGCCGGCCGGCGCCAAAAGCGACGCAGCCAAGACCGCGGCCGGTGAAAAGACCATCGCCGCCGGCCTCGACCAGAACGGCCGCTTTTTCCAGGCGGCCAAGACGGCCGGCCTCGATGCGACCCTTGCCGGTCCTGGCCCGTACACCGTGCTGGTGCCCGACGACGCGGCCTTCGCCAAGCTCCCGGCGGCGACCACCGACGCCTGGGCCAAGCCCGAATCCCGCGCCCAGCTGACCGGCGTCCTGACCTACCATATCCTGCCCGGTACGGTGCTCACCGACGACATCGGCAAGGCGATCGACAACGGTAAGGGCAAGACCGTGCTGGCGACCATGGGCGGCGGAACGCTGACCGCGACGCGCGAAGGCGGCAAGATCGTGCTGACCGACTCCGCCGGCGCCAAGGCCACCGTGACCCAGCCCGACGACAAGTATTCGAACGGCGTGGTCCATCACATTGACACGGTGCTGATGCCGTCCAAGCAGGGGTAGCGCGCGCGACGCTCCTTTCCCTCTGGCACCCGCGTCAACGCTCGCTATAACCGGCGCTTGCCGCTAGGTCGGCGGGCGTTGAACGGGCAGGGACTGGACAATGAAGGCGACGATTGAACGGGCGACACTCCTCAAGAGCCTGAGCCACGTCCAGTCGGTGGTCGAGCGCCGCAACACCATTCCGATCCTGTCCAACGTGCTGATCGAAGCGCGCGACGACGGGTCCTTGCGGGTGATGGCGACCGACCTCGACTTGCAGGTCGATGAAAGCGTCGCCGCCAATGTCGAGCAGGCCGGAGCGACCACCGTTTCGGCTCACACCTTGTTCGACATCGTCCGCAAGCTGCCCGAAGGCAGCCAGGTCGAGCTCGCCGCGTCCGAAGGCAAGATGCAGGTCAACGCCGGTCGCTCGCGCTTCAACCTGTCGACCCTGCCGCGCGACGATTTCCCGGTTATCGCCGAGGGTGAATTGCCGACTCGCTTCGAGCTGCCGGCGGCGACCCTCCGCCAGGTGATCGACAAGACCAAATTCGCGATTTCGACCGAGGAAACGCGTTATTATCTGATGGGCATTTTCTTCCATGTCGCGGATGACATGCTCAAGGCGGCGGCGACCGATGGCCACCGGCTGGCGCGGGTCACTGTACCCAAGCCTGACGGCGCCGACGGCATGCCGGACGTGATCATCCCGCGCAAATGTGTCACCGAGCTGCGCAAGCTGCTCGACGAGGTCGAAGGCACAGTCGAAGTCTCGCTGTCGCCGACCAAGGTCCGCTTCGGCCTCGGCAGCGCGGTCCTGACCAGCAAGCTGATCGACGGCACCTTCCCCGACTACAACCGGGTGATCCCGACCGCCAACGACAAGCTCCTGAAGCTCGACCCGAAAAGCTTCATGCAGGGCGTCGACCGGGTCTCGACCATCGCCTCGGAAAAGACCCGCGCGGTCAAGATGAGCGTCGACCGCGACAAGGTCACGCTGTCGGTGACCAGCCCCGAAAACGGCCTCGCGACCGAGGAGCTGCCGGCCGACTATGGCTCGGAGGGGATCGAGATCGGGTTCAACGCCCGCTATCTGATGGATATCCTGCACGAGATCGAGGGCGACAGCGTCGAAGTCCATCTGGCCGACGCCGCCGCGCCAACGCTGCTGCGCGAGAATGACAAGTCCAACGCGCTCTATGTGCTGATGCCGATGCGGGTGTGACGATTTGCCGAATATGGCGCGGGTGGACCACGCCGGACAATGCCGATGCCTATGAGCGGATCGTCCACGGCGAGGTCATTCCAGGGATCGAGGCACGCCGCATCGCCGGCTTTCGCCAAATCGACCTGATGAAGCGCGACCTTGGCGACGAGGTCGAATTCCAGACCTTGATGTGGTTCGACAGCCTGGACGCGATCAAGGCGCTCATGGGCGACGATTACAGCGTCAGCCACGTCCCCGACGCGGCCCGTGCCGTGCTCAAGCGCTTCGACCATCACGCCGTGCATTACGAATTGATCGACCGCCGCGAACAATAGCGGCTAAGCCGCGACAGTGCCCGTTTCCCGCCTGACCCTGACCGATTTCCGTTCCTACCCGACGGCGCTGATCGAGCCCGGGCCCGGCTTTGTGCTGCTGTCGGGCGACAATGGCGCGGGCAAGACCAATTGCCTCGAAGCGGTGTCGCTGCTCACGCCCGGCCGGGGGCTGCGCGGGGCGGCGTTGGCCGAAATGGCGCGCAATGACGGTCCGGGCGGGTTCGGCGTCGCCGCCCGGCTCGGCGAGATAGAAATCGGCACCGGCACCCTCGCCACCGCTCCCGACCGGCGCCAGGTGCGCATCAACGGCGCTATGGCGGCGGTCAATTCGCTCAGCGAATGGCTGTCGGTGCTGTGGCTGACCCCGGCGATGGACCGGCTGTTCGCCGACACCGCTGGCGCCCGGCGCCGCTTCCTCGACCGGCTGGTGCTGGCGCTCGAGCCCGGCCACGCCCACCACGCCGCGCGCTACGAAGCGGCGATGCGCGCCCGCAACAAGCTGCTGGCCGAGCCCGACGGCGCCGATCCGGCGTGGCTGGCGGCGCTCGAAGCCGGCATGGCCGAGCATGGCGCGGCGGTCGCTTCAGCGAGGGCCCGGGCCGTCGCCGCGCTCGACCAGCGCCTTGCCGATGCCCCCGCCGGCGTCTTTGCGACCGCCCAGCTGGCGCTCGGCGGCTGGGCCGACGGCGACCTTGCCGCCGACCTCCGGGCGAGCCGTGGGCGCGATACCGCGGTCGGCCGGGCAACCGTCGGACCGCACCGCCAGGATCTCGCCGTCACCCACCGCGCCAAAGCCATGCCGGCGGCGTCGAGTTCGACCGGCGAGCAGAAGGCGCTGCTGCTCGGCCTGGTCCTGGCCCACGCCGAGCTGGTCGCCGAGCGGCGTGGCGCGCCGCCGATCCTGCTGCTCGACGAAGTCGCCGCGCACCTTGATCCGCACCGCCGGGCGGCGCTGTTCGAGCGCCTCGAGGGCCGCGGCCAAGTGTGGCTGACCGCGACCGAGCCGGCCTTGTTCGACGGCATCGCCGCCGCCGCGCGGTTTACCGTCGAAGGCGGCCAGATCGTCCCCGCCTAGCCAATGCCTAGGGCGGGGGTGGACATTTTCGCTTTTGCCCCTATGTTGCAGCGCAGCACGAGACGCCATCAAGCGGCGTGATCGGTCCAGCCAGTTAGGCAACGACCGGCCCGCGTCTCGATCAACTTGCTCTCCCATATCACGCGGGGTGCTTATTCCCCCGCCGCTGGCGCCCGCATTTTGCGCGGTCGCTGCCGGCATCTGTTCAAGGTATAAATTAGTGACTTTTCAAACTCTCGGGCTCTCGCAGCCCGTTCTCGATGCGCTCGCGCACGCCAAATACGACACGCCGACGCCGATCCAGCGCCAGGCCATTCCGACCGTCCTCACTGGACGCGACCTGCTTGGCATCGCCCAGACCGGTACCGGCAAAACCGCGGCCTTCGTGCTGCCGTCGCTCGATCGCCTGGCGGCCAAGCGTGACTATCTCAAGCCGGGCCAGATCCGCATGCTGGTGCTGGCACCGACCCGCGAGCTCGCCGCCCAGATCGCCGCTTCGGCGCGCGCTTACGGCCGCTTCATGAAACTGTCAGTCGGAGTCGTCTTCGGCGGCGTCCCCAACGGCAAGAGCGTGCGCGAAGTGTCGCGCGGGCTCGACGTCCTGGTCGCCACTCCGGGCCGCCTGCTCGACCTCGTCGACCAGCGCGCCCTGAGCTTGCGCGAACTCGAAATCCTCGTCCTCGACGAGGCCGATCAGATGCTCGATCTGGGCTTCATCCACGCATTGAAGCGGATCGTCGCTCTGGTCCCGCCCAAGCGCCAGACCCTGTTCTTCTCGGCCACCATGCCGCGCGCGATCAAGGAGCTGGCCGACCGCTACCTGACCAACCCGGCCGAAGTTTCGGTCGCTCCGGTTGCGACCACGGTCGAGCGTGTCGAGCAGCGCGTGACGTTCGTCAACCAGGCCGAAAAGCAGGCGCTTCTGATCCACCTGCTGCAGACCGCTCCGGTCGAGCGGGCGCTGGTGTTCAGCCGCACCAAGCATGGCGCCGACAAGATCGTGCGGATGCTCAGCGCGGCCGGGATCCACGTCAATGCGATCCACGGCAACAAGAGCCAGCCGCAGCGCGAACGGGCGATCGCCCTGTTCCGCTCGGGCGACATCAAGGTGCTGGTGGCGACCGACATCGCCGCGCGCGGGATTGACATCCCGGGCGTCAGCCACGTCTTCAATTACGATCTGCCGCATGTGCCGGACCAGTATGTCCACCGCATCGGGCGGACCGCGCGTGCCGGCGCTTCGGGCATCGCCATTGCGTTCTGCGCCGATGACGAACGGCCGTTGCTGCGCGACATCGAGCGGCTGACCCGTCAGAAACTGACGATCGAAGCATTGCCCGGCAATTTCGCCGATGCGGTGCGCGCGACGCGAGCGCTCAAGCCGGCCCCGGCCGAGCGCGAGCAGCGCACCTTCCGTGGTCCCGCTCGTCCGCACGGCCAGCGTCCTCAGGGCCAGCATCCGCAGGGCCAGCGTCCTCAGGGCCAGCGTCCGACCGGCGACCATCGTCCCAACCGCAACCCCGCCCATCGCGGCGATAGTGCGCGGCCGACTGGGCGTCCGGGTGGCAACCGCGGCCGTCCCGGCGGCCGCCAGACCCGCGCCGGCTAAGGCCAAGCGAACGCGGGCGAGTTAGCCCGCGTACGCCTTGATCAGGTCGAACAGATAGTCGCGCCCGACATAGAGCGAGCGCACTTCGATCCGTTCGTTGAGCCCGTGCGCGCCATTGCCATCGGGATCAAACCAGATGCCGGGCACGCCGTAGGTCGGGATTCCGGCCGCGGCGAGGAAGGTCGAATCGGTATAGCCGTTGGCCATCGACGGGATCACCGGCACGCCGGGGAAATAGCGTTTGGCCAGCTGCTCCATGGGCGCTACGACCTTGGCGTCGAGCGGCGGCGACGGCGGCGACGGACGGACCGGCGGCAGCGCCTCGATGGTCACGCCCGGATCGCCGATCACCCGCGCCAGCTCGGCCCTGGTCTGCTCGATCGAATGAGTTGGGAAAATCCGGCAATTGATATTGGCGCCGGCGCGCTGCGGCAGCGCGTTCTTGGCATGGCCGCCATCGAGCATGGTCGCGACACAGGTCGTGCGCAGGTTCGAATGGAGGAACGGGTCGGTATTGACCACCGCCTCGGCCGCCGAGTCCGCCGGGTTGGCGGCAAGCGCGACCATCGCCCGGCCCAAATCCGAATGCCGCCCCACCCCTGACCGCGCGAAGAAGGCCCGCGTGGTATCGGTCATCTCGGTCGGGAATTCATGCTCGTCGATCTTGGTCAGCGCCCGCGCCAGTTGGTAGATCGCATTGGCCCGCACCGGCACCGACGAATGGCCGCCGGGATTGCGCGTCTCGAGCCGGAAATTGGCGAAGATCTTCTCACCCACCTGGATCTCCTGCGACACCACCCGGCCCTTGCCGTCGGTGGTCCCGCCGCCGCCTTCGTTGAGAGCGAACTCGGCGTCGATCAACGGGCGCCGATTGGCTGCCAGCCATTGCGCGCCGTTGAACGCGCCATTGGTCTCCTCGCCGCAAGTCAGAGCGAGCTTGATCGTCCGCTTCGGCTGGTAATGCTGCTGCTTAAAGCGGATCAGTGCATCGACCCACACCGCCGCCATCGCTTTGTCGTCGGCCGATCCGCGAGCATAGAAATAGCCGCCTTCCTCGACCAAAGTGAACGGGTCACGGGTCCAGTCGGCGCGCTTGGCCTCGACCACGTCGATATGCGCCAACAGCAGGATCGGCTTGAGCGTTTTCGACGAGCCGGGGTAGATCGCGACCAGTCCGCCTTCCTTGGGGTGGGCCGGATCGGCGAACAGGGTCAGGTCGGAGTCGGTCATCCCCGCTGCCCTGAGCCGCGCCGCCATGCGTTCGGCGGCAAGCGTGCAACTGCCCTCGGACAGGGTCGTGTTGGTTTCGACCAGCTCCTTGTAAAGGCCACGGAAAGCGACCTGGTCAGGCCGCGGTTCGGTTCCCGCCGCGGTCGCCGGTCCGATTGCAACCGCCGCTAAAATCACCCCTGAGATCAACTTGCGCATGGCCTGATTTCCCCCCGTCGGAGCAAAGCTGAGCAGATTTCCAGCCACCGCGATAGGGCGGCCGCTTCACGCGTGCGCGCGTGTACGCGCGCGTGACTTTGCGGTCGGAGCCACTATATCCGGAAGCATGGCAAGCGAACCCGATCAGACCCCCGACAAAGCCCCCGACCAGGCCCCCAATCAGAACAGCTACGACGCCGACAGCATCCAGGTCCTGCGCGGCCTCGACGCCGTGCGCAAGCGCCCCGGCATGTACATCGGCGATACCGACGATGGCTCGGGCCTGCACCACATGGTGTTCGAGGTTTCGGACAATGCCATCGACGAGGCGCTGGCCGGTCATTGCGACCGGATCCTGATCACCTTGAACGCCGACGGCTCGGTCAGCGTCGAGGACAATGGCCGCGGCATCCCGACCGGGATCCATGCCGAGGAAGGCGTTTCGGCGGCCGAGGTCATCATGACCCAGCTCCACGCCGGCGGAAAGTTCGAGAATGCGTCGGACGACAATGCCTACAAGGTCTCCGGCGGCTTGCACGGGGTCGGCGTATCGGTCGTCAACGCGCTCTCGGAATGGCTCGACCTGACCATCTGGCGCGACGGCGAGGAGCATTTCATGCGCTTCCGCCACGGCGACGTGGAAGCTCCGCTCAAGGTCGTCGGCACGACCGACAAGCGCGGCACGCGCGTTACCTTCCTGCCCAGCAGCGACACCTTCAAGCTGCTCGATTTCGACTTCGACCGGCTTGAGCATCGCTTCCGCGAGCTCGCCTTTCTCAACTCCGGCGTGCGGCTGGTGCTGGTCGATGCGCGCCACGACGAGCCGCGCGAGATCGAATTGTTCTACGAGGGCGGAACCGCCGCGTTCGTCAAATATCTCGACCGCGCCAAGACCCCGCTGGTGCCCGACCCGATCGCCATTCACGGCCAGCGCGACGAAATCGGCATCGACGTCGCGATGGAATGGAACGACAGTTATTACGAGAACGTCCTGCCGTTCACCAACAACATCCCGCAGCGCGACGGCGGCACCCATCTCGCGGCGTTCCGCGCGGCGATGACCCGGACGCTCAACAATTATGCAGAGAAGTCCGGCGCGCTCAAGCGCGAGAAGGTCAATCTGACCGGCGAGGACATGCGCGAGGGCCTGACCGCGATCGTCTCGGTCAAACTGCCCGACCCCAAATTCTCCAGCCAGACCAAGGACAAACTGGTCTCGTCCGAAGTGCGCCAGCCGCTCGAAAGCCTGATCGCCGACAAGCTCGCCGAATGGCTCGAGGAGAATCCGGCGCATGCCCGGATGATCATCCAGAAAGTGATCGACGCCGCCGCCGCGCGCGAAGCGGCCCGCAAGGCGCGCGAGGCGAGCCGCAAGTCGGTGATGGGGATCTCCTCCTTGCCCGGCAAGCTCCACGACTGCACCGAAAAGGACCCGGCCAAGTCCGAGCTGTTCCTGGTCGAGGGCGACAGCGCCGGCGGCTCGGCCAAGCAGGCACGCGACAGCAAGTATCAGGCGATCCTGCCGTTGCGCGGCAAGATCCTCAACGTCGAGCGTGCGCGGTTCGACCGGATGCTGTCGTCGCGCGAGATCGGGACGATTATCCAGGCGCTCGGCACCGGCATCGGTCGCGAGGAATTCAGCCTCGACAAATTGCGCTATCACAAGATTGTGATCATGACCGACGCCGACGTCGACGGCGCCCACATCCGCACGCTGCTGCTGACCTTCTTCTACCGCCAGATGCCTGAGCTGATCGAGCAGGGTCACCTGTTCATCGCTCAGCCGCCGCTCTACAAGGTCAGCCGCGGACGGTCCGAAGTCTATCTCAAGGACGATACCGCGCTCGACGAATATCTGGTCGATGTCGGTCTCGACGGCCTGGTCCTCGAAGGCCCCGACAGCCACCGCAGCGGCGACGATCTACGCAGTCTGGTCGATCACGCGCGGCGCGTGCGGACCCTGATGGGCTATGTGCAGCGCAAATATGATCCGGCGCTGGTCGAGGCGCTGGCGATCAACGGGGCGTTGGCGCCGACCCTCGACGATGCCGGCCGGGCCAAGGCCATCGCCAAGGTCGCCGCCTGGCTCGATGCCGCCGATCCCGAAGCCGGCTGGACCGGAGAGGTCGCCCAGGAAGGCGGCTATCTGCTCAAGCGGCTGTGGCGCGGCGTGACTGATGCCCATGTGATTGAAAAAGGCTTCCTGGTCTCGGCCGAGGCGCGCAAGCTCGACGCGCTCGCCAACGAGCAACTGCCGGCCTACGCCGGTCCGTCGGTGTTGCGGGTGCTCAAGAAAGGCGCGGCGGCCACTCCCGAAGCCGCAGCGCCGATTGCCGAGCCGCTCGAAGTGGACGGCGAAGACATCGAAGCCGACGCGACCGCAAACGCCGCCGAAGCGCCCGAAGCCGACACCCGCAAGACGATCCCGATCTCACGCCCGTCCGAACTGCTCGACGCGGTGCTTGCCGCCGGCCGCCGCGGGCTGTCGATTTCGCGCTACAAGGGGCTCGGCGAAATGAACCCCGAGCAATTGTGGGAAACCACGCTTGACCCCAACATCCGCTCGCTGCTGCGGGTCGAAGTGACCCAGGCCGACGTCGCCGACGAGATCTTCACCCGCCTGATGGGCGACGTCGTCGAGCCGCGCCGCGAGTTCATCCAGGAAAACGCCCTCAACGTCGCGAACCTCGACGTTTGAGGAACAGGACGCATTGGCGGGTGTTGGCGGCACAGTGACTTCCCCGTCGAGCTTCACCGTCGCCAGCTACAATATGCGTAAAGCGATCGGCACCGATCGCCGGCGCAACCCGCAGCGCGTGCTCGACGTGCTCCACGAAATTGATGCCGACATTGTCGCGCTGCAGGAAGCGGACAGGCGCTTCGGTGGGCGCGCGTCGGCCGTGCCGCACGAACTGATCGACGAGCATGGATTGTATCGGCCAGTCTCTTTCGGCCTGCGCCACCGCCGCACGCTCGAACGGATTCCGGGCGGCGCCCAGGCCGAGAAGCTGATTAATCTGAAAACCCGCAACATCGGCTGGCACGGCAACGCGCTGCTGGTGAAGAAGCATATCGGGGTGATCGACGTGTCGGCGATCGACCTGCCGACGCTCGAACCGCGCGGCGCGGTGATGGCCGAGCTGTTGATTGGCGACCAGCCGCTGCGGGTGATCGGCATGCACCTCGACCTGTCCGGCCTGTGGCGGCGGCGGCAGATGCGCGCGATCCTCCACGCCATCGCCGGGCGCGTCCAAAAGATGCCGACCGTGCTGATGGGCGACACCAACGACTGGCGCGACGCCGCCGGCTGCCTGCGCGACATCGGCCCCAACTATCAGGTGGCGCTGACCGGCCCCAGCTTCCATTCGCGCAAGCCGGTCGCCTGCCTCGACCGGATCATCGTCCACACCGACCTCACGATCGACGCCGCCGGGGTGCATATGAGCCCGGCGTCGAAGCGGGCGTCGGACCATCTGCCGGTGTGGGCGCGGCTGTCGGTCTGACCCACGGGGTCAGCCGCCCGAGATCTTCCGTTCCCTGCGCCGCTGGATGGATGAGCCGATGCCCATCGCCTCGCGATATTTGGCGACCGTGCGCCGCGCCAAATCGAACCCGCGGTCATTTAGCAATTCGACCAGTGTATCGTCGCTGAGGATGTCGCTCTCCTTGGCGATGAGCTCCCCGATCGCCGCCTTGACCGCGCCGGCAGCGGCGCCCTCGCCGCCTTCCTCGCTCGATCCCACCCCCGAGCTGAAAAAATATTTGAGCTCGAACAGGCCGCGGTCGCACAGCACATATTTGTTCGAGGTGACGCGGCTGACCGTCGATTCGTGCATCTCGATCGCATCGCCGACCTCGCGCAGCGTCAGCGGCTTGAGCCCGCTCACCCCGCGCTCGAAGAACCCTTGCTGGCGCTTGACGATTTCCGACACGACCTTGACGATCGTCCGCGCCCGCTGGTCGAGTGCCTTGATCAGCCAGTTGGCGCTGGACAGGCATTCGCTCAGCCACGCTTTCGACGCCTTGTCCTGCGGGCCGGTCTTGAGCTCCTGATAATAGCGCCGATTGACCAACAGCCGCGGCAGCGTCGCGGCGTTGAGCTCGACCGCAAAACCCTGGGCGGTGCGGCGGATGAACACGTCGGGCGTGA
This sequence comes from Sphingomicrobium sp., assembly GCA_039931595.1. Lineage (GTDB taxonomy): Bacteria > Pseudomonadota > Alphaproteobacteria > Sphingomonadales > Sphingomonadaceae > Sphingomicrobium. The sequence continues at coordinate 17,919 of JBDTRT010000075.1, forward strand.
CGTCGTCGGCCGCATCGCTCGAAAAGCGGCAGCCGGGCTTGGGATCGTAGGCGCGCAGCTCGCGGACCATGTCGGCGAGGTCCTCATCATCGACTGCGCAAATCCGCTTGAGTGCCGCCATCTGGCCGCGCGACAGCAATTCGAGATTGTCGATCAGCCGCGCCATCGCCGGGTCGTAGCGGTCGGCCGCGCGGGCCTGCAGCGCGAGGCATTCGGCGAGGTTGCGCGCCCCGACCCCGGGCGGGTCGAGCGTCTGGACGATCGCCAAAGCGCGCTCGGCGTCGGTCCGCGATACCTTGTTGTCGTCGGCGATCTCGGACAGCGGAACGCTCAAATAACCGGTCTCGTCGAGCGTTTCGGCGATCGCTCGGGCAAGCGCGCCTGCGGGTCCGCCGAGCCCATGCAGCTGGGCCAGCAAATGCTCGCTGAGCGACGCTTCGCCGGCCTCGATCCGGTCGAAATCGAAGCCTTCCTCGCTTGCTCCCGCGCTGGCCGATCCGGCGACGTCGGCATAGCTGTCGGTTTCCAGCGCCTGGTCGCGCCAATCGATGTCGAGCGGCTGGTCGTCGCTGGCGTTGAGCGACGCGATCAGCTCGTCCGCGCCAGGATCGGGCGGCGCGTCATCGGCGCCGCCTTCGCCCGCGCCGCCGAACTCTCCCCCAGCTTCAGCATCGACCGCCACCGCGGCAACAACTGGCGCTTCGCCTTCCTCTTCGCCGCCGATCTCCTCGATCAGCGGGTTCTTGGAGATTTCCTCGGCGATAAATGCTTCGAGCTCGAGATTGCTCAGCTGCAACAGCTTGATCGCCTGGGTCAGCTGGGGCGTCAGCACCAGCGACTGCGATTGGCGGAGGTCGATGCGTGGGCCGAGACCCATAGCTGCGCCTAAAGCGCGAAGCTTTCGCCCAGGTAGAGCCGGCGGACCTCATGGTCGGCGACCAATGCCTGCGGCGTACCCTGGAACAGCACCTGACCATCGTAGATGATGCAGGCGCGATCGACGATATCGAGCGTCTCGCGGACGTTGTGATCGGTGATCAGCACGCCGATGTCGCGCTGCTTCAATTCGCGCACGAGGTCGCGAATGTCCGAGATCGAGATCGGGTCGATGCCCGCGAACGGTTCGTCGAGCAGCATGATCGACGGGTCGGCGGCCAGGCTGCGCGCAATCTCGCACCGCCGCCGCTCGCCGCCCGACAGTGACAGCGCGGGCGAATCGCGCAGCTTGGTCAGCCCGAACTCGCCGAGCAATTGCTCGAGCCGCTCGTTGCGCGCGGCGCGGTCAGGCTCGGCCACCTCGAGCACGGCGCGGATGTTTTCCTCGACCGTGAGGCCGCGAAAAATCGACGTTTCCTGGGGAAGATAACCAATGCCGAGAATCGCCCGGCGATACATCGGCAGGTCGGTGATCTCTTGCCCGTCGAGGAAGATCCGGCCGCTGTCGGGCTTGACCAGGCCCATGATCGAATAAAAGCAGGTGGTCTTGCCGGCGCCATTGGGTCCGAGCAGCCCGACCACCTCGCCGCGCGAAACGCTCAGCGAAACATCGTGCAGCACCGCCCTCTGGTCATAGGCCTTGGCGATCGAGCGTACCTCGAGCGCGCCGGCCGGGGCCTGCGGCGCAAGCGTCGTCTCGGCCGCCGGTCGCGCGAAGGTCGCGGCATCGTTCATGGCGCTACTCAGCGGGACTTCTTGGGCACGGTGAAGTGGCCGGTCACGCGCCCGCCGCTCTGGCCCACGCCGGGCGCTCCGCCGTCGACCACCGCGCGGCCGGAATCGAGATCGATCACCAGCCGCGACCCCATCACCCGCGATCCGCCGCGGTCGAGCTGGACCGCACCGATCAAGGTGATCAGCTTTTTGTCGAGGTCGTAAATGCCAAAATTGCCGCGCGCGGTCTCCGACGGACTGCGCACCACCACGCCGCCGGCGGCGTCGAGCCGACGGATCTGAATTCCGCCCGAACTCGAATAGGATACGGTCAGGCGCTCGGTGTCGAGCGCCAGCGTGGCCTGGCGGACGCGGACGTTGCCGGCGAAGATCGCCCGGTCGGCGCGGTCCTGGACTTCGATGCGGTCGGCCGAGACGTCGATCGGGGCGCTGCTGTCGTGCCCCTTCAACGCCGAAACCGGGTCGGCGGCGTGGGCGATGCCGGCGGCTCCGGCGACTGCGACCACTGCGGAAATGAGGATGGCGATCCGGCGCATGTCCTTCATCTGACTGCACCTTGCACGATTTTCAAGCGAGCGCCGTTGCCGAGCACAACCGTGCGATCGCCGAGATCGGCGGTCAGGCTGCCGGCGCGGAAATGGCCAAGCCGCATTTCCCCGACCACCGGACCCGGGCTGGTCAGGTGGCGCTGCTTGAGGTCGACCCGGACGTCGGCAGTTTCGAGCCGGTAGCCGTCGGGCCCGATGACCCGCACCGGGCCATTGATATCGATTAACTGGCTGTCGAGATTGTAGCGCGCGAAATTGGCCATGATCACCAATGGACCCTGCGCCAGCCCGAGTCGCGCCATCATTCCATCAATGTCGACGACCGGGATCTCGGAACTGCGCTGGATCGCCGAATTGGCCTCGATCGAGAATTTCTGGCCGCGATTGTCCTCGCCGCCATAGCGCGCCGTTTCGACCCGCATCCGCTCGGGCGCGTTGTCGACCTTCTTCTTGTCGAGGATGAAGCTGGCATCGCCCTCCTTCTGGAGCGGCGCGAAAGCGAGGATCGCGATCAGCGCGCCGACCGCGCTCGGCAGCGCGAACTTGGCGAAGCGGATCAGCTGATCGTGCCGGCTGCCCGGCACCGCCCACAGCTGGCGGAAGGCGCGCTCGCGGGTTGCGGCTTCAGACATGAGCCGGCTCAGCCGTCATGCGCAAAGATGTCCCGCTCGGCCCATCCGGCGAGGTCGAGCAGCGCGCGGTGGGGCAGGAAATCGAAGCAGGCCTGGGCGAGGTCGACGCGGTTCTCACGCACCAGCCGCTCGTCGAGCTTGTCCTTCAGCGCATGAAGAAAGCGCACGTCGCTGGCGGCATATTCGCGTTGCGCGTCGCTGAGCTCGGGGGCGCCCCAGTCGCTGGTCTGCTGCTGCTTGCTAATCTCGGTGCCGAGCATTTCCCGGACCAGATCCTTGAGGCCGTGGCGGTCAGTGTAGGTGCGGACAAGCCGCGACGCGGTGCGGGTGCAGTACAGCGGCGCCGCGATGATCCCGAGATAGGCGCGGATGGTGGCGACGTCGAACCGCGCGAAATGATACAGCTTGAGCCGGGCCGGGTCGCCGAGCAGGGCCTTCAGGCGCGGCGCTGCAAAGTCGCTGCCGTTGCCGAAGCGCACGAGATGTTCGTCGCCGCGGCCGTCGGCGAGCTGGACCAGGCACAACCGATCGCGGCCCGGCAGCAGCCCCATCGCCTCGGTATCGACCGCGATCGGCCCGTCGCCGAAGGTCACGCCGGCCGGCAGGTCTTCCTCATGGAAATGGATGCTCATTCATCGTCCTCGATCGTGCCTCGCGGCCTCATATGGTCGGCGTCCGCAGTGTCCGCGGGCGCGTCAATCCGCCACTCTAGTCGCTGTTGCGCCGCGCTTGCCACCCCCGCGCCCATTGAGTCACTAGAGAATGCGCCATTTTTCCTGTAGGGCCGTGAATGGTGCGTGAGCAGGACGCGCTACGACCGGTTGCGCCTATGGGCCCAGCGCGCAGGTTTTATTTGTTTGGGCACAAGGAAGTATGGACGGGCATGGGTTTCGATAAAGGACGTAAAGGCGACCGGGGCGGTCGTGGACGTGACAAGCGCGACGGAGTTTTCGCAGAAGAGAGTTCAGGTGACCGCGGCGGTTTCGCCGATCGTGGCGGCTTCGGCGGCGGGCCTCCCCGCAGTTACGGCGGCGGCTACGGCGGCGGTGGCGGCGGCGGTGATCGTGGCGGCGGCTACGGCGGCGGCGGCGGCGGTGGCGGCGGTGGTTTCCGCAGCGGCGGCGGCGGCGGCGGTGGTTTTCGCGGCGGCGGCGCCGGTGGCGGCGCAGGTGGGGGCATGCCCCCCCAGGTCGTCGGCGAAGGCAAGGGCGTGGTCAAATTCTTCAACCCGCAAAAAGGCTTTGGCTTCATCGTTCGCGATGACGGCGGCGAAGATGTGTTCGTTCACATCTCCGCGGTCGAGCAGGCCGGACTGACCGACCTGGCTGACGGCCAGCCGCTCGAGTTCACGCTGGTCGACCGGGGCGGCCGCATTTCCGCGACCAACATCCGGATCGACGGCGAGCCGATGGAAATCTCGCGCGGCGGCGGCGGCGGAGCACCCGCCGATCGTGGCGCCGGTGGCGGTTTCGGCGGCGCTGGTGGAGATCGCGGCGGGCCGCAACGCCAGCTGACCGGTGAAAAAGCCAGCGGCACGGTCAAGTTCTTCAACGCGATGAAAGGCTTCGGCTTCATTCAGCGCGACGACGGACAGCCCGATGCGTTCGTTCACATCTCGGCCGTCGAACGCGCCGGAATGCCGACGCTCAACGAAGGCGACCGGCTTGAGTTCGAGATCGAAGTGGATCGTCGCGGCAAATATGCAGCGGTGAACCTCACTCCGGTTCAGTAAACTCGCGCCACAGCGAATGAAATACGCCCGTCCGGCTTGCGCTGGGCGGGCGTTTTTCGTGGCTTACATCGCGCTTGCGTAAAACTCGGCGAGATCCGCCTTGAGCTGCCGCGCCGAGCCCGGATCGGTGTACATCATGTGGCCGGCCGGATAATAAACGTAGCGGATATTGGCCGCGATCCGCGGTTCCATGGCCATGTGCCCGATCTCGTAATCCGCCCCGAAAAACGGTGTCGCCAGATCGTACAGGCCGTTGACCGACAACAGCTTGAGCCGCGGATTCTCGCGCATCGCGGCAGCGAGGTCGACGCTGGTGTCGGCGATCGGCTGGTCGCCGTCGGCCGACTTGTGCTGGAGGCTCCAGTCGTCGCCGATCCCGGCATAGTTGTTTGGGCGATAGCTCAGCGGCGTCTTGTAGCCGAGGTCGCGAAACAGATAATCGTTCAAGGCTCCGACGAAGGCGCCGGTGATCGAGCTCGCCTGCGGGTCGAAACTGGTCCCGGACCCGGCCGCGTCGGCCTCGGTGCCGACATAGCGCGAATCGATCCGGCCGATGATCTCATGGCTGTCGCGCAGCAGCTCGCGGCGGAAACGATCGTCCGACACCCGCAGGTTCGAGCGCAGGATGAAATCGGCGGAAATGCCGAGGAAGCGCGCCATCTGCTGGGCGATCGCCTGCCGCTCCTCGTCGCCAATCGCGCGGCCTTTCTGCAACGCGCTGGCATAGGGTCCGCTGGCAAATGCGCGGGCGTCATTGAGGAAGCTCATCAGCTCGGGCTTGGGATCGATCTTGCCGTGGTACCAGGCGTTGGCCGCCTCGGTCGGGAAGAAGTTGATCAGCGCCTGGTCGCCGGCGAAATCGGCGAAATTGAGCACCGTCGAGACCAGCACGATGCCATTGAGCTGGACGCCATTGTCGGCAAGCCGCTTCGACAGCCCGGCCGCGCGGGTTGTCCCATAACTTTCGCCGATAATGAATTTGGGTGAATTCCAGCGGCCGTATTTGGTCAGGTAGCGCTGGATCGTGCGGGTGAAGGCATCGAGGTCTTTGTCGACCCCGAAAAAGTCCTTGGCCTCGGCCTTGCCGATCGGCCGCGACAAGCCAGTGGTCGGCGCGTCGATAAACACGAGGTCGCTGATGTCGAGCAAGGTGTCGGGGTTGGGCCCGTATCGAAACGGCGGGCCGGCGACCATTTCCGCGCTCGAAGCGTCGACCTTGATCGGGCCGACCGAGCCCATGAGGAGCCACATGGTCGCCGAACCGGGACCGCCGTTGAACAGGAAGGTAACTGGCCGCGGCCGCCCGCGGCTTTCGACTGTGTAGGCGGTGAAGAACATGCTCGCGGTCGGCGCGCCGTCATCGTTGCGGATGGTCAGCGTGCCCGGCGTGGCCGTGTAGGCGAGCGTCCGGCCACGGACCGAGATCGATCGCTTAACCGGCTGGGCGGTTTCGACAACGCTGGCAGCGGCGACGTCCGGGTCGGGCTTGGGAGCATCGGCCTTGGCATCCTTGGACGGGACGTCGCCTGCCGCGGGCGCCGGGGTATCCGCCGCAACGGCCGCGCTCGACAGCAGCAGCGAAAGAACAATCGGCGACAGCCGCATCAATGGGTCTCCATCGGAATCGGTTTCCCGCGCACCATCACATAGCCGACGCGAGTAACCGCCACCGGATCGACCAACGGGTCTCCCTCGACTGCAATCAGATCGGCCGACATGCCCGGATCGAGGGTTCCGGTTTCGCCCGAGAGGTCGAGCAGGTCGGGTCCGCCCTTGGTCGCAGCGATCAGCGCGTCGCGCGGGGTCATCCCGCCCTTGGTCACCATCAGCGCCAGTTCCTGGCCGGCATCCTTGTGCGGAGCGACCGCCGAATCGGTCCCTAGCGCGATCTTGACGCCGGCCCGGTAGGCGAGGTTGAGACCCTTGCCCCACACTGCAAAGGTCTGGCTCGCCTTGGCCTCCATGGCCGGCGTCAATTTGCCCGTCCCGAGCAATCCCTTGACCCCGCTGAAGGCCATCAGAGTCGCCGAATAATAGGTCGCGTGGGCCTTCATCGCCTGCGCTCCGGCCAAATCGAGGAAGGTGCCGTGCTCGATCGAATCGACGCCGGCGTTGGTCGCCGCAAGAATTCCGTGCGCGCCGTGGGCATGCGCCGCGACCTTGAGGTGCATGGCGTGCGTCATCTCGACGATGCCGCGCATTTCGGCATCGGTAAAATGTTGCTCGAGCCCGAGCGCGCCCGGATCGAGCACGCCGCCGGTGGCCATGATCTTGATCGCGTCGACGCCGGCCGCGGCCAGCTTGCGGACCACTTCCTGGCATTGCTGCACGCCGGTGCAGACGCTGGGGTTGAGATGGGCTTCGTTGACCGCTGCGGCGAGTTCGGGCGGCAGCGCCGTGGCGGCATCGGCATGCCCGCCGATGATCGACAGCGGCGCTCCCGACACGCGGATTCGCGGGCCCGGGAAGCGGCCTTCGGCGACCGCGTCGCGAACCGCAATCACGGCGGTCGTATCGGCGCCAAGATCGCGCACGGTGGTGAATCCGGCGCGGGCCATTTCAAGCGCGTGGGTCAGGCCAACTGTCGCCGCATAGCTGTTCGAATATTTCTGGGTGAAACCCGAATACCAGGGCTCGCCGCTGTTGTAGGTCAGATGGACGTGAACATCGGTCATGCCGGGCATGACGGTGCGGTTGCGCTGGTCGATGACGATCGCTCCGACCGGTGCGGTGGCGCCGTCCTCGATCCGCGCAATCCGGCCGTTCTCGACGATTACGGTCGACAGACCGCGCTCCGGCTTCGACGCATCGACGATCAGCCGCCCGGCCTGGATCGCATAGGTTTCGGCATTGGCGGTGGTGGCGCACAGCACAGTGGCCGCGGCGAACAGCGTCTTGAACATCGTTTCCCCCTCTTTTGCCCGCACCGTAGAGGCGAACCCGCCCGCTTCAAGTCGCCATGTCGAGCAGGGTCGCGATGCGGTCCGCTTCGGCGGCCGGCTTGTCGGTCCGAATCCGGCTGATCCGCGGGAAGCGCATCGCCAGCCCCGACTTGTGCCGGGTCGAGGCGTGGATCGAATCGAACGCGACTTCGAGCACCAGGGCCTTGTCGACCTCGCGCACCGGCCCATAGCGCTGGACAGTGTGCCGCCGGACGAAGCTGTCGAGCCACTTCAATTCCTCGTCGGTGAAGCCGAAATAGGCCTTGCCGACCGGCAGCAGCTCGCCCGTTTCGGTGAAACAGCCAAAGGTGAAATCGGAATAATAGCTCGACCGTTTGCCCGACCCGCGCTGGGCATACATCAGCACGCAATCGGCGGTCAGCGGATCGCGCTTCCATTTGTACCACAGCCCCGCCCGGCGCCCGCCGACATAAAGCGAATCGCGGCGCTTGAGCATGATCCCCTCGATCGCCGCATCGCGCGCGCCGGCGCGCAGATCCTCGAGCGCCTCGAAGCTGGCGGCGATGATCAGCTGCGACAGGTCGAACCGCGCCGGATCGAGCGCCGCGACCACCGGCTCGAGCCGCGCCCGACGTTCGCTCCACGGCAGCGCGCGCAGATCCTCGTCGCCGTCGAACAGGATGTCGTAAAGCCTGACGAAGGCCGGATATTGCGCCTGGACCTTGGCGCTGACCGCCTTGCGCCCGAGCCGTTGCTGGAGCGCGTTGAAGCTTGCCGCCGCCCCGCCATGGGCCTCGGCGCCCTGGTCGGCGCCGCGCACCAATAGTTCGCCGTCGAGCACGCCGGTCCGCGCAAACGCCGCCGCGACGTCGGGAAAGCTGCCCGAAATGTCGTCGCCGGTGCGGCTGTAGAGCCGGGTCTCGCCGCCGGCATGGACCAGCTGGACGCGGATCCCGTCCCACTTCCACTCGGCCGCATAATCGTCGAGGCTGACCCGGCCGTCGTCGAGCGCGTGAGCGAGCATGAACGGCCGGAATACCGGGACATCGCGCACATTAGGCTGCTCGGCGCGCCCCTCGCCCCAATCGAACAGCTCGGCATAGGGTGGACGCAGGCCGTGCCACACTTCCTCGACCGCCTCGACATTGAGTCCGAAAGCATTGGCCAGCGCCTGCTTGGCAAGCCGCGCGCTGATCCCGACCCGAAGCGCCCCGGTGGCCAGCTTGAGCAGTGCAAAGCGGCCCGACGCGTCGAGATGGTCGAGCATCGCCGCGAGCACCTTGGGCGCGTCCAGCCGGCTCGCGCTGCGCAGCCGCTCGACCGCGTCGGCAATGCCGACACTGCCGTCGTCGATCTCGGGCTCGCCGTCCGGCACGGGCCACAGCAGCGACACGGTCTCGGCCATGTCGCCGACATAGTCGCGGCTCATCCGCAGCAGCACCGGATCGATGCGCTCCTCGGCAATGCCGCGGACCACCGCCGGTTTGACCGCCGGGATATCGAGCCCGCCGGTCAGCGCGGCCAGCGCCACCCCGCGGTCGGGGTCGGGGGTTTGCTTGAGATAGTCGCCGATCAGCGTCAGTTTGGTGTTGCGCGAGCGGGTGTAGACGAGGTCGTCGAGCAGTTGCGAAAAGGCGCGCATCGCCCGCTTAATGCGCGAGCGGCCCGGTCGTTGCTAGTTCACGTGGTCGCTAGTGTTGGGGGCTTCTAGTGAAGGCGGACGGCCAGCGCGGCGAGGATCGCGGTGCGGTCGTGAATCGGATCGTTGCTGATCAGCGCCTCGCCCATATGATCGAGGCAGGCGCGGGTGGCGTGGGCGTGGCCCGGCAGCATTGCGTGATAGGCGCCATAATCGGCCAGGCCTTCGAGCGCAGCGAGGCCGTGCTCCGCGGCCATCGCCCGGATCGCCCGCATCCGCTGGCAGATCGCTTGCGGGGCCAACCGCGGCATCAGCGCTTCAAATTCGCAAATGCGCTCGCTGATCTGATCGCGGGCGATGCTCAGTGGGTCGCGCCTGGCCATGTTAAATCTCCGTTGTCGGTGGCAGGTTCGGCCAAAAGCGTTAATTTTGGGTCAAATTTATGGGAGAGGCGCCCGGTGGTGATCCGCCGCATCCGCGAACATGTCGTCATGCACAATTGGTTCGCGGTCCTGATCGACCTCGGCATTGTCGTGCTCGGCGTCTTCCTCGGCACCCAGGTCAGCAACTGGAACCAGACGCGGCTCGATCGCCAGCGCGGCGGCGAATTTCGCCAGCGGCTGATCGACGACCTCGCCGCCAGCCGCGAGGATTTCCGGCAGCGGATCGTTTATTATCAAAAAGTCCACGACCTCGGTTATGCGGCGCTGCAGGACTTGCGCCGGCCGCACAGCAGCGATGGCGGCCGGTTCCTGTTCGCGGCTTATAAAGCGACCCAGATCCTGCCGCGCTCGACCCAGCGCACGACCTATCAGGAAATCCAGTCGGCCGGCGCCACCGGCACGCTCGGCAACGAGACCATCCGCCAGCAGATCGCCAATTATTATTTCAACCTCGACACCACCAACGCGACGATCGCGACCGTCCCGCCGTATCGCGACATCGTCCGCCGCGGCATGCCCTATGGAGTGCAGCGGGCGATCCGCACGGATTGCGCGGAAAGCTATCGCGAAGACGCCAATGGCCGGGCGGTGACCGGTTTCCCCGCCGATTGCCGGCCGAAACTGGATTCCGCGGCGATTGCGGCGGCGGTGGCAACGGTCCGCGCGATCCCGGATCTGCAATCCGATCTGACCCGGTCGCTGATCGATGACGACCAGAAAATCGTCCAGTTCGAGACGATGTACCGCCGCGCCGGCCAGCTCAAGGCGCTGCTCCAGGCGACCGTCGGGCAGCGCAGCCCGGGGGTGAAGCCGCCGCGGCCCGGTCATCGCTCAGCTTGACTTTTTGCCGTCCGCTCGTCACAGGACCTGGCTGTCCGGGCGGCGCAACGAGCGACCGCCTTCATTTTTTCAAACCCGGGATTTTCCGCGATGGCCAAGCCGGCAACCGTCAAGATCAAGCTCGTCAGCTCCGCCGACACCGGCTTCTTCTACGTGACCAAGAAGAACCCGCGCAACACGACCGAGAAGATGAGCTTCCGCAAGTATGACCCGGTCGTGCGCAAGCACGTCGAGTTCAAGGAAGCGAAGATCAAGTAGGGGTTTCGTCGCCGCCGGTCTCTTCCGGCCCCGGTCCCTCGCCTCCGTCGTTCGTCCGGCTCTCCGGATCATCGATTTCGGCCCTGTCTTCAGGCAAAGCCGTTTCATCGAGTATCGCCGCATTATCCGCCGCGGCCTCGGCCAGCAGCTGCTGCACCGCGGCGACAAACTTCAGCACCGAAATCGGCTTCGACACATAGGATCGGGCGCCGGCGCCGCGGATCCGCTCTTCGTCGCCCTGGGCGGCGTAAGCGGTCACCGCCATGATCGGGACGTTGCTCAGCTCCGCATCCGCCCGCAGCAGGCGGATCAGCTCGAGCCCGCTGACGTGGGGCAGCTGGATGTCGGTGATCACCAGGTCGGGACGAAATTCGCGCGCCGCTTCGAGCGCCAGCCGGCTATCGGTCACTGCCTGCGGCTGGTGACCGTGCGCGGCGAGCAGGTCGCAGAACAGCTTGATGTTGAGGGCGTTGTCCTCAACGATCATGATCTTGGCCAATCAACCTCCCCACCGCGAGTATTTACCGACCGTAAGGCATGAGCAACGCCACGACAAATGACCCGCCCCAACGCGACCCAGCCGCGCTTGCGCTGCGGGCGCTGGCGGCGACGATTGCCGATCAGCGGCTGGCCGAGCGCTTTCTTGCCCTGAGCGGCATCGACCCTCTTGAATTGAGACACAGCGCGGCCGAGCCCGATCTGCTCGCGGCACTGTTACGCTTTCTCGAAGCGCATGAGCCCGACCTGGTGACGATTGCCGCAACCCTCGGCGTCAAGCCCGCGGCGCTGGTCGCCGCCCGCCGCGAGCTCGAGCGATGAGCCGGCCTTTACTGGTCACCGACTGCGACGAAGTGCTGCTGCACATGGTCGCCCATTTCGCCGAGTGGCTGGATGAGGAGCATGACGTCCATTTCGATCTCGACAGCGGCCAGTTCGCCGACGCGCTAACCGACCGCCGGACCGGCCAGATCGTCCCGCTCGATACCGTCTGGCCGTTGCTCGACGGGTTCTTCCGCGGCGAGATGCACCGCCAGACCTTGGTCCCGGGCGCGCTTGAGGCGCTGACCAGGATCGGCGAGGTGGCCGATATCGTCGTCCTCACCAATCTTGGCGACCATGCCCACCCGTGGCGGGTCGATCAGCTCGCCGGCCACGGCATCCGCCACGAAGTGGTGTGCAACCAGGGCGGCAAGGGCCCCCCGCTGAGCGAGATCGTCGAGCGCCACGGCGCCTCGACCGCGGTGTTCGTCGACGACCTTGCGGTCCACCATGCGTCGGTCGCCAAGCACGCGCCCGACGTGTGGCGGCTGCACATGGTGGCCGAACCGCGGCTGGCCGCGGTGATTCCGCCGGCACCCGATGCACATGCCCGGATCGACCACTGGCCGGCGGCGTGCGAATGGGTTCTCGATCGATTCCAGGAAGGCCGGCCATGACCCGCACATTACTTATTACCGGCGCCACCGCCGGCATCGGCGCAGCGGCCGCGCGGCGCTTCGCGGCCAGCGGCTGGCGGGTCATCGCGACCGGTCGCCGCGGCGACCGCTTGCGCGCTCTGGCCGACGAGCTCGGCGACGCCTGCCTGCCGCTCGAGCTCGACGTGCGCGATCCCGACGCCATCGCCCAGCTGGCCAGCCTGTCGCCGCCGTGGGGCGAGATCGACCTGCTGCTCAACAACGCCGGGTTGGCCCCGCCGATGGAGCCGTTGCAGGATTCCGAACAGCCGCCGCTCACCAACGTGATCGACACCAACATCACCGCGTTGGTCGCGCTGACCCGGGCGCTGTTGCCCAAGCTGATCGAGCGCAAGGGCGCGGTGATCAACCTGTCGTCGGTCGCCGCCACTTACCCTTATCGCGGCGGCGCGGTTTACGGCGCGAGCAAGGCGTTCGTCCGCCAATTCTCGCTCGACCTGCGCTGCGACCTCGCCGGCACGGGCGTTCGCGTGACCTCGATCGAGCCGGGCATGGCGGAGACTGAATTCACTCTGGTCCGGACCGGCGGCGACCAGGCTGCGTCCGACCAGCTTTATGCCAACATGGCCCCGATGACCGCCGACGACCTCGCCGAAACCATCTGGTGGATCGCGACCTTGCCGCCGCATCTCAACATCAACGCGATCGAGCTGATGCCGACCAGCCAGAGCTTCGCCGGGTTCACGGTGACGCGTCAGGCTTGACCGAACGCGGGCACAGGTGTTGAGGGCACGCCATGAGCATTGATCAACGCCTTGCCGAGCTCGGCATCACCCTCCCCCAGCCCGCTGCCCCGGTGGCGTCCTACGTTCCAGCGGTCGAAATCGGCGGCCTGCTCCATATCTCCGGACAGATCAGCTTCGCCGAGGACGGCAGCCTGATCAAAGGCCGGCTCGGCGAGGACGTCGACCTCGACGGCGGCATTGCCGCGGCGCGGCGCTGCGGAATCATGCTGCTGGCCCAGATCAAGGCCGCGCTGGGCTCGCTCGACCGGGTCGAACGGGTCGTCAAGCTCGGCGTGTTCGTCAATTCGGATCCAGCCTTCACCGATCAGCCCAAGGTCGCCAACGGCGCGTCGGAGCTGATGCAGCAAGTATTCGGCGAGCCCGGCCGGCACGCCCGCAGCGCGGTCGGGGTGACCGTCCTGCCACTCGGTGTCGCCGTCGAGGTCGATGCAATCGTCGCGGTCAAAGCCTGATCCACTCGATCCCGGCCCCGCGGGCTTCGCGCACCGCGGGCTGCACTATGGCGCCCAGTTTCCCGAAAACAGCCTGCTCGCCTTTGCCGCCGCGCTGGAACTTGGGGCGGGCATCGAATGCGACCTCAGGCTCACCGCCGACGACCAGATCGTGGTGTTCCACGACGCCGACGCCTGGCGGCTGTGCGCCAGCCCGCTGCGAATCGGCCAGGCACGCCTCGCCGACCTCAGCCGGCTGAGGCTTGGCGACGGGCCGATCCCGACCCTTGCAAGCCTGTTCAAATTGGTCGGCGGACGCGTTCCGCTGCTGCTTGAGATCAAGGTCGACGGCGACATCTGGCGCTGGATCCCGGCGCTGCGCGGTGTCGTGGCGGGCTATGGCGGGCGTCTGGGCGTGATGAGCTTCGATGCGCGGTTGCCGCGCCTGCTCAAGACCAACCTGCCGTCGGTCCGGCGCGGCCTGGTGGTGAGCCAAGCGCTGTCACCGCTCAAGCGTTGGCTGGCGCTCGGGCTCGCCGCGTCCGACTTCCTCGCCGTCGATCGGGCCGCGCTCGGGCAAAGCTGGGTCGCGCGCGCCCGGCAGCACATGCCGCTCTACAGCTGGACGATCCGCACGCCGGCCGAGCGCGAGCAAGCGGCGGTTCAGGCCGATGCACTAATCTGGGAAGCCGATGGCCGACCGTGAAGCCGAGCTGACCGCCCGTCTCGCGCCGGGAATTTCCGCAATCCACCCGCTCGCCTGGGACCGTCTGGCCGGCAGCGACCCGTTCCTCAGCCATGCCTTTCTCGCCGCGCTGGAGAGTTCGGGCAGCGTCGGACCGGGGACCGGCTGGTCGCCGGCACCGCTGATCATCGAGGACCAAAGCGGCTATCTGGTTGCCGCCGCGCCGGCCTATCTCAAGAGCCACAGCCAGGGCGAATATGTGTTCGACCACGGCTGGGCAGAAGCTTACGACCGCGCCGGCGGGCAATATTATCCCAAACTTTTGGTCGCCGTCCCGTTCACCCCGGTGCCGGGGCCGCGGCTGCTCGGCCGCTTCCCGCAGCAATTGCTCGGAACGGCCGAATCGGTCGTTGTCCAGAACGGGCTGTCTTCGGCCCACATCAATTTTATCGACGATGCCGGCGCCGCTGAGTGCGAGCGGCGCGGCTGGCTGATCCGCCACGGCGTCCAATATCACTGGCTCAACCGCGGCTATGGCGATTTCGACGAGTTCCTCGCCGGGCTTGCCAGCCGCAAGCGCAAGGCGATCCGCAAGGAGCGCGCGGCGGCCCGAGACGGGCTTGAGTTCGCGGCGCTTCGCGGTAGCGCGATTGGCCCGTCCGAATGGGACGCGTTGTGGGCGTTCTACCAGGACACCGGCAGCCGCAAATGGGGCCGGCCCTACCTCACCCGCGACTTCTTCGACCGGATCGGCGAGACCATGGGCGACCGCTTGCTGCTGTTCCTCGCCTACCGCGATGGCCGGCCGATCGCCGGCGCGCTCAACCTGGTTGGGCCGGACACGCTCTACGGCCGCTATTGGGGAGCGATCGAAGAGGTCCGCTTCCTCCACTTCGAACTGAGCTATTACCAGGCGATCGAATGGGCGATCACGCATCATCTTGGTTCGGTCCAGGCTGGCGCGCAGGGCGAGCACAAGCTGGCCCGCGGCTATCAGCCGGTGATTTCACGTTCGGCTCATTTCCTCGCCGATCGCGGCCTGCGCCAGGCGGTCGCGACCTTCCTCGACGAAGAACGGCGGGCGATCGCGACCGAAGCCGAATGGGAACGCGAGGCGCTGCCCTACCGCTCGTCCTCGTCGGAATAGACCGCGACCCGGCGGCCGTCGGCGTCGGCCACGCCGCGATACATCGCCGGGGCGGTGAAACTCCACGCCGCTTCGCCCGACGGAGCGACCGCGATCATCCCGCCGGTCCCGCCGAGCGCCTTGATCTCGGCCAGCACGCCGTCGAGCGCCTGTTGCAGCGGCTCGCCGCCAAGCCGCAGCCGCGCTGCAACCTCGTGCGCGGCGACGGTGCGGATGAAATATTCGCCCGATCCGGTCGCCGACAGCGCGCACGCCCGATCGTCGGCATAGGTGCCCGCTCCGATCAATGGCGAATCGCCGATCCGGCCCCAGCGCTTGGCGGTCAGTCCGCCGGTCGAGGTCGCTGCCGCGACGTGACCGCCGCTGTCGACCGCGACCGCGCCGATGGTGCCGTATTTCATGGCGGCGTCGAACCCTCCGGCGGCGAGCAATTCATCGAGCTGGCGGCGCCGCTCGGCGATTTCGAACCAGCCATTGTCGACCTGCTCGAAGCCCTGGTCGCGCGCGAAGCGGTCGGCGTCCTCGCCGGCCAGGAAAACGTGCGGCCCATGCTCGAGCAAGTGCCGCGCGAGGCTGATCGGGGCGCGGGTCGTGCGTAGGCCGGCGACCGCTCCGGCGCGGCGGGTGCGCCCGTCCATCATTGCCGCGTCGAGCTCGATGTGGCCGTCGAACGCGAGCACGCTGCCGCGCCCGGCGTTGAAGCACGGATCGTCCTCGAGCACGCGCGCCGCGGCTTCGACCGCATCGAGCGCGCTTCCGCCCGAGCTCAGGATTGCTTCGCCGGCGGACAGCGCCTGGTCGAGCCCGGCGCGGGCGCTGGCTTCGACCCCGCTGTCGAATTCGACCCGGCCCATCGAGCCGGCGCCGCCGTGGATCATCAGCCGCCAAGGTGTTGTCATGGCCCGGCCATAGCCGCGACCAGATCGGGATTCCAGTTGACGAGCGCTGCCTTCTGATATTATTATGATATCAAATTAATAGGGAGGGTGTTGTGGCCAAGGGTGACGTGATTGCATTGACCTCGAGCGGCGAGCGGCCGGCCTCGACCATGAGCGGCTATGCGATGCTGATCGCGCTGGTGCTGGTGGTTGCGCTGCAGGTGTTCGGGATCGCCAACCTCGCCAGCGACAATATCGGCCTGCTGCCGTTCTTGGCGGTGATCGTCGGCCCAATCCTTTTGATCCTGATCGCGCCCGGCTTCTACATGCTCCAGCCCAACCAGGCGGTCGCGATCACCTTGTTCGGCGACTATCGCGGCACCGACCGGGTGACCGGCCTGCGCTGGACTTGGCCGTGGATGGGCAAGAAGAAGGTCTCGGTTCGCGCCAACAATTTCATCTCTGACAAGATCAAGGTCAACGACTTGCGCGGCAACCCGATCGAGATGGCGGCGCAGATTGTGTGGCGCGTGGTCGACAACGCCCAGGCCTTGTTCGATGTCGATGACTATCAGGCGTTCGTCCGGGTCCAGGTCGAAGCCGCGATCCGGATCATCGGCTCACGCTATCCATATGACGATTTCGAGCATCACGAAATCACGCTGCGCGGCAATCACGACCAGGTCGGCGGCGAACTTCGCGGCGAGCTCCAGGCGCGGCTTGCGGTGGCCGGCATCACGGTCGACGAATGCGGGTTCACCCACCTTGCCTACGCCCAGGAGATCGCCGGCGCGATGCTCCGTCGCCAGCAGGCGCAGGCGGTGGTCGCGGCGCGCAAGACGCTGGTCGAAGGCGCGGTCGGGATGGTCGAGATGGCGCTCGCCATGCTGAGCGAGAAAAAGGTTGTCGAGCTCGACGACGATCGCCGCGCGGCGATGGTCTCGAACCTGATGGTCGTGCTGTGCGGCGAGCGCGACACCCAGCCGGTGGTCAATACCGGAACGCTGTACCAGTAGGTCGATGGCGGGCGGTGGCGAACGCAAGGTCTATCCGCTGCGGGTGGACAATGGCCTGTGGAGCGCGGTCGAGCGCTGCGCCGCCGCCGACCTGCGCAGCGTCAACGCTGAGGTCGAATGCCTGCTGCGCGAGGCGCTGCATGCGCGCGGCGTAAAACTGAAGGCCTCGATCCCGCGGAAGCGCGGGCGCCCTCCGGGCAAGGCGCCGAAGGAAGCAGGATGAGCGATGACGGTCCCGAGTGGTTCGCGCCCAAGCGTTACGGCCTCGGTTCAGGAATGCCGATCGCCTGGCAAGGCTGGGTGGTGCTGGCAGCGTTCTTCGTAATTACCGCCGCGGCCACGGCCTTTTTCGCCAAGCGGCTCCTGATTTTCGCTTCGATCCTGGTCCCGGCGGTGGCCATCCTGATGATCATCACCGCCCGCACCACTCGTGGCGGTTGGCGGTGGCGTTGGGGGCAGGACGACTAGGACTTTGTACAGCAACGGCTTCGCGCCTATATCGCGCGCCATGTCATCGATCAGACCCTGGCGCGATATCGTGCGGCGCAAGTCGCGCCAGATCATGGTCGGCAACGTCGCCGTCGGTGGCGATGCGCCGGTCACCGTCCAGACCATGACCAACACGCCGACCTCGGATGCCAAGGCGACGATCGACCAGATCCGCCGTTGCGAGGAGGCCGGGGTCGACATCATCCGGGTCTCCTGCCCCGACCAGGAAAGTACCGCCGCGCTCAAGCAAATCGTCCGCGCCGCCAATGTGCCGATCGTCGCCGACATCCACTTCCATTATAAGCGCGCATTGGAAGCAGCCGACGCCGGCGCCGCCTGCCTGCGCATCAACCCGGGCAACATCGGCTCCGAGCAAAGGGTCAAGGAAGTCATCGCCGCCGCTCGCGCCAACGGTTGCGCGATCCGTATCGGGGTCAACGCCGGCAGCCTCGAGCGGGACCTGCTCGAAAAATATGGCGAACCCTGCCCCGAGGCGCTGGTCGAAAGCGCGATGGACCATATCCGCATTCTCGAGGACCACTACTTTCGAAACTACAAAGTGGCGGTCAAGGCGTCCGACCTGTTCCTCGCCGTCGCCGCCTATCAGCAGCTCGCCGACGAGGTCGACTGCCCGCTCCACCTCGGCATTACCGAAGCCGGCGGGCTGATCGGCGGCACCGTCAAATCCTCGATCGGCATGGGCGCCTTGCTGTGGGCGGGGATCGGCGACACCATCCGCGTCTCGCTCTCGGCCGAGCCCGAGGAGGAAGTCCGCGTCGGCTACGAGCTTTTGAAATCGCTCGGCATCCGCAATCGCGGGGTGCGCGTCGTGTCGTGCCCGAGTTGCGCCCGCCAGGGCTTCGACGTGATCCGCACGGTCGAGGCGCTGGAGGAGCGGCTGCAGCACATCCGAACTCCGATGTCGCTCAGCGTATTGGGCTGCGTCGTCAACGGCCCGGGCGAAGCGCGCGATACCGACATCGGCATCACCGGCGGCGGCAACGGCAAGCACATGGTCTATCTGTCCGGGGTCACCGACCACCACATCCAGGACGCCGACATGATCGACCACATCGTCCATCTGGTCGAAGCCAAGGCGGCCGAGATCGAGGCCGCTGCGGACCACGCGGAAACGCTCCACGCGGCGGAATAGCGTTTAGTTTTTTTTCACTTTCCGGGCGCACACCGGCGCCATGGCCAAGCTGTTCCTGATCCTGATCCTGGGCGGAGCGCTCGCCAATGGACTGGCCTCTTCGCATTCCGAGCCGCCGCTGCTGATCGACGACACCGGTGCCGCGTCAGCGCAACCGGGCGATTCGAATAGCTGACCAGCAGTCGAGGCCATCAGCGCCGCGGCAATTCCTCAACTCGACCGAACTTCGCGTTGCTGACTTCGTCCGGATTGGCGGCTAACCGGCGGCGATGTCCGCCGGCCGCCACAACCCCCTCATCGCTTTCTTCGTCGGCGTGCTCGGAATCGCTTTGTTTTCCGCCATGGACGCAGTGATGAAGGGGCTGGTGCTGGCGATCGGCACCTTTGCGACGATGTTCTGGCGCAACCTCGTGGGAGTCGGCCTGGCGGGATCGCTCTACCTCGGGCGCGGCGCGGACTGGCCGGCGCGTTCGACCATGAAGCTCCATGTCGGCCGCGGCGCCCTGTCGACAGTGATGGGCTTCCTGTTCTTCTGGGGCCTGGCGCGGGTCCCGCTCGCCCAGGCGATCGCGTTGGCGTTCATCGCGCCGCTGATCGCGCTGTTCCTCGCCGCGGTGATGCTCAAGGAAACCGTCGGCGGCCGCACCGTCGGCGGGTCGCTGGTAGCCTTCGCCGGGATCCTCGTGATCTTCGTCGGGCAGGCCCAGGCCGATCTTGGCCGTGACGCGACCATCGGCAGCATCGCGATCCTCGTCTCGGCGGTGTGCTACGCCTTCAACATCATCCTCATGCGCCAGCAATCGCTCGCCGCCGCGCCGACCGAGATCGCCTTTTTCCAGAGCCTGACGGTGACCATCATCCTCGGCGCTCTGGTCCCGGTCGTCGGCGTCCCGCTGCCGTCGGCAGCCGACTGGCCGTGGATCCTGTTCGCCGCGGGGCTCGCCATCAGCTCGCTGCTGATCCTGTCCTGGGCCTATGCCCGGGCCGAGGCCAGCTACCTCGCGTCGACCGAATATACCGCGTTCCTGTGGGCTGCTTTGTTCGGCTGGCTGGTGTTCCACGAACCGCTGTCGCTGTTCACCCTGGCCGGAGCGGCGATGATCGTTGCCGGCTGCATCCTCGCCGCGCGCACCCCGGCCGACGTCAGCCCGAGCCTCGAAGCCGCCGCCTGAGCGGCCGCTAGGACGACCCGACGACGTTGATCGTCAGCGCCAGCACGCCCAAGTTGAAGAAGAAGCCGGCGATGCAGTGGATGGTCGCGATCCGCCGGATGTGGGACGAAGTGATCTCGACATCGGATGTCTGGACCGCGACCCCGAGGGTGAAGGCGAAATAAGCGAAATCGGCCATGTCGGGCAATTTGGTCCCGGGAAATTTCAGCCCGGCCATGTCCTTTCCGCCATCGTCGGTCGAATAAAACAAATGGGCGTAGTGCAGCGTGTAGACCGCATTGCCGAACGTCCACACCAGCACCAGCGTGACCACGATCAGCACCTTGTCGACCACGGTCAACGCGTCGGGATCGCTCAGCTGGACCGCGATCGCGGCGAGGATCACCAGCGACAGCAGCAGGCTGACGCTGAGCAGCACGATGCGATTGGCGTCATTCTGCACCGCCGCTCGGCGCAAAGCTGCGGTGCCCAGCTTGAACAGCGGCGCACACGACATCAGGAACACCACAGCGGCGATGTCGAACCCGCCGAGCAGGCCCTGCTCGAAGCCGAGCGTGGCGACGCCGACCGTCCAGCCGATGCCCAGCAAAGCGAGGAACACCAGAAATTTGGCCGGGGCAATGCTGTTACCGATTGTCTTGGCGCTTAGCATCGCGCGACGATAGAGCAATCGGGCGGTTCGTCCAGCGAGCAAGGACAAGGCGATGCCCTGGATTCTCCTGATTATCGGCGGCCTGTTCGAAGTCGGCTTCACCACTGCGCTGCGCTTCGTCGATGGCTTCCGCAACCTGCCGTGGACCCTCGCCTTCCTCGCCTCGGTAACGGTCAGCATGGGGCTGCTCGAATTCTCTGCGCGGTCGATCCCGATGGGCACCGCCTACGCGGTGTGGGGCGGCATCGGCGCATTGGGTACGGTGGTCGTCGGAATCCTCTGGTTCAACGAGCCGGCAACCCTCGTCCGCGCGCTGCTGATCCTCACCATCGTCGCTGCAATCGCCGGCCTGCGCTTGGCTAACTGACTGCAAATGCGCGTTTGTCGGACGCTCGTGCCGCTTGGTCGAACGCCAGGTCGATGTCAGCAAACGTTCACCTCGCCGCCTTCACGGCCGGGCCAATGACCAGTTTGTCCCAGCGCGGCGCGTTGCTTGCCGGCGCCTCCCTCGCCCTCCTGCTGTGCACACCGGCGCATGCCCAGGACCCGCAATCTCCAGCCGCGGCGGCGCCCATCGCGCCCGCCGTCCAAGAGCCCCCGGCGCCTGCCGCCGAACAGCCTGCGCCGGCCGCGGAACGGCCGGCAGAGGCTGCCCAGGCGGCGCCCGCGACAATCGACGACTATGGCGATGAGGAGGAGATCGTCGTCACCGGCCAACGCCCGCGCGGTTCGGTGGTCGGCGATATTCCGCCCGAGAATACGCTCAGCGGGCGCGATGTCCGCGCGACCGGAGCGACCGACATCACCGAATTGCTCGAAGCACTCGCGCCGCAGATCGGTAGCGCCCGCGGCCGCGGCGGCGAGCGGCCGATCCTGCTCATCAACGGCCAGCGCATCTCGAGCTTCCGCGAGCTTCGCGACATTCCCACCGAAGCCATCCAGCGGGTTGAAATCCTGCCCGAGGAAGTTGCGCTTAAATACGGCTATTCGGCCGACCAACGGGTGGTCAATTTCGTCCTTCGCGAGCGCTTTCGCTCGACCGCAGTGCGCGGCGAGGGCCGCACCGCGACCGCAGGCGGTTATGCCGCCGGCGTGGCCGACGTGACCCGGCTGATGCTCGGCAGCGATGGCCGCACGACCATCAACGCCCACGCCGAAACCAACGGCGCGCTGACCGAATCCGAACGCGACATCCGGCTCCAGCCGCTGCCCGGCAATCCCGAGCTTGATCCGCGCACCGCCCGCACGCTGGTCGGGTCGGGCGACCTGCTGCGCGGCACGGTCACCCATAACCGCACGATCTTCGGCAATGTTTCGGCAACGCTCAACGGCGAACTCGAGCATAGCGACGGCAAGTCGCTGCTCGGTTACCCGATCCTGTCCGACGGCACGCCGCTGCCGCTCGGCGTCGATCCGCGCCTGCGCACCACTAAATCGGACAGCGCCCACGCCGGCCTCGCGCTCAACTGGGACAAGGGCAAATGGCGCTATTCGGTAACCGGCAACGCTGATTTGTCGCGCAACCTCACCTTGAGCGACCCCAACGATCCCATCGTGCTGCGCGACCGCGGCCGCTCGACCAGCGCTTGGGGCGGGTTCGACGCGACCGCCAACGGCCCGCTGTTCAAACTCCCCGCGGGTGACGCCAGCGCCACCTTCAAGGTCGGCGCCGACACCCTTCACCTCGACAGCAGCCGGCGCCGCGATGCCATCACCGTCACCAATTCGCTCGGTCGCACCGAAGGCAGTGGCTCGGTCAACATCGACCTCCCGATTTCGCGCCGCAATCGGGATTTCAGCGCGCTCGGCAACCTCACCTTCAACGCCAATGGCGAGGTCGAGCGCCTGTCCGACTTCGGCACGCTGACCACGCTCGGCGCCGGGCTCAACTGGTCGCCGGCGGTCCCGCTCAACCTGATCGCGAGCTGGACCCGCGAGGAAGGTGCGCCGTCGGTAGCGCAGCTCGGCGATCCGACCCTGGCAACGTCGGGGACCCGGATTTTCGACTTCACCCGCGGCGAAACTGTGCTGGCCACGGCCATTACCGGCGGCAATCCCGATCTCGACGGCGACCGTCGCAACGTCTTCAAGCTCGGCGCCAATGTGCGGCCGTCGACTAAGCTCGACCTCAGGCTGCGCGCCGATTTCGTCCATTCGCGGATCGACCGGCCGATCTCCAGCTTCCCCGGACCGAGCCCCGCCCTCGAGGAAGCGTTCCCCGAGCGCTTCATGCGCGATGGGTCGGGCCAGTTGCTCAGCGCCGACCTGCGCCCGGTCAATTTCGATTCGGCGACGCGCGACACGCTGCGCTGGGGCTTCGATTTCACCCAGCCGCTCAAATCCGCGCGGCCGACCCAGGCCCAGATCGATCAGATCCGCGCCCGCCGCGCCGCCGCCGGCGTCGCGCCACCCGAAGGCGCGCCGCCGGCTGATGGCCCGCCGCCCGAAGGTCCCCGCCCCGATGGTGGCGGCGACCGCGGATTTGGCGGCGGCGGCCGTGGATTCGGTGGCGGCGGCGGCTTCGGCGGACGCGGCGGCTGGCGCCAGGGCGGCCGCCTGACGCTCTCGCTGACCCACACCGTCAACCTCGCCGACAGGGTCACCATCCGCCCCGGGCTCGATCTCGATTATCTGCACGGCGATGCGCTCGGCTCGTCGGGCGGGCGCCCGCGCCACGAAGTCGAGCTTCAGGCCGGCTGGGCCAACAACGGGCTCGGCGCGCGGCTGTCGGGCGATTGGCGCAGCGGCACCCGGGTCGACAGCTTCGGCGGCGGCAGGCTCGATTTCTCGCCGCTGGCGACTTTCGACCTGCGCCTGTTCGCCAACCCCGGCGAGCGCTTCGACCTCGTCGCCAAGCACCCGTGGCTGCGCGGCACCCAGGTCCGGCTTGAGCTCAACAACATGTTCGATGCCAAGCCCAAGGTGCGCGACGCCGCGGGCCTGGTCCCGGCCAGTTACCAAGCGGACCTGCTCGACCCGCTCGGCCGCACAATCAGCATCTCGATCCGCAAGCTGTTCTCGCCCCCGCCAAGCTTTTTCCGCAGGCCGCCCGGGCAGGCGCCGGGCAGCTAAGCCTTTCCGCGTCACGCGGAAATGTGCTTTAGCCCCGGCAATGACCACGCTTCAGCCGGTCCGGGGGACGCAAAGCCTGCTGGGTGAGGACGCCGACCGCATGGCCGCGGTGGTGGCGGCGTTCGATCGCGTCCGTCGCCTGTTCGGCTTCAAACGGGTCGAAGTTCCGATCATCGAGGACACGGCCGTGTTCGCCCGCTCGATCGGCGAAACCACCGACATCGTGTCCAAGGAAATGTATTCGTTTACGGACCGCGGGGGGGATTCGATCACCCTGCGCCCCGAATTCACCGCCGGCATTTGCCGCGCCTTCCTGTCCGAAGGCTGGCAGCAGCATATCCCGCTCAAGGTCGCCACCCACGGCCCGGCGTTCCGTTACGAGCGACCGCAAAAGGGCCGCTTCCGCCAGTTTCACCAGCTCGACGCCGAAATCATCGGTGCCGCTGAGGCTGCCGCCGACGTCGAGCTATTGAGCTTCGGCGACCAGCTGCTGCGCGAACTTGGCATCGCCGACGGCGTGACGCTCGAGTTGAACACATTGGGCGATCCCGAGACCCGCGATGCGTGGCGCACCGCGCTGGTCGACTATTTTAGCGCGCATTGTTCAGACCTGTCCGAAGACAGCGTCGCGCGCTTGGAGCGCAACCCGCTGCGGATCCTCGACAGCAAGGACCCGCGCGACCGCGCAATCGCCGCCGACGCGCCGCCGATCGACGATTATCTGACTCCCGAAGCGGCCGATTTCTTCGCCCAAGTGACTAGCGGACTGGACGCCGCCGGAGTCGCCTGGACGCGCAGTCCGGGCCTCGTCCGCGGGCTCGATTATTACCGCCACACCGCGTTCGAATTCGTCACCGACCGCTTGGGCTCGCAAGGCACGGTGATCGCCGGCGGCCGCTACGACGGGCTGATCGAAGCGCTCGGCGGCCCGCCGACCCCCGCGGTCGGCTGGGCGGCGGGGATCGAGCGCCTGGCAATGATGATTGACGCGCCGGCGGCTGAAGTCATCGATGTAGCCATTGTCGCCGAGGACAATCGGGCCATCATGTCGGCCATGGCCGTCGCCTCCCGCTTGCGCGCCAACGACTTGTCGGCGGAAATCTATGCCAGCGGTTCACCCCGCAAACGACGTGACCGCGCGGTCAAGAAGGGCGCCGGCAACATCCTGACGCTCGATGTTGGCGATGGGCGGATCAGCACCCGCCTGAGCGGTGCAGAACAAGCCAGGATCGAGGCCGCTTTGTCGGGCTACATCTGGCCGAAGCCAGCGGCGGAATGACCACCATCTCCCCCGCCCGGATCGCGTCGATTGA
This sequence comes from Sphingomicrobium sp., assembly GCA_039931595.1. Lineage (GTDB taxonomy): Bacteria > Pseudomonadota > Alphaproteobacteria > Sphingomonadales > Sphingomonadaceae > Sphingomicrobium. The sequence continues at coordinate 42,814 of JBDTRT010000075.1, forward strand.
AGCGCGCAAGCACGAGCTGTCGGCGGCGATGGCGGCACAGGATCTCGGGCGCGACGATTTCGTCCGGCTGTCGAAGGAATATGCGGCGCTCGAACCGGTCGCCGGTGCGGCTCGCGAAGTGCGCCGGCTGCGCGCCGAACTCGACGTACTGACCAAGCTCGCCGCCGATGCTTCGGCCGAGGCCGAGCTGCGCGAAATGGCCGAGCTTGAAGCGGCCGACATTCGCGTCCGCCTGCCCGAGGCCGAGCGCGCGCTGGCCGTCCATCTGCTGCCGCGCGACGCCGCCGACGACCGCGCCGCGATGCTCGAAGTGCGCGCCGGCACCGGCGGCGACGAAGCGGCTCTGTTCGCCGGCGATTTGCTGCGGATGTACCAGCGGTTCGCCGAGGAGCAGGGCTGGTGCTTCGAATTGATTTCGTCGAGCCCGTCCGACGTCGGCGGCTACAAGGAAGCGATCGCCTCGATCGCCGGCACCGGGGTGTTCGCCAAGTTGAAGTTCGAAAGCGGCGTGCACCGCGTCCAGCGCGTGCCGGCGACCGAAAGCGGCGGCCGCATCCACACTTCGGCGGCGACGGTCGCCGTGCTGCCCGAAGCCGAGGAGGTCGACGTCCACATCAACGACAACGATCTGCGGATCGACGTCTACCGCTCGTCCGGGCCCGGCGGGCAGTCGGTCAACACCACCGACAGCGCGGTCCGCATCACCCACTTGCCGACCGGCCTGGTGGTCATCCAGCAGGACGAAAAATCGCAGCACAAGAACAAGGCGAAAGCGTTGAAGGTGTTGCGCACGCGTTTGTACGAACTGGAGCGCAACCGCCTCGCCGACGAGCGCGCCGGCGCGCGTAAGTCGATGGTCGGATCGGGCGACCGGTCGGAGCGCATCCGGACCTATAATTTCCCGCAGGGGCGAGTCACCGACCACCGCATCAATTTGACCCTGCACAAGCTCGACGCGATCCTCGAAGGCCCCGGCTTGAGCGAGTTGGTCGAAGCCCTGTTGGCGGAGGACGAAGCCGAGCGCCTCGCCGGTCTCGAGGAAGTGTGACCCCGCTGGCGGACGCCACGCGGCGGCTCGCGCAGGTCTCCGACACGCCCCGGCTCGATGCCGAACTGCTGCTCGCTTGTGCGCTCGGGATCGAGCGCGACCGGCTGCTGCTCGATCCGCCCGCCGCGGTCCCGCCAACGTTCGAACAATTGCTGGCGCGGCGGCTGGCGGGCGAGCCGATCGCTTACCTCGTCGGCCGCCGCGCATTCTGGACGATCGAGCTCGCGGTGACGCCCGACGTGCTGATCCCGCGCCCCGACAGCGAGACCCTGCTCGATGCCGCGGTCGCCCATTTCCACGGCAGCGAAGGCCCGCGCCGGATCCTCGATCTCGGCACCGGTTCGGGTGCACTGCTGCTGGCCGCGCTCGACAAGTGGCGCCAAGCGACCGGCCTCGGCATCGATCGCTCTGCGGCCGCACTCGCCGTTGCCGCCGCCAATGCCCAAATGATTGCCCCTGGCCGCGCCGACCTGCGGCTCGGCAATTGGGCCGACGGCATCGCCGAGCACTTCGACCTCATCCTGTGCAACCCGCCCTATGTCGCGACCGCTGCGGCGCTTGGTCCCGGCGTTGCCGAGTATGAACCGCACGACGCCTTGTTCGCCGGTCCAGACGGGCTCGACGCGCTGCGCGCGCTGGCGCCGCAGGTGCCGCGCCTGCTCGAACCGGGCGGGCTCGCGGCGATCGAAATCGGTTACGACCAGGCCGACCGCGCGGCCGCCTTGTTCAACGCCGGCGGACTGTCAGTGTCGCTCGCGCGTGATCTCGCCGGTCGGCCGCGCGCGCTGCTGCTAACCCCCGCCAAGATCGTCAACATTTATTAGATAACATGCATTTGCATGAAATCGCTTGGCATCCGGCCGTTCCGCCACTACATCAATCTCCAGGGTCGGGCCCGCTTCATCGACAAAGCTGAGCGCATCCCGTCTCCACCCCCGACGCAATCGGCCGTTCATTAGGCGCATAGGCGCAGACCGGAACGAAAGGGTCAGAGCCGCGCCATCTTTGGTGGCGCCGCCCTGCCCGCCTGAGGCGAAGGGATAGCTTTCTGCTTTGAGGGAAGTAGCATTTGATCAATAATCGACAGGGTGGCCGCCGTCGCGGCCGCGGGGGCCAGCGGCCCCAAAGCCTCGGCAGTCGTCCGGACGGCAATCGCCAGGATAATCGCCAGCGTGGCAACGCCGCGCAGCTGCTCGAAAAATACAAGAGCATGGCGCGCGATGCGCAGCTTGGCGGCGATCGCGTGCAGACCGAATATTATTTGCAATTTGCCGACCATTATTACCGCATCCTCGGTGAAAGCCGCGCCCGTTTCGAAGAGCAGCGGCGCGCCCGCGGCGATGTCGACGACGACGACGGCGACGACGACGATATGGACGGCGACGACCAGCGCTCGGACGATGACGGCGACGACGATCGCAACGATCGCAATGATCGCCAGGGCAATGACCGCAACCCGCGCTTCGACCGCGAGCGGCCGCAGCAATCGCGCGAGCGCAACGACCGGCCTGAGCGCAGCGAGCGCAACGACCGGCCCGAGCGCCCGGAACGCACCGACCGTCCCGAACGCAATGAGCGTCCGCCAAGCGCGGAACGGCCGGCGCGCGCCGAGACCGCCGAACGCGCTCCGCGCCGTCCGCGATATGCCCGCGACGGCAATGGCGAAGACGGCGCCGGCGAAACCGCCCGGCCGGTCACCGAAAGCATTGCGTTCGACGCTTTGCCGCCGGCCATCGGGCGGGTCGACACGGCTGACACTGCAGACATCGAAAGCGATGCTCCGGCGCCCAAGCGCCGCGCCCGCAAGCCTCGTCCGGCGGCTGATGACGGAGAAGTCGCACCCGCGGCCTAACCGTCGCCGCGGCCGCGCGATCGGCCAGTTGACGTTCATCCGATAATCGTCACTTTCCTGGTCAGGGCGACCGGGAGAATGCTTATGCGCGCGTCGATCATCTTGGCTTCGGCCATTGCCGTGGCGACCCCGCTCGCCGCCCAGCCGCAGATTCCATCCCCGTCGCAGACCGCCCAGGGCGACATTGCGGTGACCATCTACAACAACAATCGCGCCTTGATCGAAGACAAGCGCCAGCTCGACCTGCCGGCCGGGCGGAGCCGCCAGGAATTCCGCGACGTGTCGGCCCAGATCGAACCGGCGACGGTCACGCTCAGCGGCCGCGGCATCGGCATCGTCGAACAGAATTTCGACTTCGACCTGCTCACCCCGGCAGCGCTGATGCAAAAGGCGGTCGGACAGACCGTGACCCTGGTCCGGACCAATCCCGCGACCGGCGCCGAAACCCGCGAGCGCGCGCTGATCCTCGCCGTCAACGACGGGGTCGTGATGCAGATCGGCGACCGCATCGAGGTGCTGCGCGACGACGGCATTCCGGCGCGGGTGATTTTCGACAAGGTGCCGGCAACGCTGCGCCCTCGCCCGACGCTGTCGGTCACGCTCGACGCCGACGGCGGCGGCCGCCGCCCGGTCACGCTGACCTATCTCACTCCGGGGCTCGCCTGGGCGGCGGACTATGTCGCTCTGTTCGACGAAACCAGCGGCCGGATGGATGTCCAGGGCTGGATCACACTGACCAACAACAGCGGCACACCCTACATCAACGCCTCGACCCTGCTGGTCGCCGGCGCGGTCGGCAACGCCGGCAACGGCGGCGAGGACCAATATGGCCGCGGTGGCTATCCGTCGTCGCCCCCGCCGCCCAACGGGATGTATCGCGCTGGCACCGAGTCCGCGGCGCGCGAGCGGCTCGGCGATTTCTATCTCTATCCGCTGCCCGAACGGACCACGATCGCCGACAAGCAGACCAAGCAGGTCAGCTTCCTCGACGTCCACGGCGCCAGCGCCGCGCGCGGCTACGAATTTCGCAACGGCTGGCTGTCGACCGCAAACCAGCCGCTCAGCGTCAACAGCGTCCTGCGTTTCTCGAGCAGCCGCTCCGCCGGCCTCGGCGACGCGCTTCCGGCCGGCACCGTCCGGGTCTACCAGCGCGACGCGCGCGGCAATCCGCAGTTCGTCGGCGAGCATCGCATCGGCCACACCCCGATGGGCTCCGACATCGGCCTCGCCACCGGCCAGGCGTTCGACGTCAAGGTCCGCCCGATCGTCGACAACCGCGGCACCGTGACCTTCGAACAATGGCGCCAGACCGCGCGCTATCGCATCTGGCGCTCGGACGGCCAGGCCGAAGTGGTCGACGTCGAACAGCCGGTCGGGCGGACCTTTTACCAGACCCAGATGCGCTATGTGGTCAGCAACGCCAGTCCGAAGCCGGTGACCGTCGACCTGGTCCAGGCCGGGCTGTCGTGGGACACCCGCGTGGTCGAGGAAAGCCTCAAGTCGGAGAAATTGAGCGCCGACGACGTGCGCTGGCACGTCCCGGTTCCGGCCAATGGCGAAACGGTCGTCACCGCCACTTTTTACACGCGCTACTAAGCTCGTGCGCGTGATGGCCCTGGCGTTGGCGCTCGGCGCTGCGGTCCAGGCACAGGCACAGGCGATCGTCACTTCGCGCGGACCCGACCAAGTCGCGGTCACGGTCTATCGCAACCCTGACCGCGGGCTCGATCCGCTCAACCTGTCGTGGCTCGGCGGCTACGCCCTGGTCAGCGAAACCCGCCGCGTCAGACTGCCCGCGGGCGAATCCGAGTTGCGCTTCGAAGCGGTCACCTCGGGCATCGTCCCGCAAAGCGCGATCGTCACCGGCCTGGGTGAAGCGGTGATCGAAAAGAACCGCGACGCGCGGTTGCTGTCGCCGGGCGCCTTGCTCGACGCGTCGCTGGGCGAGCGGGTGACCCTGCGCCGGACCTCGCGCGCGACCGGTGCGGTGCGGACCCAGGATGCGATCGTCCGCGCCACCGCCAACGGCATCGTGATCCAGACCGAACAAGGGCTCGAAGCGCTGCGCTGCTCCGGCCTCGCGGAAACCCTGCTGGCCAGGGCGGTCCCGCCCGGCCTGTCGGCCAAGCCGACCTTGTCGGTCCGGGTGCGTAGCCCGCAAGCGGTCGAGCGCACCGTCACTCTGTCCTACATCACCAACAATTTCGACTGGCAGGCGGATTATGTCGGCGACCTGTCGGCCGATGGTCACACGCTCAAGCTGTTCGCCTGGCTGACGCTGGCCAATGGCGACGACACCGGCCTCGCCGATGCCGCGACCCAGGCGGTCGCGGGCAAGCTCAACCGCGAGCGGATCTGGGTTCCGCGCGGCGAGGCCAAGCCGATCACGCTCAATTGCTGGCCGTCGGGCACCACCAGCGACATTCCGCAAACTTACGATGCGATGGACCAGGAAGGGATCGTCGTGACCGCCTCGCGGATGAAGGCGGGGATGGCCCCGCCGCCCGCTCCGCCGTCGGCGCCGGTGTTTGAAGGCGGCGTCATCGCGCAGGAGGAACGGCTCGGCGACGTCCGGCTCTACCGCATCCCGATCAGCGTAACGGTCGCCGCGCGCTCGCAGAAACAGGTTGCGCTACTGCGCCAGCCGGCGGTCAAGGTCGACAGCATCCTCCGGTTGCGCACCGCCGGCGGCCAGCTCGACCAGCCGCTCGAACGCGTGCTGGTCACCCGCAACCGCCCCGCCGAAGGTCTCGGGCTACCCCTTCCGGCCGGCCGGCTGGCGCTGTTCGGCACCCGCCAAGGCCACCGCATCCTGCTCGGCGAAGGCAGCATCGACGACCATACCATCGGTGAGAAGGTCGAGATCCGCGTCGCCACCGCGACCGGCGTGCGCGCGCGCCAGCTGCCGGTGGCGGAAACCGCCGGCGATCAAGCGCTGACGCTGACCAACGACCTCGCCCAGCCGCAGACCGTCGAGGTCGAACTTCCGCTCGAGGCCAAGGCGGTCAGCGGCGGCAGGCTGGTCAAGCGCGACGGCTGGATGCTGTGGCGCGTGCGGGTTCCGGCCAACGGCACGGCGCAGTTGCGCTATCGCGTCTGATCGGTGACCGGTTCGGGGCCAACCGGCCGCGGATGGTGCGCCTCGTCGAGCGCGACGAAGGTGAACAGGCCCTCGGTCACATTGACCTCGGTCGCGCCGCGATCGCGGCTGGCGATGACCTCGATCCGGATCTGCATCGAGGTGCGGCCGACCTTCTCGACCTGGGCATAGACCGAGATCAGGTCGCGCAGGTTGATCGGCGCGATGAATTCCATCCGCTCGATCGCGACCGTCGCCACCGGCCCATTGGCGCGACGCGACGCGACAATACCCGCGGCAATGTCCATCTGGCTCAGGATCCAGCCGCCGAAAATATGGCCGTTGGCGTTGATGTCGCTCGGGCCCGGCACCACGCGCAGGATCGGGATTCGCTCATGCTCGGTCATTGGTCGTCCTCGCTCGATCCGGCTCCGGTCGCCTGGTCATCGTGGCCGCTCGACGAGCTCAGGAAGGTCAGCGTCATCAGCCCCGCTCCGAGCAGGACCGTCAGGCCGACCCCGAGCGCGGTCGCGATCAGCATGTGGATGTGGACCCCGCTGTCGCCGCGCGCGACCAGCAGCACGGCGATCGCCGCGATCACGATTGCGAACAGCGCCATCCATTTCATGATCCGCCGGAACCGCCGCAGGATCGACAGACGCGAGCCCGGCACCGGGTCCGGACGCGGGTGGCGGTCGGCTCTGGGTTCGGTGCTTGGCATGACTCTCCTTGGCCGCGCCCAATTCCACTATCAAGTCTCGCGGTCTATCAAGACGCGATTGCGACTCAGCTGGAGGCCCACATGACCATCGCGGCGATCCTTTCTTCCAAGGGCAGCGAGGTTGCCACGATCAGTGCCGAGGACAGCGTCAGCGCGGCGGTGGCCTCGCTCGGCGAACGGCGGATCGGCGCGCTGCCGGTCGTCCGCGACGGCTTGATCGTCGGCATCATGTCCGAACGCGACGTGATCTATTGTCTGCGCGACCACGGTGCCGAAGTGCTCGACTGGCCGGTCTCGCGGGTGATGACGGCGCCGGCGATCACCGCCGACCCAGCGACCGGCGCGCTGTCGGTCCTGGCCCTGATGACCGAGCGCCGAATCCGCCACTTGCCGGTGGTCGACCGCGGCCGGCTGATCGGAATTGTGTCGATCGGCGACGTTGTGAAATACCGGATGGACCGGATCGAGGCCGAGGCCAACGCCATGCGCAGCTACATCCAGAGCGCCTGACCGCTAGCGCTCGATCGTCAGGGTCTCGGCGCTTACGCCTTGAAAATGCGCGCTTCCGCACCATTTAGGTTTGAGTGGGAACCCGCCGGAGTGACCGGATTTCCTCGAGCGTCGACCGGCCCAGGCGAGAAATCGCACAAGGCGGTTGACGCGATGGGGGCCCTTCCATATATGCGGCCTCAGCAAGCGGTGGCGGCCCCCAACGGGGAGCGCCTTCGTTCGCGCCTCTACTTTGTCGGTACAACCGATGCCCGGAGCGATTCGAA
>JBDTRT010000076.1:0-15907 GCA_039931595.1 Sphingomicrobium sp.
ACCATGCGCGACAGCGGCGAGCGGCTGGTCGCCAAGCTCGGCATCACGCCCGGCCTCAAGGTCCTCGACCTCGGCAGCGGCGACGGCACCACCGCTTTGCCCGCGGCCCGGCTCGGCGCCGACGTGCTCGGCATCGACATCGCCGAAAACCTCGTCGCGGCCGGCAGCGCCCGGGCGATCGCGGCGGCGATGCCGAATGTGCGCTTCGAGCAGGGCGACGCCAGCAATCTCGCCAATGTCGCCGATCGCAGCTTCGACCTGGTCGTGTCGATCTTCGGCGCGATGTTTGCGCCGCGGCCGTTCGACACCGCGCGCGAGATGGTGCGGGTGACCAAGCCCGGCGGCCGGATCCTCATGGGCAATTGGATTCCCGGCGACCCGACGCTGGTCGCGCAAATCCTCAAGATCAGCGCCGCTTACACCCCGCCGCCGCCCGAAGGATTCATCAGCCCGATGAGCTGGGGCGACGAAGACCAGGTCCGCCAGCGGTTCGAGGCGGCCGCCATCCGTTCCGCCAATATCGGCTTCGAGCGGGCGATCTGGTTCTTCCGCCACCGTGGCCCGCCGAGCGAGCTATTGGCGATCTTCCGCTATTTCTACGGGCCGACCATGAACGCCTTCGACGCGGCCGCGAAAGACGGCCGGGAAGCGCAGCTGGCGGCCGAGCTCGAAGCGCTGTTCGCGGCTCACAACCGCGGCGGCGAAGGCACCGAAATCCCCGCCACCTTCCTCAAGGTGACGGTGACCAGGGACTAACCGCCGCACGGCACGACTCCCCCGGCCCCGGGCGCTCCCACCCCTCTCGCGCCCGGGGCCACCCAAGCACTGTGAAAGGAACACCAATGACACAGGAATTGATCGAAAATACGGTTCGCGAATGGGTGATGGGCAATCCCGCCCGCGGCGCCCGTGAGCTTGCCCGGCTGGCCACTGCCAGCCGAGCCCAGAGCACGCGTTCGGCCGACGAGATCGCCGAAGCCCTGATCCGGCTCGCCGGCCGGATGGAGATTGCGCAAAGCCGCGCCTGGTGATCCCCCGCCGACCGCAACACTAAGGCTCCGGACCGCACTCCGGGGCCTTATTCTTACCATCCAAAGGTCACCATCGGCCGCGACCGTGCCGGCGCTTTTCAAGACCTGTGGACAAGTTCGGGCGCCGCGCTTGGCACGCGCTGAATCCGCGCCCTATAGCAGTCGGGCATGGCCGACCTCTTCTCCACCGCCGCGCCGTCCGCGCCCGACAGTTACGACGCCTCCTCGATCGAAGTGCTCGAAGGGCTCGAGCCGGTCCGCCGCCGGCCCGGCATGTATATCGGCGGGACCGACGCCCGCGCCCTTCACCACCTCGCCGCCGAAGTGATCGACAATGCGATGGACGAGGCAGTCGCCGGCCACGCCAACCGGATCGAGGTCACGCTCGACGTCGAACCGGGGACCGCCGGGCGCCTGACCGTGACCGACAACGGCCGCGGCATCCCGGTTGACCCCCATCCCAAATATCCCGGCAAGTCGGCGCTCGAAGTGATCCTCACCATGCTCCACTCGGGCGGCAAGTTCGACGGCAAGGCCTATTCGACCTCGGGCGGCCTCCACGGCGTCGGCATCAGCGTGGTCAACGCGCTGTCGAGCGAGACCCTGATCGAGGTCGCCCGCGACAAGACCCTCTACCGCCAGCATTTCGCCCGCGGCCTCGCCGTGTCGCCGCTCGAGACCGTCGGCCCCGCCCCCAACCGCCGCGGCACCACCGTCAGCTTCGTCCCCGACCCCGAGATCTTCGGCGCCGAGGCGCAGCTCGATCCGGCCCGCCTTCACCGCCTCGCGCGGTCCAAGGCCTATCTCTTCGCCGGGGTCGAGATCCGCTGGCGCTGCGCCCCGTCGCTCGCTTCGGCCGACGTGCCCGAAGCGGCCACCTTCCAATTCCCCGGCGGGCTTGCCGACCATCTCGCCGAGCAGCTCGGAACGCGCGAGTGCGTTACAGCTCAACCGTTCATCGGCCGCCAGGATTTCCCGCCGACCTCCGACGGTGAGACCCAGGGTTCGGCCGAATGGGCGGTGGCCTGGCCGTTGTGGACCGAGGGCGAGCACGAAACATACTATTGCAACACCATCCCGACCCCCGACGGCGGCACCCACGAAGCCGGCCTGCGCGCCGCACTGACCAAAGGCATTCGGGCGTTTGGCGACCTCGTCGGCAACAAGCGCGCCAAGGACATCACCGCCGACGACGTGTTCAACGGCGTCGAGCTGATGCTGTCGGTGTTCATCCGCAACCCGCACTTCCAGAGCCAGACCAAGGACCGCCTGACCAGCCTCGAGGCGGCGCGCTTCGTCGAGGCCGCGGTGCGCGACCATTTCGACCATTTCCTCGCCGACAATATGGACCGCGGCCGAGCGCTGCTGGGCGCGATCGTCGAGCGCATGGAGGAGCGGCTCAAGCGCCGCGCCGAGCGCGAGGTCAAGCGCAAGACCGCGACCTCGGCCCGCAAGCTGCGCCTCCCCGGCAAGCTCACCGATTGCGCCAATGACGCCGCCGAAGGCACCGAATTGTTCATCGTCGAGGGCGACAGCGCCGGCGGCTCGGCCAAGCAGGCGCGCAACCGCAAGGTCCAGGCGATCCTCCCCATCCGCGGCAAGATCTTGAACGTCGCCTCGGCCACCGCCGATAAGATCCGCGCCAACAGCGAAATCGCCGACCTCGGCCTCGCGCTCGGCTGCGGCACGCGCGACAATTTCGACGAAGCGAGCTTACGCTACGAGCGGATCATCATCATGACCGACGCCGACGTCGACGGCGCCCACATCGCCACCCTGCTGATGACCTTTTTCTTCCAGGAAATGCCCGAGCTGGTCCGCCGCGGGCACCTGTTCCTCGCCCAGCCGCCGCTGTTCCGGCTGACCGCCGGCGCCAAGACCCTCTACGCCCGCGACGACGCCCACCGCGCCGAACTGGAAGCGACCGAGTTCAAGGGCAAGAAGGTCGAAGTGTCGCGCTTCAAGGGCCTCGGCGAAATGATGCCGGCGCAATTGAAAACCACCACCATGGACCCGGCCACGCGCTCGCTGTTGAGGGTTACGCTGCCGTCCGAATATCAGGACCGCCAGCCGGTGAAAGACCTGGTCGAACGCCTGATGGGCCGCGATCCGGCGCCGAGGTTCGCCTTCATCCAGCAAAGCGCCGCCGCCGTCGATGAGGGGGCGATCGACGCTTGAGCGCCCGAGCATAAGCGTAGCGGACCCCGGACTTCTTCCCGGGGGAGCGCAGCTTATGTCGAAGAGAGCGCGAAAGCCGGCCAGCGGGTCACCGCAGGTGAGGCCGACTGACGTCACAGAGAGAGCGGAAAGCAATTCGCCAGAATTGCGAGAGCGACCGCAGTGACGACGCTGACAGCCTATTCCCGCCCCTTCATCCGCGCCGCCATGGCGTTCGAGCGTTCGATCAGGTCGGACGCCTCGCGCACCACCAGCTCGCTGTCGAAGCACACGCCCATCACTCCGCCGCTTTGCCACCGCACCACCGCCGCCCGGCCGAGCGTCCCGCAGTCGAGGATCACCGCCGTTCCAGTCGGCAGGCTGACCGCGCAATCGAGCTTGGCGCCGCCCGGCGAGAGGTCGACGATCTGGACCGGATGACGCTTGCCATTGGCCTGGAGAAAGGCCGGCAGCGCGACCGGCACCCGCGGATAGATGCGGCGGTCCGCATAGGGATCGCTGTCGTGCGGGGACGGTAATATGCTGGCCATCGGATCTCGCTTATCACGACGGCGTAGCAGCGCGATGCCTGCCAGAGTGTAAACGGCGAGCCCCTCGCCCCGCGAAGCAGCGGGAGAGGGTCAGGGGCAATCGAGCGGACTAAGCCAAGCATTTCACGAACGACTTCCTGCCGCGCGCTCATTTCCGCGTCGGGTGGCAAGGAGACGCTGAATTCGTTACTAGAAGCAATCGTTGACAGGGAACCCACATGCGGAAGATGCTGATCGGCGCCACGCTTTTAGCAATCACAAGCGAGGGCACCGCACAAACCCAAAACAGCACGACGAACTGCAGCGTAATTGGGAGCACCCTCAACTGTAATTCCACTACGCAAAGCAATCCCGGCGTTGACTGGAACGCGTACAATCAGCAGCAACAACGGATCAATCAGCAAAACCAGCAGAACATGAATCAGTCGATGCAGAACCTCGGCACCGCCATCGCGGCTGACCGCGAGCGTCGAAAGGTGAAGCGCGCGGAGAAAGAGATCGCGGAGGCAATGTCGCGCGACCCCGACCCCGCACCAGCGCCGCCGCCTGTGGAACCCCCGATCCTTTTGGCTTGCACCGTCAATAACGGTCCCGTCAGCGTTACCCTCTATCCGAACAGCGGACGCGCAGACGTCACTTCAGGAGGTATCTCCAAGATGCGCGCCGCGACGTTCACTCGGGATACGGTGACATGGACCAGCCCGATCTACAGGACGGCGATTAGCCGAGTGGACCTGTCTCTGGTTTCTATCGCCCTTCTTCCGTCAATGAAGGGCGTCCAGATGACTGGCAGTTGCTCGCTGGCAGAGCGGAAGTTCTAATGTCCCGTTAGGGTGGAAAGCGGACATTAGGTCCGACGGGTTAGGAAAAGCGTCCAACTTGTGATCGCGACGGCTAGCCACGCCATCGACCCATAGAAGAGCATCGGCACCAGGTCGAATGCATGCCAGGATGGCGGCGACGTATCGCCCTGCGCAATCTGAAACGTCAGCCAAAGAAAGTCACGGCCGATGCTAAACGCGATGCACAGTGGAATAATCCAGCCCACCGAACCGGCTATTATCAGTGCTTGGCGCCGTTTTCCCATTGTTGCAGGCTATGGCACGGATGAAATGTCGGCAATGGGTGGAAAGCGGACATTCGATCGGCGGAAGGTTGTTGCGAGCATGGCTTGGTTACGCCCGAAAACTACTGTCGTAAGGCGCGGACTGCCGATGCGTTGCGTTAATTTTACACTAGTTGTTCTCAGTTTTCCATGCTTTACCCGAGTTGGAACGGCGCTAGCTCGACACGGCGCTATCAATATGGTCGCCTTGTCAGGCGACGCCGCTTCCGCGCCAGCATCGGCAAGTCCGTCGTTGCAGTGCATTTCGTCCGGGGGAATACACCCATGAAGAAGTTCGTTGCAGTCGTGCTTTGCGCGGCGACCTTGTCGTTCGCCCTTCCCGCAGCCGCACAGGATTATCCCGTGAAGTCCGGCCAATATTGGGACGTCACCGCAGTCTCGATCGACGATGGCCATGCCGGCGACTACGTCCAATTCCTGACGACCAAATGGCGCAAGCAGCAGGAGTGGGCCAAGTCAAAAGGCTATATCTCCGGATATCACATCCTGGCGAACAATTATAAGCGCGCCGGGGAACCGGACATCTACCTGGTCAACATCTACGATCATGTCCCGACCGTCGCAGAAAGCGAAGCGCGCGACGCCGAATATAAAAAGGTCATGACGACCGACGACACGCGTCAATCGGCCGAGAGCGCGGAGCGCGCGAAATTCCGCCACATCGGCGATTCCATGCAGTTGCAGGAAATCCTCTTGAAGTAAGCACGGTTGCGAACTGGGCGGGGCGTACGCGCCCTGCCCGGCGCGTCAAATGCACTGCCGATGGAGGACATTCGCATTGACATCGGTGGCTGGAGCTACGCGCCGTGGCGCAGCACCTTCTTCCCCAAGAAACTGGCCCAGTCGAAGGAACTTGCGCCAGCGCCCGGACCTATAAGGTCAGGCTATGAGCGGACTGCTAATGTCCGCAATGGGTCGAAAGCGGACGCTAGCGGCTCTCGTCTGGATAATCCCGCGAGCGAACGGCTTTTCAGCTGTCGACAACGTTCACCAGGTTGCCGGCCGGATCGCGGAAAAAGAAACGGCGAAGTCCCCAAGGTTCCGTAGCTGGCCCGTACACCACTTGTGCCCCTGCCGCGCGAACGGCCGCCTCGGTGGCATCGAGGTCGTCTACGCCGATTGAGATTACCGGTAATTCTGTTCCAGCGCCTCCATGAGAGGCGGCGTGCAACTCAATCTTCTGAGTTGCGTCTCTGCTCAGAAACGCGATCCAGCCCATGTCAAAAGGTAGGTCGAGCTCAAACACGTCCTCGTAAAACTTTGCCAAGCCAATCGGGTCCGGCGCGGTGAGATTGGCAACGATCCTGGTCACAGTCATCGTGAAAGCTCCAGCTAAAGATGAGTGTTGTCCGCAAATTGCGTAGTGACCGCAATGGTTGGAAAGCGAACGTTAGCGCCACGGGAAATCGCATACTTGTGTTGCCTTCAGTCCGCGCCGGCAGCTAGTTCCCGGGCGTGGAAGAACCGGTTTACGAAAAGAACAGCCTGACGCTCGCTGGCTCGGTTGCAATGGGCACCGGTGTGATGATCGGTGCTGGAATTTTTGCCCTGACCGGACAGGTAGCCGAGCTAGCCGGATCTTGGTTTCCGATCGCTTTCTTTGTCGCTGCCATCGTCAGCGGGTTCAGCGCCTACAGCTACATAAAGGTTTGCAACAAATACCCCTCGGCAGGCGGCATAGCGATGGTGCTGGAACGGGCTTACGGGAAGGGCACGGTGACGGCCGCAGCTGCCTTGCTGATGGCCTTGTCGATGATCATCAACGAAAGCCTGGTGGCCCGTACGTTCGCCAATTACACTTTGCAGTTGTTCGGCACCGAGGGTGGCATTGCAGTTCCACTCCTCGCCGTCGGGTTGGTTGTCTTCGCTTTCCTAGTCAATATTGCAGGTAACAAGGTGATCGGCGCACTGTCGAAGTTTACGGCCGCTATCAAGATAGGGGGCATCCTGTTGTTCGCCGCGACTGCCTTGTGGGCGACAGGCTTCGATTTGACAGCGGCTGGCGCCGCTCGGACCACGCACCTCGATAATTTTGTGGCCGGAACTGCGCTCGCAATTCTCGCTTACAAGGGTTTCACCACGATCACCAACAGCGGGGCTGAAGTGGTCCATCCCGAACGTAACGTCGGACGCGCGATCATGATTTCTCTGGTGATCTGTCTTCTCGTCTACATGGCAGTCTGTGTGGCGGTAAGCTCAGCTCTCACCATTCCTGAGATAGTGGGAGCACGCGACTATTCGCTCGCCGAGGCTAGTCGGCCGGCCCTTGGCGATTACGGAGTATGGTTCACCGTTGGCATTGCGATCATTGCCACAACATCCGGCATTCTAGCGAGCATGTTCGCTGTTTCACGCATGCTGACAATGCTGACAGAAATGAAGCTTATTCCTCACAGCCACCTCGGCATGCCGGGCGACATTCATCAGCACCTGCTCGTCTACACAGCCGTTTGTGCTGCCCTATTGGCGGCGCTGTTCGATTTAGGTCGCATCGCCGCATTGGGTGCGATCTTCTACCTCCTGATGGACATCATCGTCCATTGGGGCGTCCTGCGGCACTTACGCCGGGACGTCGGCGCGAGGGTTCCCGTTTTAATAACCGCTATCGTGCTCGATGCCACGGCTTTGGCGGCATTCGTGGCCGTCAAAGTGCGGTCCGATCCGCTTATTACTATGATCGGACTTTTCGGAATTGCCGTTATCCTAGCCTTTGAATGGTTCTATCTGGCACCGTTGCGCGCTGTCGATGAAGCCAGCGGCGTTAGCGCCGACTGAGCCCAGAGGCACGGCTGACTTTGGCCTCAAGCTGACATAAGCCTAATGTCCGCAATGGGTCGAAAGCGGACTTAAGGCCCGATCAAAAACACTTTCCTACACCCACCCATTTGGTTCATACTGTGCCACTCTCAACATTAGGAAATGGTTCATGGCGCGCAGTAGCGGACGGGAAATGACGCTTGAGGAGTTCGACGCCTGGTCGGCCGCGCGCAAGCGGATCGCCGCGGTCGCCGAGAGCGCCGACGAGGGTGGAGGGCCGCTGCTGTCGCTGGTGCCGGTGACCGAGCAGCAGGACGCCTGGCCGACCGACCTGCTCGCCCCTGCTCCCGCCGTTCCCGGGTCAGCGCAGGAAAGCGCGCCCGACCAGGCGCCAATCCCCGCCACCCCGTTCGACGGCGTCCCGCTCGACGACAGCCGCAACCGCCTGGCCGGGTGGAGCGCCGATCGCCAGCGCCTGTTCCTCAACCATCTCGCCGAAACCGGCTCGGTCCATCTCGCCTGCGCCTCGGCGCGGCTGTCGGCGCGCGGCGCCTGTCGCCTGCGAGCCCGCTCCCCGGCCTTTGCCCGCGGCTGGGACATGGCGCAGCGGCTGTCGGTCGGGCGGCTGTCGGCGATCGCCTTCGATCGCGCGCTCAACGGCCGGCTCGAGCACGTTTATCGCGATGGCGAGCTGGTCGCCGAGCGCCGCGTGCCCAACGACAAGATGTTGATGTGGCTGCTCGCCCGGCTCGATCCGAAGCGCTTCGCCATGCCGTGGGAACAGCGCGGCGACGCCGACCCTCAGGCCGAGGCCCTCGCCGCCTTCCCCGCAATCCTCGACGCGATCACCGACACACCGGCGTAAACAGCGCTCGCCAGTGCGAACATTGGGACCTTTCACCACGCCCGCAGCGCCGTCACATCCCTTTGCAACGGCCCCTAGAGCTTCGGCGGGGTCGGCTTGCCCTGGGCCAGCGGATCGAGCGCGCGCGCGATCTCGCTGATCTGGTTGTCGCTGAGCTTGTCGAGCTGAACCAGCGCCGGAAGCGCCGGATCGTAGCCCATGACCTGGTCCGGATGGCGTTCGATCCATTGCCGCAACTGGTCGAAGATCCTCGCCCCGGCGCGGTCATGTGGACCGTCGCCTTCGAGGCTGCGGTCCATGTTGCGCAGCGCCATGCGCGGGTAATCGGTCAGCGCCAGCTCGGACAGCTTGGCCTGATATTCGAGCACCGCCTGCTCGACCTTGAGGCCCAGCGCTTCGTCGATCGCGTGGCGGCCTTCGTGCTTGCGGATCGACTGGTCGAGATTGGCCCGGCTATATTCGGCGAGGAAGGCGCGGCGAAACGACGCTTCGTCGCTCGATTTGGTCCGCGCCACCGCGGCGATGCGGTCGACCAGTTGCAGCTGGAGGCGCGCGTTAAGCCCGTCGAGGGTCGCCACCGGCCGCGTCTTGAGCTTGGCCAGATCCTCGCTCGCAAGCTGCTTTTCGCGCGCGATCAATTGCCGCCGCGCGGCGCTGTCCTGGGTCAGGCGGAAGCCGCCCAGCGGCGACTGCACATAGCCCGGACGGATGTGGACGATAACCCCGTCGGCGGTCCACCCGCCGACCGCCGCCGACCCGTCCCACAGCCACGAGGTGAAGCCGTTGGAGATCATATTGTCGATCGCGATGAAGTGGATCTCGGCGCTTTTGCCATATTGGGTGACGCGGTCGGCGTGATCCTCGATGACATGGCCGCCGTGCATGCTCGGATAGCCGTTGGTTTCGCCGACCGTGCCGACCAGCCCGTAATATTGGCGCAAGGCCGCCTTGGGGTCGCCGGTCGCTCCGGCGGCGCTCATCAAGGCGCTGGTGAAGGCCTTGACGGCGGCCTCGGTCCGGCCCTGGTCGCCGTGGCCGCGAGCGAGGCCGCGGTTGATCCCGAGCAGCGTCGCCTCGAGTTTTTCGCGCTCGCGCCAATAGGCGTCGAGGCGTTTCCACACCGGCGATCCCCCCGAAGCTGCCGCCAGGCCATGGCGCGCCGCAAAGCTCTGCGAGGGCCGCGAGAAGCCGGCTCGCATGAGCAGTTCGGCGAGCTTCAGCCGGTCGTCGACGGTGGCGTTGGAGCGCAGTCCGCGGTTGAAGATCGCGCTCACTCCGGCTTGTTCGAGCGCTTGCGGCGCATCGCTCTCGGTCAGCCAGAAATAGTCCTTCCACGCCGCCAGCGTGGCCGCGGCATTGTCGGTCAGCAGCGCCGTTTCCAGCCGCATCCGCGCCGCTTCGACGTCGGCGTCCGGCGTGAACTGCAGCGCGTCCGCCTTGGCCGCCGCGATCAGCGCATCGCGCTTGGCCGGATCGCGCGCGGCGAGGTCGAGCCGGGCGCCGATCAGCGAGGTCCGGATCGGGTCGCGCAGCGCTGGATCGGGGCAAGCCGCGAGCAGCGCCGCCGAAGTGCGGATCGCCTCGTCCAACCGGCCGGACTCGCGCAGGAAGCGCGCCTTGAGGTCGGCGCTGTCGCACGGCTTGTCGCCCAGCTTGAGCGCCGCATCGAGGTGGCCGAGCGAGCGCGCCGGATCGCCATCGACCAGCCACGCAATCCGGCCCAGCTCGCGCTCCGACGCCGCTTTGTCGACCGGCGACGCGGCCGGATCGGCGATGACCGCGGCATAGAGCGTCTCGGCCTCGGCGACGTGGTTCAGATCATAGGCCGCCCGCGCTTGCGAGAAGGGCGCGCCCAGCGCCGGCGCCGAACACCACAGGCCAGCCACAAGCAACGCGGTCCGGACGCCCATTCGATCCCCTCCTTTACACCGGCAGGTGACAAATCTAGCGTTGCGACGGCATGCAGTATTGGACGTTTCGAAGGTGAAGCCCGGCGCCGCGTTCCACGGCATGGAATTCGAGCTTCGGCGGATGCCGGGCGCGCGCGTGCTTAGGGTCATCCATCCGCAGGCGCAGCAGATCGCCGAGCACCGCCACGACTGGGCTTACATCGGCCTGTTCACGATGGGCGATTATCGCGAAACCTACGATGGCGGCGAGATCGACTTGGCCGGGCCGAGCGCGACCTTCCACCCGCCCGGCCGCGCCCACGCCGACATTGTCGGCGCCAGGGGGCTCGAGACGCTGACTATCGAATTCGACCCGGCGTGGCTCCGCCTGCACGGCTTTGCTCGACCACTCGACCGGTCGTGCGTGTGGAACGGCGGTGCGGTCGGCGCCGCCTCGCGCCGGCTTGCGGCGGTGCTCGCTTCGGCCGCGGCCGGCGATGCCGCGATCGGCCGCGCGACCGTCGCCTTCCTCGATGCCGCTTTGACCGCGGAACGGCCGTGGGTGCCGCCGTGGCTCGACCATTTGCGCGATCAGGTCGGCTACGACGCGCCGTTCGATACCAAAGCGATCGCCCGGCTGCTCGACCTGCACCCGGCCTATCTGGCGCGGGCCTATCGCAGCGCCACCGGCGAAGGGCTCGCCGAGGCCACGCGGCGGCGCAAGGTCGAGGCCGCGGCAGCCTCGCTCCGGCACACCCCGATGCCCCTGGCGCAGGTCGCGCTCGCCGCCGGCTTTTGCGACCAGGGCCATATGAACCGCTGCTTCCAGGCGGTGCTCGGCCGAAGCCCCCTAATCGTCCGCCGCGAGCTGGGCCGCCAGTAACTGTCCGCAAGGCATCACAGCGGCCCGGCGTTCATCACGCCGAGCCGACTGACTTTGGCGCGATTATCTCTTTCGAAACTTCATCGCGTTGTCGTTGGCGCCGTTCATGATCTCGCCACACAGGACCGGAAGCACGGTCTTGTATCCCGCCTGCCCGTTGACTTCACCCGGAGTGCCCGCGCCGACAGCCCCAACGGACAGTCCGTGGACCACGATGTGGCGCTTGTTGAGCGGAGTTGCGGCGGCGACCAGCGGGACGGTATCGTCTCCGAGGCAAGGGTCGCCTCGCCCACCAGGCCGGGCACAGGACAGTCGCCCGCGCTAGTCGCCTTCCAAGATCCTCGCGACCAACCGTGTTCCCTGCCACAATTCGCAATGCGCGCCGTTCCGCTGGCCTTCTGCTTTCAAGCGGGCGCTGTCATCATCCGGCGCTTTGAAAACGACCGGCGGTCGAGCGACCTTCCGCGCCCCGTCCAGGCAATAGAGCTTATATTCGGCCATGGCCGATTTCCCCCATGATTGGAGGGAGTTATCAGGCATCCAGCACGCTGCCCAGTCTTCTACCCGACACAGCTCAGTGACTAGGACAATCTGACCCTGTTCCTGCTCAACCTGATGTGAACCGAGGCGCCAAGCATTCGGACCCCTCGGCCGACCGCCTAGCCGCGTCATAGCATTGTGCCATCCGCTGAAGGATGGGACACAAGCGAACGCCGCCTCGCCTCCGCCGCAATTCGCTGCTAGGCGCAGGCCATGCTGACCATCTCCGGAATCACGGTGCGCCTTGGCGGGCGTACGATCCTCGACCGCGCCACGGCGGCGATTCCGCCCGGCGCCCGGGTCGGGCTGATCGGCCGCAACGGTGCCGGCAAGTCGACCCTGTTGAAGGTCATCATCGGCCAGTTGGAGCCCGACGAGGGCGACATTGCCATGCCGCGCCGCACCCGCTTGGGGTACATCGCGCAGGACGCGCCGTCGGGCACCGCGACCCCGTTCGAAACCGTGCTTGCCGCCGACCTTGAGCGCGCCGCGCTGCTCGCCGAGGCGGAGCATTGCCACGACCCGCACCGCCTCGGTGATCTCCACGACCGGCTGATCGCGATCGACGCTTATGCCGCCGACGCCCGCGCCGCGCGGATCCTGCTCGGCCTCGGCTTTGACGAGGCGATGCAGAGCCAGCCGCTCGACAGCTTCTCGGGCGGATGGAAGATGCGCGTCGCCCTCGCCGCTTTGCTGTTCTCGCAGCCCGACGTGCTGCTGCTCGACGAGCCCTCCAACCACCTCGACCTCGAAGCGACCCTGTGGCTCGAGAATTTCCTCAAGGATTATGCCGGCACCCTGGTCGTGATCAGCCACGAGCGCGACCTGCTCAACAATGTCGTCGACACCATCCTCCACCTCGAGCGCGGCAAGATCAGCCTCTACACCGGCAATTACGACGGGTTCGAGAAGCAGCGCGCCGAGCGCGTCGCGCAGATCGCCGCTGCCCAGGCGTCGCAGAATGCCCAGCGCGCCCGCCTGCAGGATTACATCGCCCGCAACAGCGCCCGCGCCTCGACCGCCAAGCAGGCCCAGTCGCGCGCCAAGATGCTCGCCAAGATGCAGCCGATCGCGGCGCTCGCCGACGATCCCAGCCTGAGCTTCGACTTCCCCTCCCCGACCGAATTGAAGCCGCCGCTGATCACGCTCGACATGGCCGCTGTCGGCTATGCCGCCGATACGCCGGTGCTGCAGCGGCTCAACCTTCGAATCGACCCCGACGACCGCATCGCGCTGCTCGGCCGCAACGGTAACGGCAAGACCACGCTCGCCCGACTGCTCGCCGCCCAGCTGGCGCCGATGGCCGGCGAAGTCCACGCTTCGGGCAAGATGAAGGTCGGCTATTTCACCCAATATCAGGTCGAGGAATTGTCGGGCGACGACAGTCCTCTCGAGCATATGACCCGGGCCATGACCGGCAAGACCCCGGCCGCGGTCCGCGCCCAGCTCGGCCGCTTCGGCTTCTCCGGCGACAAGGCGACGACGCTGGTCGGCAAATTGTCCGGCGGCGAGCGCGCCCGCCTCGCGCTGGCGCTGATCACCCGCGACGCGCCGCATCTGCTGATCCTCGACGAGCCGACCAATCACTTGGACGTCGACGCCCGCGAGGCCCTGGTCCAGGCCCTGAATGGCTATGACGGAGCGGTCCTGCTGATCAGCCACGACCGCCACATGGTCGAATTGACCGCCGACCGGCTGGTCCTGGTCGATCATGGCGGCGCCAAGGATTATCCCGGCAGCATCGAGGATTATATCGACTTCGTGCTCGGCCGGAACCAGCCCAAGGCAGCGGGCAAGGACAAGGCCAGGGCCAAGCCCAAAAAGCTCACCGGCCAGGCCCGCGACGACGCTCGTGCGCTCAAGAAAGCCGCCGCCGAAGCCGAAGCCGCCAGCGCCCGCCTCGCCGCCGAATGCTCGGCCCTCGACCAGGAGCTGGCCGCAGCCGCCAGCGCCCGGATGCAGAGCGAGCTCGGCCAGCGCCGCGCCGCCCTAGTCGAACAACTGCGCGCCGCCGAAGCGCGCTGGCTCGAAGCCAGCGAACAACTCGAGCGCCTCGCCGCCTGACGCGACGGGGCTTAAGTCTTGGGCTTCGCCGCCTTCGCCTGCGCGTCTAGTTCGGCCTTGGTCGCGCTGATTACCAGGCCCTTGTCGTTCTTGGCGAACGCCGACAGCTGGATCTGCGCGCGCACCTTGCCGGTGTTAACGACGGCGCCATCGGCAGTGGCCGAGTCGACCTTGCCGACCAGCGCGCCGCTTTCGTCATAGACCGACGCGCCGGCCTTGATGTCGGCCACCGTCGCCAGGGCTACAGCGCCGGCCTCGGCAGGAGCGGTCGTCGTCTGTTCGGTCGTGGTCGTCGTCGTGGTTTGTGTGGTCGCCGGCACTGCCATCTCGGCGGTGCCGGGTGTCGGCTCCGCTGGTGCCTGGGTCTGGGTCGTGCTGCTTTGGGTGGTTGTCGTGGTCACCTGGGCGTCGGTGGTCGGCGCAGTTTGCGTCGCCGCGGACTCGGCCGGAATGGAAGCGGCGAAGGCGACGGTCACGGCGGTTGCGAAAATATTGAGTTTGCGTGGCATTTCAGGCTCCCTTGGTGAACGATGAAGTCAGAACGTACGACCGGCGGCAGCGCTGCATTGGCATTCGCCAGGCCGTTCGCGTTTCCCGACCAGCGGGCCTCGCTCAAGCCTTCGCCGGCGTTCAGCGGGATCAGGTGCCCGTAAGCCTACCTCCGCGGGAATGTCGAACGGCCCGGAAACAGGAGCGTGGCCAAAGCCAAATTCGCCGCTAGAGGACGGGCCGATGACGTCAACTCGCTCAATCTCCCGCACCTCGCTCGTCATCGCGGCGTTCTCGACAGTGGTCGAATGGTATGATTTCACGCTTTATCTGTATTTCTCGACGGTCCTCGCGCGGGTGTTTTTCGGCGGCGGTTCGGGCGCGCTGCTGACCACGCTCGGCGGGTTCGCGATCGCCTATCTGATGCGGCCGCTGGGCGCGGTTTTCTTCGGACACATCGGCGACCGTTACGGGCGCCGCCACATGCTGCTGATCTCGGTGGCGGTGATGACTGTGGCGATGCTCGCCACCGCGCTCCTGCCGACCCACGCCCAGGTCGGCGCCGCGGCCGGCTGGGGATTGTTCCTGCTGCGCTGCGTGATGGGCTTCTCGGTCGGCGGCGAATATACCGGAGTGGTCGCTTACCTGCTCGAAGGCGCCCCGGCGCACCGCCGCGGGCTGGTCGCCTCGCTCGCCTCGGCGGCAAGCGAGATCGGGGCGCTGCTGGCGGTCGGCGTGTCGGCCCTGACGGTCGCTGCGATGAGCGAAGCCGACCTTGCCAGCTGGGGCTGGCGGATCCCGTTCGTGGTCGGCGCGGCGCTGGCCGGCAGTGTCTGGATCGCGCGCTCGGCGATGGAGGAATCGCCCGAATTCCACCAGCAGAAGGCCGCCGGCACGGTGCCCGACAATCCCTTGCGCCACAGCCTTGCCAACCACCGCGGCGGGATCGCCCGGGCGTTCGCGATCTCGGCTCTGGGGTCGATCACTTATTATGTCGGCATCACCTACGTGCCCGCGTTCCTGACTTCGGCCGGCGCGCTCACCGAAAGCACCTCGCTGTGGCTATCGACCGCCGCCGCAGCGATGGTCATCCTGGTCACGCCTGGGATCGGCCTGTTGTCCGACCGGATCGGGCGCAAGCCAGTGCTGGCGCTGCTGGCGCTGGCCAACGTGGTCCTGCCGATCACCATGTTCGCGCTGATGGCGAGCGGCTCGCACGCCTCGGCGCTGCTCGGCGCGCTGGTGCTTGCGGCGCTCGCCGGCGGGGTCAGCGCGGTCGGCGCGGTCGCCACCGCCGAGCAGTTCCCCGGCGAAGGGCGAGTTACCGGGCTGGCGCTGGGCGCGACCGGCGCCACCGCCATCTTCGGCGGGCTAACGCCGTGGCTGGCGCAATATCTGGTCGAGCGGACCGGCTGGACGATGGCGCCAGGGGCGATGATCGCGCTGGTTGGCCTGTGCGTGCTGCCGCTGTTCCTGGGGATGCGCGAAACCGCGCCGCTCAGCGCGAGCCGAACCCGTTCAACATCGTCTTGACCGTCCGGAAGACGATCAGCAG
>JBDTRT010000077.1:0-4351 GCA_039931595.1 Sphingomicrobium sp.
CGACCAGCAAATGCGGCATCGGCGCCAAATCGGCGATGACCGGGTCGCCGGCGATATTCTTGCCGAGGATCAGCGGCAGCGCCATGTTCTGGTCCTCGAACGCCTGGCTGCCGATCAGTTCGGACAGAGTGACCGCTTCGCGCTTGGGATTGGGCAGTTCGATGCCGATCACGCTGCGCCCGGGGATGGTCGCGACCCGCGCCGACAATGCCGACATGTTGCGGGCGATGTCGTCGGCCAGCTGGATCACCCGGCTGGCCTTGATGCCGCTGGCCGGCTCCAGTTCGTACATCGTCACCACCGGCCCCGGGCGGACCTCGACGATGTCGCCGCGGACGTGGAAATCCTCGAGCACCGATTCGAGAAGGCGCGCATTGCGCTCGAGCCCGGCGCGGTCGATCTGCGTCCGCCCACTCTGCGGCGGCGGGGTCAGCAGGTCGATCGTCGGCAAGGCGTAGGTGCCGCCGAACGCCAGGCTGGCCTGGCGGGCATTGGCCCGGCGCACCGCCGCGCCGCGCGACGCCGACGTCATCGCCGGTGCGGGCTCGGTCACGGCGACCGCCGGGCGCGAGCGCGGCGGTGCGGCGGAAATTTCTTCGCGAACGCTCTCGGTGCGGCGCGGAGCAGCGACCCGCGGACGCGGATTGCGGCGCAGCAGCTCCGCCAGCCATGCTTTTTCGTCGGCCAGCAGGGCCATCGAGAAATAGCCCAGCGCCAGGCCGCCGACCGCGAACAGCAAGAGCAAGGTCAGCTGCAGCGGCCCCTCGACCGCCGGATTGCGGACCTGCCCGACGGCAAATTCGACCCCGTGGGCGGCCGCCAGCGCGGGCATTCCGCCCCAGCCGCTGGGCAGGCCCGAAACCGCCGACCCGCTGAGCAGGCTCAAGGCAATCCCGACCAGCACCGCGCCGATTGCGGCGATCAGCAGGCCGCGGCCGATCCGTCCCGACGGCTCGAGCCGGATCATGCGCATGCCGGCAATCGCGATGACCGGCAGGAACAGCACCGCGCCCATTCCGAAAAACAGCAGCAGGGCGTCGCTGGCATAGGCGCCGGTGCTGCCCAGCCAGTTGGTCGGCGGGCCGCCGGCGGCGGTGGTGAAGCTAGGATCGGTCGAGCTGTGCGTCGCCAAGGCCAGTGCCGCCGCGATGCTGACGCCGACCAGCAACGCACCCCAGCAGCGCAGCGCGAGCCGCTTGAGCGAAGCGCTCAGCGCCTCGCGCCAATCGGGTCCCAGGTCCCGCTTCCTTGCCCGCGCCGCAGCGGTCGCCATCGTCCACCCCAATCGTGTTGCGCGTCGAAAATGCCTTGCCGCAGAATGCCTCGCCGTGGACTCGCCGGTCAAGCGTGGCCTTCTTGGCGTCGTGGCGTTACGGACACAGTCATGGATCGCACCGACGTCATCATCTTCGGCGGAGGGATGGTCGGGCTGGCGCTCGCCGCCGCGCTCGACTCAAGCGGGCTGTCGGCGATCATCGTCGATCCGTCCGACCCGGCCGGGCGCAACCAGGCAGCGTTCGACGGCCGCACCAGCGCCGTTTCGTCAAGCTCGATGCGCATGCTGCAAACCATCGGCGTGGCCGATTTCCTGCCCGAACCGGGCGGCCCGATCCGCCGCATCCAGGTCGCCGACGGGCTCGCCCCGGGCGGGCTGTGCTTCGATCCGGGCAGCGACGACGAGCCGTTGGGCTGGATGCACGAGAACCGCCATTTGCGCGCCGCCTTGCACGACCGCGCCGAAAGCGGCGCCAATCTGTGGCTGCTGTGGAAGTCCAAGGTGACGCTGGTCGAGCGCAATTGCGATGGCGTGCGAGTCGATCTGGCCGACGGCCGCACGCTCAGCGCGCCGCTGCTGGTCGCCGCCGACGGGCGCAATTCATTGACCCGCGAGGCCGCCGGAATTCGCGTTGCGCGCTGGCGCTACGGTCATTCGGCAATCGTCTCGACCCTGCGCCACGAGCGCCCCCACGGTGAAGTCGCCTACGAAATCTTCTATCCCGGCGGCCCGTTCGCCCTGCTGCCGATGACCGACGACCCAGCCGGCCACCGCTCGGCGATCGTGTGGTCGGTCCCGGCCGCCGATGCGCCCGGCTGGCTGTCGCTGTCCGACCAGGATTTCGCCGCCGAAGCGCAAGCGGCGATGGGTGGCGTGCTCGGCGAAGTCACGCTGGCCGCGCCCCGTTCGACTTATCCCTTGAGTTTCCACCATGCCGCCCGGATCACCGCCGAGCGCCTGGCATTGCTCGGCGATGCTGCCCACGCGATCCACCCGATCGCCGGCCAGGGCCTCAACCTCGGCTTTCGCGACGCCGCGGCGCTGCCTCAGGTGCTGGTCGACGGCGCCCGGCTCGGCCTCGACCTCGGCGATCGCCAATTGCTCGACCGCTACCAGCGCTGGCGCTCGCTCGACAGCCTGATGGTGGCGATGGCGACCGACGGGCTGACCCGGATCTACGGCATTCCCGGCGCCGCCGCGTCGGCCGTGCGGCGCTTCGGCATGGGCGTCATCGACCGCGTCCAACCGCTCAAGAACCAGTTGATGTCCGAAGCGCGCGGCACCAGCGGGGACTTGCCTTTGCTGCTCCAGGGCCTGCCGATCTAGCCTATTGAAGGGTCGGTTCGATATCCGCGCCGGCGCTCGCCGCCATGCGCTGGAACTGCATCAGTTGCGTCAGCAAATCGGCCCGGCCGTCGAGCGATTCGGCCTCGAGCAGCGCCTGCTTGGCGCCGATGTCGAACGGCGCGACCTGGGCGATGGCGTTGACCAGCATCTCGTCGTCGAGCCGACCGACCGCGGCCCAGTCGACCGCCAGCCCGAGCACGTCGCCCAGCCGCCGCGCTTCGCGCTCGACTTCCGAACGCAGGGCCAGCGGCAGCGGCGGCGGCTCGCTGTCGTCGAACGCGCTGAGGTCGACGTCGGCCTGGCGGTACGGCGTTCCAAGCTCCTCGGCCTCGGCGACGATGCGGAAGCGGTTGGCGCCGTTGAGGACGATATTGTAGCGGCCATCCTCGAGTTCCTCGACCCCGACGATTTCGCCGACGCAGCCGACCCCGTAAAGCGGCGGGCTGCCGTCGGCCATCGTCAGCGGCTGGACCATGCCGATCTGGCCGGGCCCGTCGATCGCGTCGCGAACCATGTCGCGATAGCGCGGCTCGAAGATGTGCAGCGGCAGTTGCGAGCGCGGAAACAGGATCGCACCGGCCAGCGGAAAGATCGGCACTCGCGTCGGCAGCGCCTTCTTTCGGGCAGCACCGGTCATTGCGCGACCGGCCTCATCGACGCGCAGTCCCGGTCATGTGAAGAGCAGCGCCGACAGCCGCCGCCGCTGGTCGCGAGTCCACGGATCGGCCAAACCCTGCGCTTCGAGCAATTGCAGGAACCGCTTGCGCGCCGCGCCCTCGTTCCAGTCGGGGTCGCGGGCGACGATCTCGAGCAGCGCATCGGCGGCGGCGTCGCGCTCGCCCGCCGCGGCCCTGGCGCCGGCCAGCTCGAACCGCGCGTCATCGTCGTCCGGGTTGGCGGCGATCCGCGCCTCGATCGCCGCGGTGTCGGCGGTCGGCACCGCTCTTGCCAGCTCGAGCGCCGCGCGGGCCCGCGCCACCGCCGGCTTGTCGGCCACCTGCGGCGGCAGCGAGCCAAGCAGGAGGTCGGCTTCGTCATACTCTTCCGCCGCAACCAGCGCCCGGCCGAGCGCTCCGGCGACCTCGGGATTATCTGGCGCCATGTCGAAGATCTGGCGGAACACCGACACCGCCCGCGGCCCGTCGCCGTCGGCCAGGATCTGCTCGCCCATCGCCATCAGCGGCTCGATCTCGGCCTGCTGGTCGGCGGCGTCACCGGCGCCGATCTTCAACTGGGTCAGCAATTGGTCGAACACCGCCTTGAGCTGGGCCTCGGTGCGGTAGCTGGTGATGTCGGCGACCGGCTGGCCTTGGTAGAAAGCATAGACCGTCGGCACCGCCTGGACCCGGAACTGGGCCGCGATCAGCCGGTCCTTGGCGACATCGAGCCGGACCAGCTTGACCCCCTTGGCGGCGTGCTCGGCGACCAGTTTCTCGAGCACCGGCGACGGCTGGGTGCAGAATTCGAGGATGACCAGCGCGGTCATCGACGGTTCGATGACGTCACGCTCGAGGCGCGCGATCGCTTCGCGCTCGGCTTCGCTCATACCAAGGGTCGCCACGCTGGTTTCGCTCCGCTGCCAATGACCGTGTTGAGCGCCCATATGCGCGGCCAGCGGCCCGGTCACAAGCCACAGCCGGCGCGGCGCCTCAAGCCCTTGCCGGCACGGCACTTCAAGCCCTTGCCGGACCGGCGGGCCCCATGCTAGGCGCCCGCCTCACCTCAGCC
>JBDTRT010000078.1:0-23214 GCA_039931595.1 Sphingomicrobium sp.
TCGAGGTCGGCGATGACCCCGCTGCGCAACGGGCGGATGGTTTTGATGTTGTCGGGTGTCTTGCCCATCATCAATTTGGCATCGGCGCCGACCGCGCGCACCCGTCGCACGCCCGAATTGGTCTCCATCGCGACCACCGACGGCTCGTTGATGACGATCCCGCGCCCGGCGAGATAGACCACCGTGTTGGCGGTGCCGAGGTCGATCGCGATTGCGCGCGAGGCAAAGTTCAGAAAGCGCGGCAGGGCCATTGTGCGATGCAAACTCCTGGCGGGCCCGAATCCGGGGGGATCGCGGCGCTTGTAGTCGCTTCGGCCGCGCAGGGAATGAAGCGCGCGGATTCCACCGCCAGACGTTCCGCCGCTGCGACGAGCGGAGGGCGATGGCCAGCGGCCCACGCTTATTCCTCGGACCGTCCCGTCCCTACGCGGTCGCGTTCATAGTGCCGGGCAAGCGGCAACGGCGGTAGCCAGGATTCGCGCCGATCGGTCCAGCATTCATAGGTCGGCAAGAGCTGGTCGGGCGCATCGAGCGCGCCGAGATGGACTTCAACCTCGTCGCGGTAGCGCGCGCCCGCGCGCGCAGTTTGCCTCTAACCGAACTAATCGCGGTGCGGACGCGGGGCTCCCGGTGACAGCAGGCTCAGGAAGAACAGGCTGAAACCGCCTGCGATCAGCCATACGAAGATGCGGTCGGTGAACCAGGCGTGGTTGATCATCAGGTTCAGGAAAAAGACGCACCACAAGGGTGGAATGATAAGCGACAGGGCAAGCATCAGCGCCTGGCTGCGGACGGCCGCTGACGGTTCGTTGCGCCTCACCTGGACAAACCCGTAAGCGCCGGCAGCAAGCCCGATGACGATGGTCGCGGCGGACATCAGGCCCATGCCGCCGGTCAGCGTATCGACCGAATGGAACGTCTCCCGGATGGCGACTGCGAAGCCGGTGCCATCCTTGAGCACGCCGTTCGGGACGAAGATCGTTAGGCGGAACGCTTCCGCCACTGCATTGCCCGCGATGCCACCGCCCGCGATCATCACCACCGCGACCATTTTGAGCAAATAGAATATCGCGCCGGCGCCGAGGAACGCGGCGGCCGAGGCGCCGGCCGCGACCGTCGGCCGAACCGCCGGACGGACCACCAACGGGGTCAGCCCGATGACCATCGCCAGGCCGAGCGGGACACCCCCGGTGAACAGTTCGAAGATCATGGTCAGCGCACCGCATACGGCGGCTGCGACGACGGCGAGCCCGAGGCCGGTCGGGCGGAAGGCCATCGCCGCGAGCGCCAGCGTGTAGGCGGCAAGGACCGCATCGGCCGGCCCGTGGCCGAGCGACTGGGAAAAGGATTCGAGGCCGAAGTAGCGCATCAGTGCGACGCTGGTCACGCCGATCGCCGCGAACGCCCGCATGTTTCGGCCGCTGGCGAGGCCGACCATGACCAATGCGAGACTTGCGACGAGCAAGCCGCTGAGAAGGTTGCGATAGTCCGCCCGGATCCGTTCGATTTCGCGGTACGGCAGCAAAAGCCGCAGCAGGACGACCGCGCCATGCGGGTAATTGTCGTAATAATAGAGATTGCCGTTGGGCGTCGCGCCCTGGTTGAGCGCGCTCAGGACTGCGCACGGGTTATTGCTGACGCTGGGGGTTGCGCCGAAATCCATCAGGATCGGTGACAGCGCGAGGCGGGCCGGGTCGCCCCGTTGATCCATCGCCATGACGATGATCAGGCAGTCGTTCCACTGGTGACTGCCGATCGTGGTCGAGCCTTCCTGAAAGGGGTCTTCGACCAAGTCGCCAGCTGCGAAACCATGCGCGATGCGCGCTCGAAAGACGGCCGGGTCGCCGGGCAGAGCGGCCGTGCTGGCCCACAGGAACGAAGCGAACGAGATGATCCCGACGACCGCTGTGATGATCGCCGTAATCAGGGTCGGGCGCCACCAGCCCCGATCGGGCTCAGCGGCAATCAAGGACGCTGCCGCCACTCAAGCAGATTAGGCTGCTCGTCGGTTAGGCGCCGTTTGGGCGGAATGAACAGGATTCGCCGCAGCGGCCGTTTGGGGGCGCTGGTGATGTCGAAGCTGATCGCGGCCAGCAGCAATTGAAAGCCGAGAATGATCGGCAGCACTGCAATCATCACCGTGCCGACCGGCGTATTGAGTCCGGTTCGGACGCTTTGCAGCCAGGTCACGGCGCCGAACGTCACACCGAAAATGAACAGGATGGCGCCGCCGATCGAATGCACCGTGGCGACGCTGAAATCCCGCACGATGTAACTGTAGAAATAGCGCTTCACGAAGTTGCGAAGGTGGCCCCACAGAAAGGTCGGCAGAACCCGGAGCACCCGCAAATTGCTGTTCTCCTCGCCGTAACGCGACGGGATCGGCACATCCTGGACGACGGCGCGCGCGATGTTGAGCCGGAACAGCAGGTCGGATTCGAAGAAATAGCGTTGCGAGACCTTGGACCATTCGATTTCCAAAGCGGCTGTCTTGCTCAGCGCCGTGAACCCGTTGGTCGGATCCATCACGTTCCAATAGCCCGACGAGGCCTTGTTGAGCACCGACAGCATCGAATTGCCGAAGATCCGGGTGAACGGCATGCATTTGAGGTCGCGCTTGCGATAGAAGCGATTGCCCTTGGTGTAATCCGCTTCGGACGCGAGCAGGGGCTGGAGCAAGGCGGGTAGGAAAGCCGGATCCATCTGGCCGTCGCCGTCGATCTTGATCAGCACGTCATAGCCCGCCTTGAGGGCCGCCCGGTAGCCGGTGATGGTCGCGCCGCCGACGCCGCGGTTTGTATTGTGGCGCAGCACGGTCACGCGGTCGTCGGCGAAATTGGCCGAGACCAGGTCGCCGCTGCCTTCGGGACAGGCGTCGTCGACGACGAACACATGATCGATCTGCTCGAGCGCCGCCGACACCACGTCGACGATGTGGTTTGCAACGCGGTAACAGGGGATGATCGCGGCGAACTTCATGCCGTCAGGACTTCGGGCGCTGCGACGGGCGCAGGATCTGTTCGCCGGGCCGGTTGGTGGAGCGCCAGGAAAGCCGCCGAAGCGGCCAGGAAATCCTCGCAGCGGACGCCGTTGCGAACTTCGTAGAGCAGCGGCCGCGCGGTCGGGCGGTCAGCCAGGCGGGGCTTGCTTAGATCCTGCATGCTGAAGCTGCCGCGGGTCAGCGCGTGCCACAGCATGAGCGGCGCGAGGC
The DNA here is from genome assembly GCA_039931595.1 of Sphingomicrobium sp. Classification (GTDB taxonomy): domain Bacteria; phylum Pseudomonadota; class Alphaproteobacteria; order Sphingomonadales; family Sphingomonadaceae; genus Sphingomicrobium. The sequence continues at coordinate 3,212 of JBDTRT010000078.1, forward strand.
CGGCAAACGACCGCCACTGCGAGCGATAGAAAGGGATCATTCGGACCGGCAGCCACCGCTCTCCTGGCGATAGAGCAACGCCAACCACCGGCCCATTTGCAGGCAAGGGCGAGCCGACCGTGAAGATCGGCGCCGGCCAATTATCGGACGCGCGATAGAATGGGATTTGGCGGACGCGGCTATCCACTCCCCGAGCGGCGGCGAACGCAGCCGCGACGATGTGGGCCGCGTCATGGTCGGGGTGCCCGCCTTCCCACGCCAGCGTGTAGATGCAGTCGATCGACGGCGAGGTTTCACACCACTGCTCGATCGCTTCCAGCGCGCGACCAAGATTGCAGTGCAGCTGTCCGTCGGGGATGCCGATTTCATGACCGGCGAAGCGAAGCTGTGACGCCGCAACTCCCAACCAGGCCAGGGCGCGGACGGTCTCTGCCTCGCGGACTGCCGGCGGCCCGCCCGAACTACCGTCGGTGAGATAGACCAGCCGCACCGGTGCGCGCTTGCCAACCAGGCGATGGATGATTGGCGCAAAGGCTATCTCGTCATCCGGATGAGCCAGGATGAACAGATTCATGCCTTCAGTGGGTTTGCTTTTCGACCCCGCCAAATCAGCCCCGCTGTCGGACCACGGCTTGATAAAGTCCCGACCTGGTCCGCACTGCCCCAACGACCGTAAGAGCGATCCGTAAGGCGGTGTAAACGCGAAGTTAACAGCATCGGATCGTCAGTCAACCTGCGGCACCCGCGCTTTTCTCGTAATGGGAATGCCGCTTCCGGCCAAAAACAGCCGTTACGGCGGTTCGCTAGAACCGGTCGGGCAGTTCGACCGGGCCGATCAATTGCTCGTGGCGGGCGATGGCGAAGCGGTCGGTCATGCCGGCGATGAAGTCGCCGATGGCGCGCAGCCGGGCGGTCTCGCCGGCGTCGCGCTGCCAGCCGTCGGGCAGTAATGCCGGGTCGGCGCGGTAGGCGGCGGCGAGGTTGGCGACCACCCGCTGGGCCTCGTCGCGGACCGGGATCAGCGCCGGACTGTTGTACAGCCGGGCGTAGAGGAACGCCTTCAACGCCATCTCCTCGGCCGCCAGCGCTTCGGTGAATCCGGACAGCGCCCGCCCCGCGCCGCGCACCTCGTCGATCGTCTCGACCCCGGCTTCGCCGATCCGCCGCCGGGTTTCGGCGAGCACGTCACGGACCATGGTCCCGACCAGGTCGCGGACCAAGGCGCGCTGGGCCTTGTCCGGCGCAAGCCCCGGGTGGCGTTGTTCGATCGCCGCCCAGTGGCGCGCCACCAGCGGCACTTCGACCAGCTCGGCGAGGTCGAGGATGCCGGCACGCAGGCCGTCGTCGACGTCGTGATTGTCATAAGCGATGTCGTCGGAGATGGCTGCGACCTGCGCCTCGAGCCCGGGCCAGCTGCCGAGATCGAGCGCGAAGCCGGCGTCGGCCTCGGCCAGCGCCCAGCTCGGCGCCGCTACCGGCCCATTATGCTTGGCCAGCCCCTCGAGCGCCTCCCAGCTTAAATTGAGTCCGTCGAAGCCCGGGTACGGCGTCTCCAGCCGCGTCACCAGGCGGATGCTGTGGGCATTGTGATCGAACCCGCCGGCGTCGGCCAACGCTGCGGTCAGCGCATCTTCGCCACCATGGCCGAACGGCGGATGGCCAAGGTCGTGGGCGAGGCACAGCGTTTCGGTCAGATCCTCGTTGAGGCCGAGCGCGCGGGCGATGGTACGGCCGATCTGCGCCACTTCGAGGCTGTGGGTCAGACGCACCCGGAAATGGTCGCCGTCGGGCGCGATGAACACCTGGGTCTTGTGGCGCAGGCGGCGGAAGCCGACCGAGTGGATGATCCGGTCGCGGTCGCGCTGGAAGATGTCGCGCGGGCCGCGCGGGCCAACGTCCTGCTCCGGATGGGCCCGGCCGCGCGATCTTTGCGGGTGCGCGGCGAGGGCCTGTGGGAGCGTCATTCGGTGCTGAGTTTCCTGATCGTCTGGCCCGGCGGGCTGGTCCAGCTAAACGCGTCGACGCGGACGCTTTCAAGGTCTTCGATGATAATATTCGCGTCCGAGACGGTCTTGAACGGCCCGATCAGCAGCCGCGAACGGTCGGTGGTCTCGGCGACATAGCCGCTCATCCCCTCGAGCAATTCGCGGTGCTTGGTCTTGATCCGGTGGAACTGCTCGGGGAGCGCGCTGGAGTTGGTGCCGCTGGCGAGCTGGACCCAGACCCGCGATCGGGCGGTCGCCACCCCGGGCAGGCTCGAGCGCGTGGCCGGCGTGATGCTGGCGACCTCGACCGGCCGCGCAGCGCTCGTTGGGTCGGCCGGCGAGCGCAGCAACTCGTCGATCGAGGCGAGCCGGTCACCCGACATCGGCACTGCGCCCGCGATTGACGAGGTTTTGCCCTTACGCACCGGCGGTGAGGCCGCCGCGTAGCTTGATGTCGAGGGCGTTGCCGGCGGCGGACTGTAGCTTGGCGGTCCGGCGCCGGGGCGCGGCACATAGGCGTAACTCGGCTGGCCCGAATCGGGGAAAATGCCGAGGTTGACCGCGGCCGCTTTCTGGTCCGAGCGCAGGGTCGGCAGCTTGGCGAAGAACGGCGACATCGAGAGCGATGAGCCCGGCATCGCGCTCTCGAGCGAGCGGCGCGCGCCGTCAAGGTCGCCCGACAGCGCCAGCACCAGCGCCCGGCAGCGCGCCGCGCCGGAATCGCCGCGCGCCATCAACGGCCCGAGCATTGCCAGCGCGCCCGGCTTGTCGCCGGTGATCGCGAGGCTCAGCGCGAGCCGACGGCGGGCTTCCTCGCCGTCGGTGCCGTTGAGCGCCGCGCGATAATCCCGCTGCGCTTCGGAGTGGCGGCCGAGCAAATCATAGGCCAGCCCGCGATCCGCGCCGATCTCCGCCACGGTCGCGCCCTGACGCTGGGCCTGGGCGAAATATTCGAGCGCGCCATCGGCGTCGCCGTCGCTGACCATCGCTGCGCCCATCCCCGCCTGGGGCAGCGGGCTGGCCGGATAAACCTCGTCGGCGCGGCCGAAGAAACCGATCGCCGCCTGGCTGTCGCCGAGCGCCAGTGCGGCCTTGCCGGCGCCGATCAGCGCGGTGAAGTCCTTGGGCGAGGTGGCGAGTACCCGGATCTGGCGGGCGAGCGCTCCGGCCGGGGTCTCGCGCTGGACCCAGGCGGTTTGCGCCGCGGCCGGCATCGAGGCCACCGCCAGGTTCAGCCCGACACAGCCGAGGATCAGCACAGCGACGCGGACGCGGCGGGTCGACAAAGTGGTCATCGCGGACGCCATGCACCAGCCGAGCTTGCGCAAAGCTTTATGGCTAGGCCGGTAACGACGAGCCGTGCCGGACCAACGCCAGACGGGTCGGCAGTGCCCCACACAAGGCGCCGCCGAGCCGGTCAACGCGGCCACTGTTTACTGGTTGTTCTGCCGGTTGAGGAAACGCGGAATGTCGATCGGCTCGCGGCGAAAGGTCGGAGCGTCCTCATCCTCGGCCTGGGCCTTAGCCGCGCCGCGCGCGATATTCGACATGCGCTCGAACAACGTACCGCTTTCGCGCGCGGCCTTGGGCGGCTCGGCAGTACTGCCGGTCAAATCCTCAGACGGGTCGATGCCACCGTCGTCGTCGGCCGGCGGCGCGATCGGCGCGCCCGACACTGGGCTGGTCAGAATGTCGTCGGCATCGAGCAGCAGTTCGTCGCCTTCGTCTGCCGCCGACAGGTCGAGCGCGACCATCTCGTCGTCAAGCTCGGCTGTCGGCTGTTCGGCCGCAGCCGCCGAAGCGGATGCCGCGGACCCAGTCGCCGAGGCCGGCCGCGTCGCCGGGAAGGTAAACACCTTGCCTGGTTGCGGCTGGGCGACGCTTTCGGATTCGATTCCGGTGGCGACCACCGAAACGCGCAATTTGCCGCCGAGGTCGTTGTTGAAGGCCGAGCCCCAGATGATGTTGGCGTCGGGGTCGACCAGTTCCTTGATGTGGCTGGCGGCTTCGTCGACTTCCATCAAGCGCATGTCTTCGCCGCCGGTGATCGAGATGATCACGCCCTTGGCGCCCTTCATGCTGACGCCGTCGAGCAGCGGGTTCGAAATGGCCTTTTCGGCGGCTTCGATGGCGCGATTGTCGCCAACCGCTTCGCCGGTTCCCATCATCGCCTTGCCCATCTCGCCCATGACCGAGCGGACGTCGGCGAAGTCGAGGTTGATCAGGCCCGGCATGACCATCAGATCGGTGATCCCGCGGACGCCCTGCTGGAGGACCTCGTCGGCCATTTCGAACGCTTCCTTGAAGGTCGTGTCGGAATTGGCGAGGCGGAACAGATTCTGGTTGGGAATGACGATCAAGGTGTCGACATGCTGCTGGAGCTCGTCGATCCCGGCGTCGGCCGCGCGGCCGCGGCGAGAGCCTTCGAAGGCGAACGGCTTGGTCACTACGCCAACCGTCAAAATGCCCTTGTCGCGGGCGGTCTTGGCGATCACCGGCGCGGCGCCGGTGCCGGTTCCGCCGCCCATTCCGGCGGCGATGAAGCACATGTGCGTGCCTTCCAGCGCGCGCTCGATCTCCTCGATCGTCTCCTCGGCGGCGGCGCGGCCGATCTCGGGCCGCGAGCCGGCCCCGAGGCCCTGGGTGATCTTGAGACCGAGCTGGATCCGCCGGTCGGCAGTCGACGCGTTGAGCGCCTGCGCGTCGGTGTTGGCGACGATGAAATCGACCCCCTGGACGTCGGCAGCGATCATGTTGGCGACCGCGTTGCCGCCGGCTCCGCCGACGCCGATCACACAGATCCGCGGACGAAGCTCGTCGACCTCCGGCCGGACAAAATCGATGCTCATGCCAATCCCCCTTAGTATCCGGCCCGAAGGCAGCAAGGCGCTGAACCGTCAACCGGAATCAATGCACTAGTCCGATTCACGGACCAAGCGAAAAAGTTAACGCGCTCGAAAAAATTGGGGAAAAAGTGTCCCGAAAGACTCAGTGGCGCGATCAAACTGTCGCTTTACGGGAATTTGACCTGTTCGATTTTGGGAATGCCCACCGCCCACCACACCGCACCGACTGCGGCGACCACCGCGGTCAGCACGAATGCGCTGCCATAACCGGCGTGATCGACCAGCACGCCGGTGATGATCGGCCCGACGATGCCCGACAGATTGCCGAGCGCATTTTGCACTCCGACCCAGGTCCCCGAAGCGCGCGGCCCGGCGAACATTTGCGCGATTGCATAGAGATTGAGCGACAGCGACCCGGTCGCCGCCCCGGCTAGCGCCAGCAGGATCGCGAATTCGACCGCGCTGTCGGCATAGGCCAGGCCGAGGATGGCGACCGCGGCGAGCGCCTGGCTGCCGACCATCATCCACCGCCGGCACAACGCTTCCGACCGGCCCGATCGAGTCCACCAGTCGGAGAAGCGGCCGTAGCTCAACGCGCAGGCCGCCTGGACGCCATAGCCGAGCGTCGCCAGCAGGGTCATCTGGGTGATCGTGAAGCCGCGCTCCTGGACCAGATAGAGCGGCAGCCAGCCGAGCAGGAAATAGAAGCAGTAATTGCCCAGGCAATGACCGATCGACATCGCCCACAGGGCCCATTGGCCAAGCACCAGGCGGGCCGACACGCCCGCCCCCTGGTCGTAATGATCGGTGGTCGAAAGCGTCCGCACGGTCTGCCGCCACGGCCACAGCCAGAGCAAGGTCGCGAGGCCAAAGGCGACGAACATCGGCCGCCAGCCGAACGAGGCGACGATCAGCCCGCCGGTCAGCGTTCCGAACGCCGGGCCGAGCGCGATGCCGGCCGCCACCGCGGCATTGGCCATGCCCCGGCTGTGCGCCGGGATGTGCCGCGAAATGATCTTCGACGTACCCGGGAAGGCGATGCTCTCGCCGATCCCGAGCATGACTCGCAGCACCAAGAGCGAAGCGAACCCGCCGACCAGCCCGGTAAGCATGGTGCTTGCCGCCCACAGCACGATCCCGCCGGCCATCAATCTGTAAACCGAGAAGCGGTCGCACAGCCAGCCGACCACCAGCTGGACCGGCGCGTAAACCCAGAAGAATGCCGAGACCGCGATGCCGAAGGTGGTCGCCGACATCCCCAGCTCGGTCTTCATCAGCGGCGCCGCCACCGCGATCGCGCCGCGGTCGACATAATTGAGGAAGATCGCCGCACCCAGCAGCAGCACCAGCCCGCGGTTGGCCGCCCGCGCCGTCGCAATAGTCGCCATGCCCGTATCCCCCGGTTAGCGCACACCCCGCGCCGTCAGACGCCGTCTAGAACCCACCCCGCATGGCCGAGATCAGCCGGCCGAACATGCCAGTCGATCGCTTGCGGTCGGTGCTCTTGCCGATCGCGATGTCGCGGATGTCGCCGCTGCCCGATCCGGCGAGAAAAGCGAGCCCGACCAAGGTCGAGAAGGCCGGGCCGCTGTGCGCATCGGGCAATCCGGTAATAGTCCGCGGGCGGCCGACCCGCACCGCGCGGCCGAGCACGCCCTGCATGTAGTCGGCGATGTTCTTCAATTCGCCGCCGCCGCCGGTCAGCACGACCTGGCGCCCGACCGGGCCGGTGAAGCCCAATTCCTTCAATGAAGCCTCGATCTGGCCGGTCAATTCCTCGACCCGGGCGCGGATCACCATCATCAGCTGGGCGCGCGTGATGCGGGTCGGCTCGGCCCCTTCCTCGGCCCCGATCTGGGCGGCGTCGATCAGCTCGTGATTGTCGCGCGGGCTGGTCATCGCCGAGCCGTAGAAGCATTTCAGCCGCTCGGCGTCGCGCCGCTGGACCCCGAACGCGCAGGCGATGTCGTCGGTGATGTCCTTGGCCCCCAGCGGGATCGAGCGCAGGCCGACCAGCATGCCGCCGGCGTGGAGTGAGACGTTGGTCACTTCGGCGCCCAATTCGACCAGCGCGACGCCCAGTTCGCGCTCCTCCTCGGTCAGGCAGGCGAGCGCCGCGGCGACCGGCGAAGCGACGATCGCCTTGACGCCGAGATGGGCCGAGCGGATCACATAATCGATGTTGCGCAGCGGCGCCGGATCGGCTGCGACGACGTGGATGTCGACCCCCAAACGGTCGGCGTGGAGCCCGATCGGATGCTTGACCCCTTCGACCCCGTCGATGGTGTAGAGCGCCGGCTGGGCGTGGAGCACGACCTGGCCGCCGCGGTCGAGCGCGTTGCGTCCGCCGGCCAGTAGCTGGTCGATGTCCGACTGCTCGATCTGGTGGCCGCCCAGCTCGACCTCGACATTGGCGACGTCGCTGACCAGCCCGCCGGCACCATAGCTCGCCCACACCTCGTCGATCGTCACGCCCGACATGCGCTCGGCCAGCTCGACCGCTTCGCGCACCGCGAACTCGCTCGCTTCCATGTCGGAAATGTAGCCGCGCTTGACCCCGCGGCTTTCGCGCTGGCCGGTGCCGAGCACGCGCAGCCGGCCGTCGTCGTCGGCGGTGACGATCAATGCGCTGACCTTCGACGAGCCGATGTCGAGCGCTGCAATCACTTTGTTGTCGGCGGGCGACGACATTCCTGTGGCTTATCCTTCCGCCGGCACTTCGGCGTTGATCGCCTCGCCCGGCGCCCGCGGCAACCGTACGATCATCTTGCCGGGAATGCGCAAATCGAACCGCACCAGCCCGCGGCCGAGCAGACCGGCCGAACGGTCGACCTTGGCAAACTTGGCCAAGGCCGCGCGCGCCGCCGGATCGCCTTCGGGCAGCGCGATCGTTTCGCCGGTCTGGAAATTGAGGTCCCAGCGGCGCTGGCCAACCCAGGTCGCCGAGGCGAGCTGCGGCTTCAAGGTCGGGACCTCGTCCATCAGCTGGCTGAGGCCGCGCGCCTGGGCATTGGCGCCGCGCCCGATGAGCAGCGGCAGGTCGGGCATCTGGTCGACCGGGACGCGGTCGAGCACGACCCCCTCGGCATCGATCAGCGCCAGCCTCTGCTTGTCCTGCCACAGCGCCGCCGGGCGCCGTTCGACGATGTCGATGACCAGCGTGTCGGGCAGCCGGCGCGAGACCCGCGCGTCCTTGACCCAGCCGAATTGCAGCAGGCGCTGGCGGATCCGCACGACATCGACCAGCGGCTGCGCCGGCCGGCCGCTGCCGACGCTGTCCGAGGCGCGGCGCAATTCGTCGACGATGACCTCGTCCACCAGCGACCGCTTCATCCGGTTGAGGCCGACGATCTGATAGCCGTTGACTGTAAAGCCGGCGCGGCCGATCGCCGCCCCGGCCGAGGTCGCGGCCTTCGATGGAATGTCGAGCGCGATCAGCACGACCACCCCGATCGCGACCAGGAAGGTGGCAAATGCAATGCCGGCGAGGCGGCTGGCGCGGGCGTGATTGGCGCTGCGCTTGCGCGCCGCCGGCTTGGCCCGCGGTGCGGCGCTGCGCGACTTGGGCCGCGCCGGGCCGCCGCGGCGAACGTGCGCGGCGGTCACTTCGGCCACTCGTGGGCAAGCGCTTCGGCGATCAGCCGCTCGACCAGCTCGCCGTAACTGATGCCGCGAAATTTGGCCTGCTCGGGGACCAGGCTCAGCGGCGTCATGCCCGGCTGGGTGTTGGTTTCGAGCAGATAGATGCCGGCCTCGCCGGCTTCGTCGTCCCAGCGGAAATCCGAGCGCGACGCGCCGCGGCAGCCGAGCAGGCGGTGCGCCTTGGCCGCCATATCGAGCATCGCCTGGGCGATGTCCTCGGGGACGTCGGCCGGGCATTCGTGGACCGTCAGCCCGTCGGTATATTTGGCATCATAATCATAGAAACCGGCGACCGGCTTCAATTCGGTCACCGCCAGCGCTTCGTCGCCCAGCACCGCAACCGTCAGTTCGCGGCCCTTGATGAACGGCTCGGCCAGCAGCGTTTCGAAATGGTGCCACGGCCCCTCGACGTCGCGGCCGATCGGGTTGCCGGTATTGCCGTCGGCGGTGACGATCGCGACCCCGACCGACGAGCCTTCGTTGACCGGCTTGACGACATAGGGCCGGGCGATCGGGTCGGCGTTGAACAGGCTCTCGCTGGTCACCACCTTGCCGGCCGGCATGCGCACCCCGTGCGGCACCAGCAGCAGCTTGGTCAGCTCCTTGTCGATTGCGATCGCCGAGGTCGTCAGGCCGCTGTGGGTGTAGGGGATCTGCATCAAATCGAGCATGCCCTGGACGGTGCCGTCCTCGCCCGGCGTGCCGTGGAGCGCGTTGAACACCACGTCGGGGCGCAGCGCGGTCAGCAGCTGACCGACGTTGCGGTCCATGTCGAGCTCGCTGACGTTGCTCCAGCCGCGCTCCCGCAGCGCCTCGGCCACGCCGCGCCCGCTGGTCAGCGACACTTCGCGCTCCGACGACCAGCCGCCCATCAGCACGACGACGTTGATGTCCTTGTTCACCGAGCCTGTCATTCGGTGCCGATCCGCTGGATTTCCCATTCAAGGGCGATGTTGGTCTTGGCTTTGACCCGGCGCCGGACTTCCTCGCCCAGCGCCTCGATCTCGGCGCTCGTCGCGCTACCGAGGTTGAGCAGGAAATTGCAATGCTTTTCCGAAACTTGCGCGCCGCCGAGAGTCATTCCGCGGCAGCCCGCGGCGTCGATCAGCGCCCACGCCTTATGCCCGCTCGGATTCTTGAAGGTCGAGCCGCCGGTCCGGCTGCGCAGCGGCTGGGTCTCCTCGCGCGCCGCGGCGATGCGGTCCATCTCGGCGCCGATCCTCGACGGCTCGCCGGGTTTGCCGCGCAAGGTCCCGCTGACCACCACCGCGCCGTCCGGCACCGCGCTGTGGCGATAGCGGTAGCCGAGGCGCTGCAACGGCCATTCCTCGATCTCGCCCGAGCGCAGCACGACCATCGCCGAGACCAGGATGTCCTTAACCTCGCGCTCATAGGCGCCGCCGTTCATCCGAACGAAGCCGCCGACCGTGCCAGGAATGCCGCGCAAGAATTCGAGCCCGGCAATGCCGGCGTCGCGCGCGGTCGAGGAGACCAGGATCCCGCTCGCCCCGCCGCCGCAGCGCAGCAGTGTGTCGTCGATCCGCTCGATTTTGGCGAACGCCTTGCCGAGCCGCACGACCACGCCGGCGACGCCGCCGTCGCGCACGATCATGTTCGATCCGAGGCCGAGCGCCAGCACCGGCACGTCGGGGTGAAGCTCGCGAAGGAAGCCGGCGAGGTCTTCGGCATCGGCCGGCTCGAACAGCCATTGCGCGCGGCCGCCGCTCTTGAACCACACCAGCGGCGCCAGCGGCGCCTCGGCGGTCAGTTTCCCGGTCACTTTCGGAAGGGTTGCAACGTCGCTCATTTCGCCGCCCTCGCTTGTTTGATCCCGTCCGCCAGCCCGGCCGCCCATTTGGTGATGTCGCCCGCGCCCATGCACACGATCACGTCGCCCTCGGCCGCGACATCGCGCAGCGACGCAGCCAGCTCGGTGGGGTCGGCGACCGCCTTGACCATGCGGTGGCCGTGGGCCCGCAGCCCTTCGGCCAAAGCGGCTGAATCGACCCCTTCGATCGGCTCCTCGCCGGCGGCATAGACCGGCGCCACGAAGACGATGTCGGCGTCGTTGAAGGCGTTCTGGAAATCATCCATCAGCGCGCTCAGCCGGCTGTAGCGGTGAGGCTGGATGACCGCGATCACGCGCCCGGTCGACTCCTCCGAGCCGACCGTCGCCAGGGCGCTTTCGCGCGCCGCCGACAGCACCGCGCGGATTTCGACCGGGTGGTGGGCGTAGTCGTCGATCACCACCGCGCCGCCGACTTCGCCGACGTTGGTGAAGCGCCGCTTGACCCCCTCGAAGCGCTCGAACCCCTCGACGATCGCCTCGTCGTCGATGCCGAGCTCGATCGCCACCGCGATCGCCGCCAGCGCATTCTGGACATTGTGGCGGCCCGGCATCGGCAGCCCGATGCGCTCGATCGTACGCCGCGACCCGTCGCGCTGGAGGACCACGGCGTCGAACCGGGTGCCGCCGCGCTCGGTCGTGAGATTGTCGGCGCGCAGGTCGGCCAGCGCCGAAAAGCCGTAGGTGACGACCCGCCGGTCGCGCACCCGGCTGAGCAGATTCTGCACGTCCGGGTGATCGACGCACAGCACCGCCAGCCCATAGAATGGGACGTTCTCGATGAACTCGACGAACGCATCCTTGATCTTGTCAAAGCTGCCGTAATGCTCGAGATGCTCGGGATCGAGGTTGGTGACCACCGCGATCGTCCCGTCCAGCCGCAGGAAGCTGCCGTCGCTTTCGTCGGCCTCGACCACCATCCAGTCGCTCTTGCCGAGCCGCGCGTTGGACCCGTAGCGATTGATGATGCCGCCGTTGATCACCGTCGGGTCGAGCCCGCCGGCGTCGAGCATGGCGGCGACCATCGAGGTCGTGGTGGTCTTGCCGTGGGTCCCGGCGACCGCGATGGTTTTCTGCATGCGCATCAGCTCGGCGAGCATTTCGGCGCGCTTGACCCGCGGCAGGCGGCGTTCGGCGGCGGCGGCGATCTCCGGGTTGCCGTCCTTGATCGCCGACGAGCAGACGACCACCGCGGCATCGCCCAGATTGTCGGCGCTATGGCCGATCATGACCGGGATCCCGGCCTTGCGCAGGCCTTCGACGACATAGCTTTCGGCGACGTCCGAACCCTGCACCGAATAGCCCAACTGGTGCATCACCTCGGCGATGCCGGACATGCCGATGCCGCCGATGCCGACAAAATGGATCGTGCCCATGTCGGTCCCGAGCGCCTTCATCATGGCGTCGCGGTCACGCCGGCACTCCTCCGGCGAACTCGGCCACCGGGCGCGGGGTGAGCGCCGTCCCGACCATCATCGGCGCGAGGCCCTCGCCGACCCGCTCGACCAGATCGGCCAGGTCGCGCGCGGCGTGCGGCCGGCCGACCGACAGCGAGCGCGCGGCGGCATTGGCCAGCGCCTGCGGGTCGGCCGCCATCGCCTCGACCTGGCGCGCCAGCACGGCCGGGGTGAACTGGGTCTCGGGGATCGTCCGCGCCCCGCCCGCCCGGGTCATTTCAAGGGCGTTTACGGTCTGGTGATCATCGGTCGCCGAGGGATAGGGAATGAGGATCGCCGGGCGGCCGGCGGCAGTCAGCTCGGCCAGCGTCGAAGCGCCGGCGCGGCCGATCACCAGATGAGCCTCGGCGAGCTTGTCCGGCATGTCCTCGATATAGGTCATCAGTTCGGCCGGGATGCCGAGCTCGGCGTAGCGCGCGCGGACCCGTTCGATGTCTTCCGGGCGGCACTGCTGGATGACCTGCAGCCGCCGGCGGAGCGACGGGTCGAGCATCGCCAGGCCTTCGGGGACGACGCTTCCAAGCACGCTCGCGCCCTGGCTTCCGCCGGTGATGAGGATCTTGAGCGGGGCCAGCTCGTCGAACGGCGGGAACGGCATTTCGCCCAGCCGGGCAATCGATTCGCGCACCGGATTGCCGATCGTCACGGTCTTGTCGCGGTGGCGCGGTTTCAACCGCTCGACCGCCTCGAACCCGGTGGCGATCGCGACCGCTTCGCCGGCGAGCAGGCGATTGACCCGGCCGAGCACCGCATTCTGCTCGTGGAGCAGGGTCGGGATGCGCATCGCCGACGCCGCCAGCAGCGACGGGAAGGCCGGATAGCCGCCGAAGCCGACCACCGCGTCGGGGCGGTGGTTGCGGTACAGGCCGCGCGCCTCGCTCCGCCCCGAGGCGACCGAGCGCAATGCCCTGAGCCACGAGATCGGGCCGCCCCCGAGCCGGCCGGCCGGAAGGATATGGACCGGCACATTGTCGAACAGCCCCGGGAAGCGTGCGCCGCGATCGTCGGTGATCAGCAACACGCCGTGGCCGCGGGACTTGAGCTCGACGGCGAGAGCATGGGCCGGAACCATATGTCCGCCGGTGCCCCCGGCTGCGAGAACGAAATTCATCCCGGCCATGGCTTCATTGAGGAAAATCCCCGCTCCATTTGACGACATATGGCGAGCGGGTCAGATAGGGGTTTCGGCGGGTGAAAGCGAGCAGCAAACCCATGCCGATCGACAAGGCCAGCATCGACGAACCGCCGTAGCTGATGAACGGCAGGGTCATGCCCTTCGACGGCGCGATCTGGACGTTGACCGCCATGTTGATCAGCGCCTGCAGCCCGAACTCGATCGCCAGCCCGGCCGCCGCCAAGATGGCGAAGGTCGAGTCCTCGTCGAGCAGCTTGACCAGCACCCGGATGACGATCGTCAGATAGAGCAAGGCGATGGCGAGGCAGGCGATCAGCCCGAACTCCTCGCCGATGACCGAAAAGATGTAGTCGGTGTGCGGCTCGGGCAGGCCGAACTTGCGGGTGCCGCCGCCCGGCCCCATCCCGAACAGCCCGCCGGCGGTCAGCGTGCGCATCGCATTGTCGGTCTGAAAAGTGTCGCCTTCGCCAAACAGGAAACCGTCGATGCGCACCGTCGCGACATCATAAAAGAAGTAAGCGAGAACGACGAGAACGACCACCGCCAGGCCGAGGATACCGAGCATTCGCAGGCTCACCCCAGCCAGCGCCAGCATCGCGATCCACACGCAGCCGAAGATGATCGTGCTGCCGAAGTCGGGCTGGCGCATCAGCAGCACCGCGACCGCGCCGGTAACCAGCGCAGACAGCGCGAACACTGGCAGCGACTTGTCGCTTTCGCGCAGCGACAGCAGCCACGCCATCGCCACTACGAAGAACGGCTTCAAGAATTCGGACGGCTGGACCTGACCGATGCCGATGTCGATCCAGCGCTTGGCGCCGTTCACTTCGGGGCCGAGCACGGGGACGAAGATCAGCATGACGAAGAAAAACGCCGCGCCGGCCAGCGACAGTCTCCGCGCGCGCTCGCGGGTGAGCATCGAAATGCCGATCATGACCGGCAGGCCAAGCGCAATCCAGGCGATCTGGCGATAGAAATAATGGAGGTCGGAAAACACCACCGAGCCGCCCGAGTAACGGTGCGACGCAGCCGGCGAGGCGGCGGCGACGGCGATCAGGCCGATGCCGATCAGCACGCTGACCAGCAGCAGCAGGACGCGGTCGATTTCCCAGAACCAGCGGCCCGCGGTCGAGCGGTCGGCGCGGCCGTAGCGGTTGGGGTCGGCGAATGCCGCGCTGGCCTTGAGCTTGCCCGAGATGGTGCCGATCATAACGCCCCCACTAAGCTGCGGAACGCGTCGCCGCGCTCCTCGAAATCCTTGAACTGGTCGAAGCTTGCGCACGCCGGCGAAAGCAGCACCGTGTCCCCGGCCTCGGCATCTTGTGCCGCGGCCAGCACCGCCGCGCCAAGCTCGCGACAATTTTTCACCGGCATGTGCGGCTTGAGCAGCGCCTCGAACAGCTCGGCCGCCTCACCGATGGTGTAGGCCGAACGGACATGCCCGAAGTGCGGCGCGCACTCGTCGAGATTGTCGGTCTTGGCCCGCCCGCCCAAAATCCAGCGGATCGCCGGGAACGCCGCCAGCGCCGGCGCGGTCGCCGTCGGATTGGTCGCCTTGCTGTCGTTGACGAAGGTTACGCCGTCGCGTTCGCGAACGCGTTCCATGCGGTGGGGCAGACCGGGGAATGTGCGTAAGCCTCGGCGTATTTGCTCAGAGCTGAGCCCAAGGATTTCGCAAGCTGCCACGGCTGCGGCTGCATTCTCTAAATTGTGCCTACCCTGCAATGCAGGCCAAGCCTTTTGCTCAAACTCGTCAATATCGCTGAAATCAAAAACGTCTTCTAAACAGCTAGCTACCAAGCCTGTCGGCATATTTTCGCCTTCAAGGACATTGAGTTCACCGGCCGGATATACGCCAACGATCAGATTGTGACCGGCCGACTGCATTTCAAACAGCCTCGCCTTCGAGACCGCGTAAGCCTCGAACCCGTCGTAGCGGTCGAGGTGATCGGGGGTGATGTTGAGCAGCACCGCGACGTCGCAGTCGAGGCTTTGGGTGAGGTCGAGCTGGTAGCTCGACAGTTCGAGCACATAGACCCCGCCTTCGGGCAGCGGGTCCTGGGCGAGGATCGGCAGGCCGATGTTGCCGCCCATCGTCGACGGCACGCCGGCGGTCTGCAAAATGTGGTGGATGAGCGCGGTGGTGGTCGACTTGCCGTTGGTGCCGGTGATCCCGACCACCTTGTGCGGCGGCAGTTCGGGACGGGCGCGGGCAAACAGCTCGATGTCGCCGATGATCTCCACGCCGACATTGCGAGCACGGGACGCGATCGAGTGGCGGTTAAGCGGCAGGCCCGGGGTGACAACGAGGCTGTCGAATTGCGACAGGTCGGCACTGTCGAGGTCCGCAAGCTCCGCGCCATCCGGCAGCCGCGCGCGAGCTTCATCATTGCCATCCCACGCCGACACCGTCGCGCCGCTCGCCAGCAGCGCCTTCACCGTCGCCAGCCCCGAGCGCGCGAGGCCGTAGACCGCGTAATGCTTGCCGGAAAAGGCGCGCGCCGTGATCACCGCAGTTTCAGCGTCGACAGCCCGGCCAGCGCGAGCACGAAGCTGACGATCCAGAAGCGGATCACGACCGTCGGCTCGCTCCACCCGAGATGCTCGAAATGGTGGTGGATCGGGGCCATCAGGAAGACGCGCTTGCCGGTGCGCTTGTAGACCAGCACCTGGATCACGACCGACGCCGCTTCGAGCACGAACAGTCCGCCGATGATCACCAGCACGAATTCGTGGTGGGTGGCGACCGCGATCGCGCCCAGTGCCCCGCCCAAGGCGAGGCTGCCGGTGTCGCCCATGAAGACCGCCGCCGGCGGCGCATTGAACCACAGGAAGGCGAGCCCGGCGCCGACGATCGCCAGGCACAGCACGGTCAGGTCGCCGACCCCGAGGATGTGCGGGATGCCGAGGTAATTGGCGAATTTGGCGTTGCCGACCAGATAGGCGATCAGCAAGAAGGCGATCGCGGCGATGATCACCGGCATCGTCGCCAGCCCGTCGAGCCCGTCGGTCAGATTGACCGCATTGCCGAACGCAACGATCACGAACGCGCCGAACGCGACGTACAACCAGCCCAAGTCGAGCACCGGCCCCTGGACGAACGGCAGATAGAGGTTGGTGTTGCCGTTGCGGATGATCAGCCAGGTGGCGAAGCCGGCGATCAGGAATTCGAGCGCGAGGCGCATCTTGGCCGACAGCCCGGCATGGTGCGCCTTCTTGAGCTTGTCGTAATCGTCGACGAACCCGATCAGCCCGAAGCCGGCGGTGACCAAAAGGCAAGCCCAGACATAGGGGTTGGTGAGGTCCATCCACAGCAGCACCGAGACCGCCACCGAAACCAGGATGAGCAGGCCGCCCATGGTCGGCGTGCCGCGCTTTGCGAGGTGGCTTTGCGGGCCGTCGGCGCGGATCGGCTGGCCCTTGCCCTGGCGCACTCTCAGGTAGGAGATGAACCACGGCCCGAGCAGCAGGCCGATGGCGAGCGCGGTCGCGCTGGCCGCGCCTGCGCGGAAGCTGATGTAGCGAATGAGGTTGAGCAGGCCCGGGAATCCGAGATGATCGGCGATCAGGTAGAGCATGCCGGTTCCCTCACCACGCGCTCGACCAATTTGGCAAGCCCGACCGAGTTCGACGCCTTGACCAGCACCGCGTCGCCCGGCTGCACCAGCCGCAGCAGCCGGTCGGTCGCGTCCTTGACCGAATTGGTCCGCTCGATCGCCACCCTTCGCTCGAGCGCATCGACCAGCGGGTCCATCTCGTCGCCGATCAGGATCAGCCAGTCGACCCGCGCCTCGATGATCGCCGGTGCCAGCCCGGCGTGAAGCGCCTCGCCGTAGCTGCCGAGCTCGCGCATCGGCCCGAGCACCGCGATCCGCCGCTCGACGCCGCTTTCCGCACCGAGGCTTTTCAGGGTCGCCGCCATCGACGCCGGATTGGCGTTGTAGCTTTCGTCGATCAGCAGCAGGTCGCCGCCTTTGAGCGGGATCGTGTGGCGTTCGCCGCGGCCTTTCAATCCGCCCATGTCACCCAACGCCAGGCCGGCCTTGGCGACATCGCCACCGACCGCCTCGACCGCGGCCAGCGCCGCCAGCGAATTGGTCACCCAATGCTCGCCGCGCTGGGAGATGGTGAAGGTCAAGTCGCAATTGAGCAGCGAGGCGGTGATCAGGCTGCCGCCGCCGCCGGCCAGCACGGCGTGGAGCGCGTGGACGTCGGCGTCGCCGTGGCCGAAGGTGACGATCCGCTCGGCATGGCGCCGCGCCGCCTTGACCAGCCGGTCGCGGTGCGCGCTGTCGTTGGGCACGATCGCGGTGCCGCCCGGCTCCAGTCCCTGGAAGATCTCGGCCTTGGCGTCGGCGATCGCTTCTTCGGACCCGAGATTTTCGATGTGGGCCGGGGCGATGGTGGTGATCAGCGCGACGTGCGGCCGCACCATGCGGGTCAGCGCGGCGATCTCGCCGGCATTGTTCATGCCCAGCTCGAACACCGCGAACTCGGCCTCGCGCGGCAACCGCGCCAGGCTCAGCGGGACGCCGGTGTGGTTGTTGTAGCTCTTGACCGAACGATGGACGCGCCCCGGCTTCCAGCGATCGAGCGCCGCGAACAGCGCTTCCTTGGTACTGGTCTTGCCGACTGACCCGGTGACCGCGATGATTTTGGCACGCGACCGCGCGCGCGCCGCCCGGCCGAGATCACCGAGTGCCGCTGCGACATCGGCGACCAGCACGTGCGGCGCGGCGACCGGGTGCGCCACGATCACCCCGGCAGCGCCCGCCGCCAGCGCCCGCTCGACGAATTCATGGCCGTCGTGAACCGTCCCCGGCATAGCCACGAACAGGTCGCCAGGCTGCACTTCGCGGCTGTCGAAGGTGACGCCGGTGACGGCGAAGTCCGCGCTGGCCGTGCCCCCGGTGGCTTCGGCGATCTCGGCGCTGGTCCAAAGGGAGGTCACGCCGCGCACTCGCGCGCGACCACGACGTCGTCGAACGGCAGCACCCGCTGGTCGGCTCCGGCGCCGATGATCTGGCCCTGCTCGTGGCCCTTGCCGGCGAGCAGGATGATGTCGCCCGGGCCGGCGCTTTTGACCGCTTGCGCAATGGCTTCGCGGCGGCCGGCGATTTCGGTTGCACCGGGCGCTCCGGCCAGCACTTCGCGGCGGATCTTGGCCGGGTCCTCGCCGCGCGGATTGTCGTCGGTCACGATCACCACGTTGGATAGTTTCGCCGCGACCTTGCCCATCTCGGGCCGTTTGCCCTGGTCGCGGTCGCCGCCGGCGCCGAACACCGTGATCAGCTTGCCGGCGACGTGCGGACGCAGCGCCTGGATCGCCGCCTCGAGCGCGTCGGCGGTGTGGGCGTAATCGACATAGACCGGCGCTCCGGCCGGGCTGATCACCGCCCGCTCGAGCCGGCCGCGGACCGGCGACACCCGGCCCATCGCCGAAAACACCGCATCGAACGGCGTTCCGGTGGCCAGCGCCAGCCCGGCCGCGACCAGCACATTGGCCGCCTGGTAAGCGCCGATCAGCGGCAGCGCGAGCCGGTGGGTGCGGCCGTCGTGGCTCAGCGTCACGGTCTGGCCGAGCGACGTCGGCACCTGATCGATCAGGCGGATCGCATCGCCCTTGCGGCCGACCGTCATCAGCTTCGAGCCGCGCCTGGCAACCCGCTCGATGACCGCGTCGGACTTGGCGTCGTCGGTCCACACCACCGCCGTCCCGTCGGGCCCGAGAAGCTCGTCGAACAGCCGCATCTTGGCCTCGAAATAGGCGTCCATCGACGGGTGATAGTCGAGATGGTCGCGCGAGAAATTGGTGAACGCCGCGGCCGCCAGCGGAACCCCTTCGGCGCGGTGCTGGTCGAGCCCGTGCGACGACGCTTCATAAGCGACATGGCTGATGCCCATGCGCTTGAGCCCGGCGACGTTGGACAGGAAGGTGACGATGTCGGGCGTGGTCAGGCCGGTTTTGACCTGGTCGTCGGAGGTGGTGACCCCCAAGGTTCCGATCGAGGCCGAGCGGTGGCCGGCCATGCGCCACATCTGGCGTACCATCTCGACCGTCGAAGTCTTGCCGTTAGTGCCGGTGACGGCGACCGCGACCTCGGGATACGGCGCGTAGAATTTGGCCGCGAGGCGGGCGAACAGGCGCCGTGGTTCGGGGTCGGCGAGGTGCGGCACGCGCTCGACCGCCGCCGCGGGCCGGGCGACCACCGCGATCGCGCCGCGAGTGACCGCTTCGGGGATGAAATCCTCGCCGTTGAACACCGCGCCGGTGAAGGCGCCGAACACGCTGCCCGGGGCGACCTTGCGGTGGTCGAGTGCAAAGCCGGTGACTTCGGAATCGCTATCGACGCCGGAAAGCTCGCGCAGGCGCACGGGTCTAGTGGCCCGCTTTTTCGTGAACGAACGGCAGGACCTCGGCCATGTTGGGCTCGCGGTTCTTGTCGGGCCGGACGCCGAGCATCGGCGCGATGCGGCTGACCGCGAGCGAAAACGCCGGTCCGATATTCCACGCCGCAGTATGGAAGCCGTAGGTTTCCGCGGTCGGTTTGGGATCGTCGAGCATCATCACCATGACATAGCGCGGCTCGTCCATCGGGAACACACCCGCGAAGCTGGTTACCACCGCTGCGCTGCTGTAGCGGCCGCCGATCAGTTTCTCGGCGGTGCCGGTCTTGCCGCCGACGCGATAGCCGGGTGCGTCGGCCCGCCTGCCGGTGCCTTGCGTGACGACCAGCCGTATCAGTGCGCGCATCTTGTAGCTGGTGTCTTCGGTGAACACTCGGTGGCCCTTGGGCGCGGGGTGTCCGGGGCCGATCTTGAGCAGCGTTGCCGGGCGATAGATGCCGCCGTTGAACAACGTCGCATAGCCGCTCGCGAGGTGCAGCGGAGTGACCGCGATGCCGTGGCCGAAGCCGACCGTCATGGTTTCGAACGGGCCCCAGCGCGAGCCCGGGGTCAGGGTCCGGCCGCGCTCCTTCAATTCGATCGCCACCGGTGACAGGAAGCCCATCTTGCCGAGGAATGCCTTCTGCCGTGTCGCGCCGACCTGGTCGGCGATCTGCGCGGTGCCGATGTTGGAGCTTTCCTTCA
>JBDTRT010000079.1:0-6656 GCA_039931595.1 Sphingomicrobium sp.
GCGGCCAAGCGCTCGGGCGCGTGCTGCGCCGGGCAGGACATCTACGACGCCAAGAGTGTCGCCGACCGACTCGGCATCGCGCATTATGTGCTCGATTACGAAAGCCGTTTCAGGACCGGCGTGATCGACCGCTTCGCCGATGAATATGCGGCCGGCCGGACCCCGGTGCCGTGCTCGCTGTGCAACCAAGGCGTGAAGTTCACCGACCTCATCGCCTTCGCCCGTGAGCTTGGCGCCGACTGCCTCGCCACCGGCCATTATGTGCGGCGGGTGTTCGAGGGGGGCCGGGCCGAGCTCCACAAGGGCGCCGATGTGCGCCGCGACCAGAGCTATTTCCTGTATGGCACGACCCGCGACCAGCTCGACTTCCTGCGCTTCCCGCTCGGCAATCTCGCCAAGGGGGACGTCCGCCGGCTGGCCGAAGAGGCCGGGCTCGAGGTCGCGGCCAAGCCCGACAGCCAGGACATCTGCTTCGTGCCCGACGGCGATTATGCCGGGCTGGTCAAGCGGCTGCGGCCCGAAACGGTCGCTCCGGGAGAGATCGTCGACCTCGCCGGGCGCGTCCTCGGCGAACATCAGGGCGTGGTCCATTTCACCGTCGGCCAGCGCCGCGGGATCGAGCTTGGCGGCCAGGCCGAGCCGTTGTTCGTGGTGCGGATCGAGCCCGCCACGCGGCGGCTGGTGGTCGGGCCGCGGCGCGCGCTCGCGGTCGAAGCCATGCGGGTCGAGGAGTGGAACTGGATCGGCGAGGAGCAGCGCGAGGTCAGCGTCAAGGTGCGCTCGCTGGCGCCGCCGGTGTGGGCGCTCAAGGATGGCGACTGGGTCCGCTTTGGCTCAGCTGAATATGGCGTCGCCCCGGGCCAGGCGGCGGTCGCCTATGACGGCACGCGGCTGCTCGGCGGCGGCTGGATCGCGGAGACTGCGTCGGCGTCGCTCGACGAGGCGCCGCTACTCAAGGCGATCGCTTAAAACAGCAGACCGCCGGCACGCCGGCGTTCGTTCAAAGCTGGAAGTTGCCGACGATCACGGTTGTGCAGCGGCCGCCGAGGATTACCCTGGCGCCGGCGTTGCGGCAGTTCAGGATCCCGCTACGGGCGCTCGCCTGGAGCGCGGTGAACTGGTCGCGGCCGAGCCGCTTGGCCCAGAACGGCGTGAGCGCGGTGTGCGCCGATCCAGTCACCGGGTCCTCGGGAATTCCGTGATAAGCGGCGAATACCCGGCTCACGACATCCTGCTCGTCGCCGGGCGCGGTGACCGACACCAGGAACGGCAATTTGGCGAGCACCGCGAAGTCCGGTTTGACCGCGCGCACCGCGGCTTCGTCGGGCAGCAGGATGATCGCATTGCCATTGCCCCGGCTGCTCGAGAGGGTCTCGCCGGTGACGCCCAGTGCGCGGGTCAATTCGGGTAGCTCGGCCGGTTCGACTACGGACGCCGGCATGTCGAGCGCCAGCAGATCGTCCTCCCTCGAAACGGTCAGGATGCCCGACCGCGTGGCGAAGCGGATGCTTGGCCCGCTCATCAGCACATGGGCCGAGGCGAGCGTCGCATGGCCGCACAGATTGACCTCGACCGTCGGCGTGAACCAGCGCAGCTCATAATCCATCTCGTCGCCATCGGACGCGACCGTGAAGGCGGTTTCGGCGAGATTATTCTCGGCGGCGATCGACTGCAGCACCCGATTGTCGAGCCAGCGTTCGAGCGGCATCACCGCGGCCGGATTGCCGGTGAACGGCGCAGTGGCAAAAGCGTCGACCTGGAAAAACGGAATCGTGGTCATTTGGCGCTCTCCGTAAGATCGGACGACAGCATGGTTTCGCGGTCGGTGTGGCCTTCGGGGTCGAGATGGATGAGGATTTCCGTCCCCGGAAACTGGCGCTGGAGCTGCTCCTCGACCCGGTCCATCCGGTCGTGCGCCTCGCGCACCGTCCAGTCGCCCGGCACCCAGACGTGGAATTGGGCGAACTGGTGGGTGCCGCTGGTTCGGGTCCGCAGGTCGTGGAGGCCCGACAGCTCGGGATATTGAGTGGCGGCGGCGAGGAATTGCGCGCGCTGCTCCTCCGGCCATTCGCGATCCATCAGCTGGTTAACCGCATGGCTCGATGCCCGGAACGCGCCATACAGCAGCCACAAGGCGATCGCGATGCCGAACGCCGCGTCGGAGCCGCGCAGCCCGAGCAACTGGTCGGCCAGCAGTGCCGCGATCACCGCGGAGTTGAGCATCAGGTCGGATTTATAGTGGACGTTGTCGGTCATGATCGCGATCGAGCCGGTCCGTGCGATCACATGCTTCTGATAGGCGAGCAGCGCGAATGTCCCAGCGATCGCGAACAGCGAAACGCCGATCCCGAACCCCATTTCAGTGGTCTGACCGCCGTTCATCAGCCGGTCGACCGCGCGCCACCCAATGCCCAGCGCGGAAATCCCGATCAGCGCCACCTGGCCGAGCGCGACCAGCGCTTCGGCCTTGCCGTGGCCGAACCGGTGATCGCTGTCGGCCGGTCGCGCCGCGATCCACACCCCAGCGAGCGTCGCCAGGCTGGCGATCAGGTCGAGCGCGGTATCGGCCAGGCTGCCGAGCATCGCGGTCGAATCGGTCACCACCGCGGCCCAGCTCTTGGCGATCAGCAGGACCAGCGCCAGCGCGACGCTGGCCATGGCCGCGCGCGACGACAGCTTGGCCCGCTCGGCGCCGAATACTCGCGTCATGGGTAGAGCAGCCCTTCGCTCCAGTCGCCGGCCGGATCGCGCACGAACAGCCGTCGTTCGTGCAGCCGGTGCGCGCCGTCGCTCCAGAACTCGATCGACCGCGGGACAATCCGGAACCCGCTCCAGTGCGGCGGGCGCGGCACCGGCTGGCCTGCAAACTTCTCGGCCGCCGCGGCGAACCGCGCTTCGAGTGTTGCGCGGCGGTCGAGCGGACGCGACTGGTCCGAGGCCCACGCCCCGAGCTGCGAATCCCGCGCCCGCGATTCGTAATAGGAATCGGCCTCGGACCCGCTGACCGCTTCGACCGCGCCTTCAACGCGGACCTGGCGGCGCAGCGACTTCCAGTGAAACATCAGCGCGGCGTTGGGGTTGGCCGCAAGCTCGGCGCCTTTGCGGCTAGCGGCGTTGGTATAAAAGGTGAATCCGGCCGGCCCGTGGCCTTTCAGCAGCACCATCCGCACCGCCGGCAGGCCGTCTGAATCGGCGGTGGCGAGCGCCATCGCTTCGGGGTCATTGGGCTCGGATTCGCGCGCCATCGCGAGCCACTCGTCGAACAAAGCGAAGGGGTCGCTGGTCATCGGTTCCGCTTAGTCTTGGACCGAGCGACGCTGCAACCCATCTGGAAACATCTGAATTCATACGGCATGGGGGATCAATGGACCTTTACCAGCGGCTCGGGATCAAGCGCGGTGCGAGCGAAGAAGAGGTCAAAAAGGCCTATCGCAGCCTGGCCAAGCAGCTTCACCCCGACCGCAACAAGGACAATCCCAAGGCGGCCGAGCGCTTTTCGCAGATCACTTCGGCCTATGATTTGCTGTCCGATAAGGACAAGCGCGCGCGCTACGACCGCGGCGAGATCGACGAGGACGGCAATCCCAAGTCGCCGTTCGGCGCCGGATACGGCGGCTATTCGCAAGGGTCCGGGCCGCGGCCCGACGCCCAGGGTCCGCGCGGCGGCGGTTTCGAGGGTTTCCCGGGCGGGTTCGACGCCGGCAATACGGCCGACCTCGGCGACCTGTTCGAAGGGCTGTTCGGCGCTAACGCCGCCCGCGGGCGGCAGCGCACCGGGCCAACCGGCTTTCGTCCGCGCAGCCGGGCGCCGCAAAAAGGCGCCGACGTCGCCTATCGACTCAAGGTCGCGTTCGTCGATGCGGCGTCGCTCAAGCCGCAGCGGATCACGCTCGCCGACGGCAAGACGATCGATCTCAAGCTGCCCAACGGGGTCGAGGACGGCACCCGCATCCGCCTAGCCGGGAAGGGCGAGCCGGGGCCGGGCGGCAATGGCGACGGGATCGTCACGATCAACATCGCAGCCCATCCGTTCT
The DNA here is from genome assembly GCA_039931595.1 of Sphingomicrobium sp. Classification (GTDB taxonomy): domain Bacteria; phylum Pseudomonadota; class Alphaproteobacteria; order Sphingomonadales; family Sphingomonadaceae; genus Sphingomicrobium. The sequence goes on from JBDTRT010000079.1 coordinate 4,035, forward strand.
TCACCCGCGACGGCAATCATCTCCGGCTGACGCTGCCGGTTACCCTTAACGAGGCGGTGATCGGGGCCAAGGTCAAGGCGCCGACGCCCGACGGGCCGGTGATGCTGACCGTGCCGCCGGGCAGCACGTCGGGCAAGGTGTTGCGCATCAAGGGCCGCGGTTTCACCGACAAGAGCGGTAAGCGCGGCGACGAGCTGGTGATGCTGATGGTCGACCTCGCGCCCGATGCCGAGCTCGAGGAGTTCGCCAGGCGCTGGAAAGACCAACGCAACCCGCGCTCGGCACTCGGCGTTTAGTCCCGTTCAATGAAACCAGCCACGCCATGAAGCCCGCGACGCTGTGAAAGACTTCTCGCCCCAGTCACCGGAAGCCCGGCGCAAGCGCCAGGCAAGCATGGAAGCGGCGTTCGGCCACACCGTGGTCGAGCAGCTCAAGCCCGGCTCCTATCCGTTCGAAGTGTGCAAGCGGGTCGCGGTCGGGGTCTATAACGATGGCTTCATCCACGCCGGCAACCTCGCTTATCTGGCGCTGCTGGCGATGTTCCCGTTCTTCATCCTCGCCGCCGCGGTCGCCCATCTGCTCGGCCGCACCGAAGATGGCGCGCTGACCGTCTCAACCATCCTTGCCAAGCTGCCGCCCGATGTCGCGGTGACCCTGCGCGGGCCGGTCGAGGAAGTGCTGACCGCGCGAACCGGACCGCTGCTGTGGTTCGGCGCGCTGGTCGGGCTGTGGACCGCGGCGAGCTTCATCGAAACCATCCGCGACATCCTGCGCCGCGCCTATGGTGTGAAATTCTGCGCGCCGTTCTGGGAATATCGCCTGGCCTCGATCCTGATGATCGTCGCCTCGGTGGTGATCCTGATGTTCGCCTTCGCCTTCACCGTCGTGCTGAGCTCGCTTCAGCATGCGATCGAACGGCTGCTGCCGTTTTCCGCCGAAGTGGCAAGCTCGCTCGGGACAATCCAGCTGGTCCCCGGGCTGATGATGTTCCTGACCTTTTATGTGCTGTTCTTCGCGCTGACCCCGGCCCGTTACCGCAAGCGCGGCTGCCGCAAATGGCCGGGCGCGCTGCTGATCACCGCCTGGTGGTTGAGCACGGTCCAACTGCTGCCGCGCGCGGTTGGGCTGTTCGGCGGCTACAGCCTGACCTACGGCAGCCTCGCCGGAGTGATGATCGTCCTGCTGTTCTTCTTCGTCATCGGCATCGGAGTGGTGATGGGGGCGGAACTCAACGCTGCCCTAGCGGAAGGTGGGGCGAGGGCGCTAAAGGGCGAGATCTACAGCGGGCCGTTCAAGGATGAGCTCGAAGTCGAAGAACCGCAGCCCGGCGAAGACGTCGATGTGGTGTTTGAAACAGGGGGACCACAGCTTTGACCCAAGCTTCGGGCGGACTGATGAAAGGCAAGCGCGGGCTGATCATGGGCCTCGCCAACGACCGCTCGCTGGCGTGGGGGATTGCCAAGGCGCTCGGCGAGCACGGCGCCGAACTGGCCTTTTCCTACCAGGGCGAGACCCTCGAAAAACGCGTCAGGCCGCTCGCCGAACAGCTCGGATCCGACCTCCTGATCGACTGCGACGTAAGCAGCAACGAGGCGCTCGACCGGGCCTTCGCCGAGTTGCGCCAGCGCTGGGACAAGCTCGACTTCCTGGTCCACGCGATCGGCTTTTCGGACAAGAATGAACTGCGCGGCAAGTTCGTCGACACCAGCGTCGACAACTTCCTGCTGACCATGAACATCTCGGTCTACAGCTTTGTCGCGGTCGCCCAGCGCGCGCGGGCGATGATGGATTCGGGCGGATCGATGCTGACCCTGACCTATTATGGCGCCGAAAAGGTCATCCCGCATTACAATGTGATGGGCGTGGCCAAGGCCGCGCTCGAAGCCAGCGTCAAATATCTGGCGATGGACCTCGGGCCCGAGGGCCTACGCGTCAACGCCATCTCGGCCGGCCCGATCAAGACCCTGGCGGCGAGCGGCATCGGCGACTTCCGCTACATCATGAAGTGGAACGAATATAATTCGCCGCTGCGCCGCAACGTCACGATCGAGGACGTCGGCGGCGCCGCGCTGTATTTGCTGTCCGACCTCGCCAGCGGCGTCACCGGCGAGATCCATCACGTCGATGCCGGCTACAACGTCGTAGGAATGAAAGCCGAGGACGCGCCGGACATCGCCACGGTCTAGCCGCAGTGGCGGACCCGATCGGCCGCAAGGTCCGTGTTTACGGCCGCGTGCAGGGCGTGTTCTTTCGCCAATGGACGGTCGAACGGGCCCGCGCGCTTGGCGTCACCGGCTGGGTCCACAATGCCGGCGACGGCGCGGTCGAGGCTCATCTCACGGGCGACGAGCCGGCGGTCGCCCAACTGATCGAGCATGTGCGGCGCGGTCCGCCCCAGGCTCGGGTCGAGGATGTGACCGTCGAACCGATCCCGCCGGAACCGGTCGAGGGCTTCGCGGTCCGGCTTTGACCGGGCCGGCCGCGCGGCCGCCACTCGTCTTTAGCGGAACGGGTCGCGCACCAGGATCGTGTCGTCGCGCTCGGGGCTGGTCGAAACCAGCGCCACCGGGCAACGGATCAATTCTTCGATGCGGCGGACATATTTGATCGCCCGCGCCGGCA
>JBDTRT010000080.1:0-22001 GCA_039931595.1 Sphingomicrobium sp.
CGATGATCACGACATTGTCGCCGGCCATGGTCAGGTCGATCAGGATCACCTGGCCCAGCGTCAGCAGGCCAACGGCGGTGAAGATGTCGGCGAAATCGAACATGCCTTCGGGCATTCTATGCCTTCCCCGGCGAAGTTCGCGGCCCAGCGCTTCGCGTTAGAATCGGACCCCGGCCAAAGCCGGGGCACAGCTTACTGATTCATGCTGGCGAAGAAATCTTCGTTCGACTTGGCGTCTTTCATCTTGTCGAGCAGGAACTGCATCGCGTCGATGGTGCCCATCTGCATCAGGATGCGGCGCAGCACCCACATCTTGGTCAGCACGCCCTGATCGACCAGCAGCTCTTCCTTGCGGGTGCCGGACTTGCCGACGTCGAGCGCCGGGAAGATGCGCTTGTCGGAGACCTTGCGGTCGAGCACGATTTCCGAATTGCCGGTGCCCTTGAACTCCTCGAAGATCACTTCGTCCATCTTCGATCCGGTATCGATCAGCGCGGTGGCGATGATCGACAGCGATCCGCCTTCCTCGATGTTGCGGGCGGCGCCGAAGAAGCGCTTGGGCCGCTGCAGCGCGTTGGCGTCGACACCGCCGGTGAGCACCTTGCCCGACGACGGCACGACCGTGTTGTAGGCGCGGCCGAGGCGGGTGATTGAATCGAGCAGGATGACGACATCCTTCTTGTGCTCGACCAGGCGCTTGGCCTTTTCGATCACCATTTCGGCGACCTGGACGTGGCGCTGCGCCGGTTCGTCGAAGGTCGAGGAAATGACCTCGCCCTTGACCGAGCGCTGCATGTCGGTGACTTCTTCCGGCCGCTCGTCGATCAGCAGCACGATCAGGAACACTTCGGGATGGTTGTCGGTGATCGCCCGGGCGATATTCTGCAGCAGCACGGTCTTGCCGGTGCGCGGCGGGGCGACGATCAGCGCGCGCTGGCCCTTGCCCTGCGGAGCGACGATGTCGATCACGCGGGCCGACTTGTCCTTGACCGTCGGGTCGGCGCTGTCGAGCGTCAGCTTGCTGTCGGGATAGAGCGGCGTGAGGTTGTCGAAATTGACCCGGTGGCGGACCGCCTCGGGGTCGTCGAAATTGATCTGGGTGACGCGGGTCAGCGCGAAATAGCGCTCGCCGTCCTTGGGGCCGCGGATCTCGCCCTCGAGCGTGTCGCCGGTGCGCAGGCCGAAGCGGCGGACGTGCGCCGGGGCGACGTAGATGTCGTCGGGGCCGGCGAGGTAATTGGCCTCGGGCGAGCGGAGGAAGCCGAAGCCGTCGTTGAGCACTTCGATCGTGCCCATGCCCATGATCTCGGCGCCGCTTTCGGCGCGGACCTTGAGGATCGAGAACATGATGTCCTGCTTGCGCAGGGTCGAGGCGCCCTCGACACCGAGCTCTTCGGCCATGGTGACGAGTTCGGCGGGGGATTTTTGCTTGAGGTCTTTGAGGTGCATTCGGAATCTTTTCTGGAAATGACGTGCTTTTGAAGCAAAGCGGATGCGGCAGGACGCCTCATCGTTGGGGAAACGGGCATCGGCGATAGGTGAAAACTGGCCGATGAGAGCCGTGTGAGTCGGAGGTATGGACGCGAGCGTCCTATGTCAATCAGCGGAGCGAGGGGAAACTGCTAAAACGGTCGGAGTTTTCGGCTTCGTACCGCTAGAATGGCCGGACGATGACCAGCACGACGATCAGCGCGGCGGCGATCCCGGGCACTTCGTTCATGATCCGCAAGGTCCGGTTCTCGAGCGCGCGCTTGCCCGCGGCGAGCGATTTTCCATAGACTCCAAGCCAGCCCTGATAGGCGCTGAGCCCGATCACCAGCGCCAGCTTGGCCATGAACCAGCCTTGGTTGAACGCATCGATGTGCACTGCCAGCAACAGCCCGAGGACCCACACGATCAGCATCGCCGGCATCAGGATGATGGTCCGCACGCGGTCTTCGCGCTCGATCCAGGCGCGGTCCTCGGCCGATCCCGGCGTGGTCGCGTGGTGATAGACGTAGAACCGCGGCAGCAGGAACAGCCCGGCCATCCAGAAGATGACGAAGGTGATGTGCCCCGCCTTGACCCACGGATAGGCGTCGCCGAGAAATCCGGTCAGCTGCAAATTCATTCGTCCCCCTTTGAGCGCGATCATTTTCCGCCCTTGAGCAGGGCCATCAACTCCTCGACATGCGCGATCGGCGTTTCGGGCAGGATCCCGTGCCCGAGATTGAAGATGTGCGGACGCTCGGCCAGCGCGTCAAGGATGCGGGCGACCGAGCTGCGCAACGCCTCGCCCCCGGCGATCAGCGCCAGCGGGTCGAGATTGCCCTGGACCGGCAGCCGCTTGGGCAATTCCTTGTGTGCCCACGCCGGGTCGACGGTCTCGTCGAGGCCGACCGCGGACACTCCGGTCTGGCGCGCGTAAGCGGCGAGCTTGCCGCCGGCGCCCTTGGGAAAGCCGATCACCGGGACGGTCGGGTGGGCCTGTTTGAGCCGCGCCACCAATCGCGCGGTCGGCGCGATTACCCAGCGATCGAACTCGGCCGGAGCAAGGCTTCCCGACCAGCTGTCGAACAATTGCACGGCGTCGGCCCCGGCCTCGATCTGGCCGCACAGATAATCGAAGGTGAGATCCTCGATGCGCGCGATGATCGCTCCGAAGTGCCCGGGATCGAGATAGGCCAGCCGGCGCGATTCGAGCTGCTGGCGGCTGCCCTCCCCGGCCACCATATAGGTCGCCACGGTCCACGGCGAGCCGGCGAACCCGATCAGCGTCTTGGCCGGATCGAGCTCGGCGCGGACCCGCGCCACGGTCGCATAAATCGGCTCGAGCCGGCCGAGCATCGGCACCAGATCGTCGAGCTTGCTGGTCGCCAGCGGCGGCGTCAGCCGCGGCCCCTCGCCGGCAACGAAGCTCAAATTCTGGCCGAGCGCGAACGGGACGATGAGGATGTCGGAAAACAGAATCGCGGCATCGAGCGGGAAACGCTTGAGCGGCTGGAGCGTGATCTCGGCCGAGGCCTCGCTGTCATAAACCAGGTCGAGGAACCCGCCCTTGGCGCTGCGCAGCGCGCGATATTCGGGCAAATAGCGCCCGGCCTGGCGCATCATCCACACGGGCGGGGGGTCGCGCCGCTCGCCTTTCAGAACGGCCAGCAGCGCCTTGGGCGTTTCACCGACGGCCGGCTCGCGCTTCGCCGGTCCACGCTTGACCGGTGCGCGACCGTCCGGGTCGTCACGAGACGCCGAGGGCACCCTCTATTCTCCTTAGATATATATATAAGTAATTAGATTGATGATGATGATGTTGGCAGGCGGGACGCGGGGTTTAGGCGCGCGCCCCGGATTTGCCAACAATTGCGGCGGCGCTGGTCGCGAGGCGATCCGGCGATTCGATTCCAAGCGTTCCCGCGATCCACAGGCTGGGGACCAAATTGCGCCGCGGTGGATGAATCCTCGGACAAACCGGGCCATGCTGGGCATAAGCCGGCGATTGAGACTGTCCCCATCCCCGCGCTAGGACAACCACCGGACTTCTCCACAAGGTTATGCCGTGCGCATTGTGCTCGCCTCCTCCAGCGCCATTCGTCATGCGATGCTCGATGCCGCCGGGGTCGCGCATGAGGTGGTCGCCGCCGGGATCGACGAGGCCGCGCTCAAGGCCCGGCTCGACGATCCGGCGGAAGTTGCTGTGGCGCTGGCCCGGGCCAAGGCGGTGGCGGTCAGCGCCGAGCGCCCGCAGGACTGGGTGATCGGCAGCGATTCGGTGGTCAGCGTCGCCGGCCGCCTGTTCGACAAGCCGGCCGACCGGGTGCAGGCGGCAGAGCATCTGCGGCTGTTCTCGGGCCGGACGATGCACCTCACCAGCGCGGTCGCGCTGGCGCGCGGCGGTGCTGCCGAATGGGGCGCCTGCCAAAGCGCGAGCCTGCACGTCCGCGAACTTTCGGATCGCTTCATCGAAGACTATCTCGAACGCGAATGGCCGGCGGTGTCCTATTGCGTCGGCGTGTTCCGCATCGAAGGACCAGGCGTGCAATTGTTCACCAGCATCGAGGGCGACCATTTCACCATCCTCGGCATGCCGCTGCTGCCGTTGCTCAAGGCGCTGCGCGAGCGCGGCGTGATCGCGACATGATCCCAATCGCGCTGACTGGGTCGATCGGAATGGGCAAGTCCACCGTCGCCAGGATGTTCGAACGCGCCGGTGTGCCGCTGTTCGACGCCGATGCCGAAGTGCGCCGGTTGCAGGCGCGCGGCGGAGCGCTGGTCGATGCGATTGCGCGGCGTTTTCCGGGCGGCGTCGAGGGCGGCGAGATCGATCGCGAGATGCTGTCCGCGCTGGTCCTCGGCAAGCCCGAAGAACTCGCCGCGCTGGAAGCGATTGTTCACCCCGCGGTGCACCAGGCGCGGACTCGTTTCATCCTCGATCATGGCCATGCAGCGGCGCTGTTGTTCGACATTCCCTTGCTGTTCGAAACCAGCGGCGAAGGCGCGTTTGAAAAAATCATCGTGGTCTCGGCGCCGGCCGCGATCCAGCGCGACCGGGTGCTTGCGCGGCCGGGCATGACCGAAGACAAGCTCGACGCGATTCTCGCCCGCCAGATGCACGATGCGGACAAGCGCAGCCGCGCCGATTTCGTCATCGACACCGGTGGCACGCTGGCCGAAACCCAGCGCCAGGTGGATCATATTCTCGCTTGTCTCGGACTGGCCGCGGGTGGATAGAAGAGCGGTGCGGGAAATTATCTTCGATACCGAAACCACCGGGCTCAATCCGGTTGGCGGCGATCGCATGGTCGAGATCGGCTGCGTCGAGATTTTCAACCGGGTCGAGACCGGCCGCCACTTCCACGCTTACTTCAATCCCGAGCGGCCGATGCCGAGCGAGGCCGAAGCGGTCCACGGGCTGTCGGCGATTTTCCTGTCGGACAAACCGCGCTTCGGCGAGCGCGCCGCGGAGCTGCTCGACTTCATCGAGGATTCGCCGCTGGTCGCGCACAATGCGAGCTTCGATTTCGGCTTTCTCAACCATGAGCTCGGGCGCTGCGGCCGGCTGCCGGTATGCACCAGCCGGATGGTCTGCACTTTGGTCCTGGCGCGCACGCGCCACCCCGGCGCCAAGCACAGTCTCGACGCTTTGTGCACGCGGTTTGGGGTCGACCGGTCGCAGCGCGTCAAGCACGGCGCTTTGCTCGACGCGCAATTGCTGGCGCAGGTCTATGTCGAATTGACCGGCGGGCGGCAGATCGGGCTTGGCCTGGTTGGCGATACGCCGGGTGTCGACCCGGCCGCTCGCGGCAATACGGTAACGGTGCGCGAACCGCGCATTGCGCGGCCGCATCACGCGGCGATTGAGGAACTCGAACGCCACCGCGCGTTTATCGCCAAGCTTGCCAACCCGCTGTGGGCGCGTTTCGCCGAGGCGAGCTGAGGCGCAAGTTGACGGGTGATTGGCGCAGGCCCAAAGCCGCGCCACTTATAATCGAGAGGAGCCTCATCACGTGGACGTTCGGGTCGCAGGTCATCAGGTCGACACCGGGGAATCGCTGCGCCAGCACGCGATCGGCCGCATTGAGGAAATGACGGAGAAATATTTCTCCCGGGCGATCGCCGCCAATGTCACCTTCGGGCGCGGCCCGCACAATGATTTCACCTGCGATATCATGGCTCCGGTCGCGCAAGGCGTAGTGCTCAAGGCGTCGCACCGCGCGGCCGAGGCACCGCAGGCGTTCAACGGCGCTGCCGACCGCATCGAAAAGCAGCTCCGTCGCTACGTCAAACGGCTCCGCGACCATAAGGGCGACGGCGGCGAGCAGCCCTATGTCGAAAACGCCGGCTACACGGTGTTCGCGCCGCCCCAGAGCGACGAGGACGGCTCGGTCAATCCGACCATCATCGCCGAAACCCGGGCCGACATTCCCGAGGCGAGCGTGTCCGACGCGGTGATGCTGATGGACCTGCGCAACACCACCGCGCTGATGTTCAAGAATTCGGCATCAGGCAATCTCAACATGATTTACCGACGAGAGGATGGAAACATCGGCTGGGTCGAGCCGCACTGCTCCTGACACCCATTTCCAATCGCGGCCGGCGTGCGATGCACGGACAGTCGTTCGCCAGTGCGTTCCCTTAGTAGAGTGCGGCCATGCAGCTTTCCGAGTTCCTCGATTACGATGCGATCAAGACCGCCTTTCCGGGCGGCAGCAAGCGTTCCGTCCTGCAGCAGCTCGCGCATTTGTCGGGCCAGCGGCTCAACCTCGATTCGGCCAGCATCCTCGCTAGCCTGTCCGAGCGCGAGCGGCTCGGCTCGACCGGCTTCGGCCAGGGCGTCGCCATTCCGCATGGCAAGATCGAAGGCTTGAGCCAGATCTACGGCCTGTTCGTGCGCCTCGCCGAACCGGTCGATTTCAAGGCGCTCGACAAGGCACCGGTCGACCTCGTGTTCCTGTTGCTGTCGCCGCCCGAAGCTGGGGCGGAACATTTGAAGGCGCTGGCCGCGATCAGCCGGGTCACGCGCCTTGCGCTGACGCTCGAGCAGATGCGCGGCGCGCGCAGCCGGGACGCGCTCGCGGCGGTGCTGATGGGGACCGATGAACGCGAAGTCGCCTGAGTCATGACTGACGACCGGCTCCCGGCCGCGCTCGAAGCGGCCGGGCTGGTCCGGCGCGCGGCGACCAACGGCGATTTCGCGACCATCATCAAGAAAGGCGATCCCGATCGAGGCGCGTTGCTGCTGGTGGTCAGCAGCCGCGGTCGCCACGTCGCCTGTCTCGAACGCGTGCTCAGCCTCGAAACCGGCTATCGCTGGCAGGTCGTCGGACCGGGCGAATCGGCAAGTTCCACCGAAATCGATGATTTCCTCTCAAAGCGCACACGATTCGACGCGGATTTATGGGCAATCGAACTGGACATCGCGGAGGCGGAACGATTCATCGCTGAAACGACCACTTTGGGTTGACCCCGTCCGCCGCGGGTCAGACAAGCCTCCTGGTCAATCAGAGCGGGGGGCATTTTCCGACCGAAATTCCGGCGAAAATGCTACGCGAGACGGGGAACCACCCCAGGGGCCATAAGCGGAATTTCCGTGCGTACCCGGGTCCGCCAGAGGGCGGTTAACCGCACAAATTACGGTATCCATGTTGCCATCGCTTCGTTCAGTGTTGCTTATTTTTGGCGCGCTCAGTGCCAGTTCGGTTGCTCCGGCCCAGGTTGGGTCGGCGTCCGAACCCCTGATTCCGATTTCCAGTGCAGCCTTGCCGCGGACCATTGTTCCGTCGCCGCTTTCCATCGAAATCGCCGCTCCCCAGGATTCGGCCGACGCACCGGTCGCCGACCCGCTGGCGCCGTTGCCCGGCAACCAGCCGGCGACTCCGCGCCACGATTATTCGGGCGTTGACCTCGGCACGCTGGTTGCCCAGCTGCGCTCGCCGCAAACGGCCAGCCGCGAGCTCGAATGCCTCGCGGTCGGGATCTATTACGAATCCAAGAGCGAGCCGCTGGCCGGCCAGCTGGCAGTCGGCGAAGTGATCGCCAACCGCGCCAATTCCAACGGGCGCTTCCCGTCATCCTATTGCGGCGTGCTGTTCCAGCGCAGCCAATTCTCGTTCATCCACGGCCGCGCGCTGCCGAGCGTCCCGCGCTCGAGCCGCCAGTGGCAGACCGCGGTCGCGATCGCCCAGATCGTCGACAAGGACCTCAGGGATTCGGCCGCGCCCAAGGCGCTGTTCTTCCACGCCCGCCGGGTTTCGCCGAACTGGAAATTGAAGCGCGTCGCCTCGATCGGCAACCACATCTTCTACCGCTAGAGCGGCTTTCGCCTATTCCCGTTCTGTTCTAATCTGGCGCGATGGATGTCGCGCTCGATTCTTCCTGCTTCGTCGACGCTCCGCCGATCGCCGGCGAAGTCGCGCGCGGAGTCACCCGCTTGTTCTGCCGGCGCGACCTGTTTTCGATCTGCGAAGTGCCGCTGCCCAACGGCCGCCGCGCCGACATGATGGCGATCGATGCCAAGGGCGGGCTGACGATCGTCGAGGTCAAGGTCGCCAAGGCCGATTTGGTCGGCGATTCGAAATGGACCGATTACCTCGATTATTGCGATCACTTCTACTGGGCGGTGCCGCCGTTCCTCGCCGCCATCCTCGAACATGAACGCTATTTGCCGGGCGCGGCCGGGCTGATCGTCGCCGACCGTTACGATGCGGCGATCATGCGCGATGCACTCCACCGGCCGCTGGCGCCGGCGCGGCGCAAGGCCGAGCTGCTGCGCTTCGCCCGCCGCGCCGCGCGGCGCCTGTCGGCGCAGATCGACCCGACGCTGGGCGACGGCAATTGAATTCTGGCTGGGCTGGGCGGGACCGCCCGGCCGCGCTCAGGGCTTGGGTTTCTTGGTCTCGATCAGCTTGATGATCTCGCGCGTGCGATTGTCGCGCTTGGCATAATCGCGGGCGGTCAGCCCGGCCGCCGAATCGGCCTTGTCGGGGTTGGCCCCGGCCGCCAGCAGCAGTTTGACGATTTCCGACTGGCGCTGTTGAACGGCCACGATCAGCGGCGTTTCGCCCATCCGGTTGGTCGAATCGATCTTGACCCGCAACCGGATGAGATCGCCGACGGCGGCCTCGAACCCGACCCGCGCGGCCGCGATCAGCGGCGTGTCGCCGCCGAGCCCAGGCAGATTGGGGTCGGCGCCCTGGCTGAGCAGGAATCCGGTCCATTCGTCGTCGCGGCGGGAAATTGCGACGTTGAGCGGGGTCTCGCCGCGGTCGTCGCGGGTGTTGAGGACGATTTTGCCCTTCTCGCGCAGCAGGTCCATCGCCTTGGTCCCGTCGCGCGAGCGCACGGCCGAGATGAAATCGCTGCCGAGCACGCTCGATTGGGCCAATGCCGGTGACGCCGGCAATGCGATTGCCAATGCCGCCGCCGCGACCTTTAGCCGATTCATAATGGTTCGATCCCCAACTGCCCGCGCTTGATCGGGATGCGATAGCAGACCATGGATAAGCCTGTCATGAACAACGCGAAACCACTGGCCGCCAAGCCGCCGTTCTGGGAGCAGCCGCTGGCCACGCTCGACCGCGGCCAATGGGAAGCGTTGTGCGACGGCTGCGGCCGCTGCTGCGTGCACAAGCTCGAGGATGAGGAAACCGGCATCCTCTACCCGACCAATGTCGCCTGCAAGCTGCTTGACCGGCGCTCCAGCCAATGCTCCGACTACAGCCACCGCAAGCAGCGGGTCGCGGATTGCGTGACCCTCGACCGGTCCAAGCTCGATACGCTCGACTGGCTGCCGGACACTTGCGCCTATCGGCTGCGGGCCAATGGCGAACCGCTGCGCGAGTGGCACTATCTGATCTCCGGCAGCCGCGACAGCGTGCATACCGCCGGTCAGTCGACGCGCGGCTGGACGGTCAGTGAAGACGATGCGGGGGACCTTGAGTTTCATGTGGTCGAGCGCTCGCTCTAAGCATCTCGCGGTTCACCCCGATCTCCCGGTTCCGGTGGAGATTCATCCGTTGCGCAGCGCCCGCCGGCTGCGCTTGCGGTTCGACGAACGGCGCGGCGTGCTCAAGCTCACCTGCCCGGTCCGGACCAGCGCACGGACCGCTTTGGCGTGGGCCGCCGAACAGCATGAATGGGTCGCCGCCCAGCTCGCCGACGCCATCCCCGGCGAGCCCTTCGCGCCCGGCGCAATCGTGCCGATCGACGGTTGCGACACGCGCCTGGTGTGGACGCCGACCGAAGCCCGCGTGCCGCGCCTGGTCGGCGACGAGCTGCGCTGCGGCGGGCCGCAAAGCGCCTTTGCACGGCGGGTCGAAGCGTTCCTCAAGCGCCGCGCGCTCGATACCCTGTCGAGCGAAACGGCGCAGGTTGCCGCCGCCGCCGGCGTGTTGCCGAGTTCGGTCGCGGTCGGCGACGCCAACACCCGTTGGGGCAGCTGCTCGGCCGAACGCAAGATCCGCTACAGCTGGCGGCTGATCCTGGCGCCGCCGGCGGCGCGGCGGTTCGTCGTCGCCCACGAAGTCGCCCACCTCGTCCACCTCGACCATGGCCCGCGCTTCAAGCGGCTCGAGGCGCATTTGTTTTCGCACTGCTTCGGCGGCGATGTCGCCGCCGCGCGCGGGCTATTGCGCCGTGTCGGGCCGCGGCTGAAGCGGATCGGGCGCGGGGACTGAACGCGGCTGCGGCGGCCGTGGCTGGGGCAGTCGCGGCAACGGCTGGAGCGGCTGCTCCTGGGTCTGCGGCAGCGGCGGGCGCGACCCGCCACGACCGATAATCTCGTTGGTCCATTGCTCCTGGGTGGCGGTCCCGTCGGGCCGGATCGTGCCCGGCTGAATCGGCTGGTCCTGCACCGGTTCGCGCGCCGACAGCGGATTGCCGTCGGCATCGACCAGCGGCTCGGCGCCAAGCTCCTCGGGCGGGATGCCCCACGCTTCCTCGTCGGGCTCGAGCTGCCAGTTGGGCATCGGCACTTCGGTCTGGAATTGCTCGACCGGGCGGCGCGCGACGGAGGTCACCATGAAGTCGTGGAACGCCCGCGCCGGCGCCGTCCCGCCCTGCAGCCCGGCGACCGTGCGGGCATCGTCGCGGCCCATCCACACGCCGGCCGTGATGCCGCTCGAAAAGCCGATGAACCAACCGTCCTTGTTGGAAGATGTGGTGCCGGTCTTGCCCGCCACCGGGCGCCCGATCTGGGCGGCGCGGCCGGTCCCGGTCAGCACCGCCGACTGGAGCAGGTCGGTCATTTCCGCCGCGACCCACGGCGCGACCAGCACGCGCTCCTCGTCCGGGTGGCGCTGGTAAAGCTGGTGGCCGTCGGCCGTGACCACCTTGCGGATCGCGTAGGGCGACACCGAAACGCCGCGATTGGCGACCGATGCGAACGCCCGGGTCATGTCGATCAGGCGGACGTCGCTGGTCCCCAGGACCATCGATGGATAAGTCGAAATCTTGCCGCTGATGCCGAACCGCCGGGCCATGTCGGCGATCGTCGCGAAGCCCAGCTTGGCGCCGATCTGGGCGCTGATCGTGTTGATCGAGCGCGAGAACGCCTCGCGCAGGGTGACCGGCCCGAGGTTGGTGCGGTTGGAGTTGCGCGGCCGCCAGCCGTCGATCTCAATCGGCTCGTCGACCATCGTGTCGGTCGGCTTCATCCCCGATTCGAGCGCCGCCAGATAGACGAACAGCTTGAACGCCGATCCCGGCTGGCGCTGCGCCTGGGTCGCGCGATTGTAGAGCGAATCGACATAATCGCGCCCGCCGACCATCGCCCGCACGGCGCCGTCGCGGTCGAGCGCCACCAGCGCGCCCTGCGTCCCGGCCGGCGCATTGGCCGCGATCGCCTGGTCGGCCGCGGTCTGCATGCCGGTGTCGAGCGTCGTCCAAACGTCGATCGGCTCGCTGGTCTCGTCAATCAGCGTGTCGAGCTGTGGCAGCGCCCAGTCGGTGAAATAGCGCACGCTGTTCTGCCTGCTGGTCGGCTGCAGGCGAATCGACGCCGGGTCGACCGATGCCGCCGCGGCGGCGCTGACGAAGCCGTTGTCGACCATCGACTTGAGCACAACGCCCGACCGCTGGCGGGCGGCCTCGGCATCGGCGGTCGGCGAATAATTGGACGGCGCCTTGACCAGTCCGGCGATGATCGCCGCCTCGCCCAGGGACAAAGCGTCGGCGGGATGGCCGAAAAAGCGGCGCGCGGCGGCGTCGATGCCATAGGCGCCGCCGCCGAAATACACCCGGTTGAGATACAGTTCGAGGATCTGGTTCTTGGTGAACTTGCGCTCGATCGCAAGCGCCAGAATGCCTTCCTTGACCTTGCGCCCAAGGGTCCGGCTGTTGGTCAGGAAGATGTTGCGCGCGAGCTGCTGGGTGATGGTCGACCCGCCCTGGGTCCAGCGCCCGGTATCGAACCGCACCTTGACCGAGCGCGCGACGCCGATCGGGTCGACTCCGATGTGGCTGCGGAAGCGGCGATCCTCGACCGAGATCATCGCTGCCCGCATTTGCGGTGGAATCTTGTCGTACGGCAGCCACTGGCCGAAGCTCGGGCCGAGCGAGACCAGCACGGTCCCGTTATTGGCGCGGACCCGGATCATCTGGCCAAGGTCGGAGCGCCGCGCCAGTTCCTGGTAGCTCGGCAGCGACACGACCGCGACCGCGACCGCGACGATCAGCGCGAGCAGGCCGACCACGCCGACGTACATCACCGTCTTGAGGGCGGTCATCAGCTTCCGGCTCTGGGGGGCGGTGGGCTTGGGCGGCATTCAGTGACAGGGGATAGGAAGTCGCGGGGCGCGCGACAATAGCTAGTGCTCAAGGCAGCCCTCCGCCCCTTCCCGCGGGAGGGCGGATCGTCGTCACTGGTGCGGTCGAGAAGACTCGAACTTCCACGGCCTTTCGGCCACAGCGACCTCAACGCTGCGCGTCTACCAGTTCCGCCACGACCGCACGTCATGAAAACCCCGGCAGCCCTGGGCCACCCACTGGAGAGGCGCGGCTCCTAGCAAAGGGCTTGGGGGCAGGCAATGGCGACCCATCGCCCGCGTGCGGCCGATCAGGTCTTGGTCGGGCCGAGCGTGATGGTCAGTTCGTCGCCGCCGGCCGGGACGTTGACTTCAGCGCTGTTGAAGGTCGCGCTGGCGCCCGGCGGCAGGGTGCGGGCGGGCGGCGCGATCGTCCAGCTGTAGACCAGCCGGCCCGAGGTCGAGCGCAACTGGGCCTGGATCGGCGGCACGTCCTGGTTCTTGTCAGTCGGGTTGATCACCCGGCCGCTGACCGCCAGCAGCTCATTGCCGCTGGCCAGCTTCTGGCGATCGCTGTGGGTCATCATCAGCTGGAGCGGGGTTTCGCCGGTCCTGGCAATCCCGACCCGCTGTTTCCATTCGGCCGGAGCAAGGAACCAGAACGCCGCCGCGACCGCCGCAATCAGCAGCGCGATCACCAGCAGGGTCAGCAGCGGGCTCCGTCGGCGCTCCTCGGGCGGGCGTAGCACGAACGGGCTGAACATCTCGTCCCGGCCCTGCGCTTCGGCCGCCCAATCCTGTTCGGCGATCGGCGCGGTTGCGGCCGGTTCGGGCGCATAGAGCGACTCGGCCCGGCCCGGCGTTGGCCTCGGTTCAGGCTCGGGCCGGTCGAATTCGACCGCGCCGTCGGTTTCGATCGGTGCGTAGCCGGGCGGGGTTTCCGCCGCCTGCCCCAACGCGGGGGACGGCTCGAACCGCTCGCCGGCGGCTTCGGCCACGGCATCGCGCGCTCCGAAATCTTCGCTGCCCGGGCTGGCGTCGCGGCCGTAATCGGCATCGTCGGCGTCGCGCGCCGCGCCGTCCCCGCTCCATTGCTCCTGGTCCGCCACCTCGGCTGCGACGGTTTCGCGCGCCGGCGTTCCGGCGGCCAGGGTGGCGCCTTCCCACGCCCGCTCCTCGGCCTCGGGGCCGGACGGGGGGTCGATCAGCGCGGCTTCGGCAATGCTCTGCTCTTGTTCGTCCGGCGCGCTCGCCTCGACCGGGTGCTCGTGCCAGCTGTGCTTGCACGACGCGCAGCGGACCTGACGTCCCTGCGGAGGAATTGCTCCATCCTTGACCGCATATTGAGTGCCGCAGGCGGGGCAGGTGAGGATCATCAGCAAGGGTCCTTGTCCGGACATCCGCGTCCTTGTCTTCGAGGCTGGTAAACAGGAATGCGCGGGCATTGGCAAGGCAGCGGGGCCTGTGCGACAAGCCGATCAACCGCGGGAGGGACCTGACCACTGCCATCGATCGTCGAATTCGACAGTGTAGGGCTGCGCTACGGCACCGGCGCCGAGGTTCTGCGCGACCTCGACTTCAGCCTTGGCCGCGGAAACTTCTATTTCCTGACCGGGCCGTCGGGCGCCGGTAAGACCTCGCTGCTCAAGCTATTGTACCTCGCCCAGCGCCCGACGCGCGGCCGCATCCGGCTGTTCGGCGAGGAACTGACTGAGGCGCCGCGCGACGCGCTGCCCGATTTTCGCCGCCGCATCGGCGTGGTGTTCCAGGACTTTCGGCTGATCCGCCATCTGTCGGCGTTCGACAATATCGCTTTGCCGCTGCGGATTGCCGGCAACGATGAAAGCGAGGTCGAGGGACCGGTCCGCGAGATGCTCGAATGGGTCGGGCTGGCCGACCGAGCGAGCGCTCGGCCGGCGACCTTGTCGGGCGGCGAGCAGCAGCGCGTGGCGATCGCCCGGGCGGTCATCAGCCATCCCGAAATCCTCATCGCCGACGAGCCGACCGGCAATGTCGATGCCGAAATGGCGCACCGCCTGCTGCATCTGTTCACCTCGCTCAACCGGCTCGGCACGACGGTCGTCGTCGCCACCCACGACGTCGGTCTGATCGCCTCGACCCCGGGGGCGCAGATGGTCCGGCTCGAACAGGGGACGATGGTCGACCCGACCGGATCGCTCAAGAATCCGCCCGCCAGCCGCCATTTCGAGCCGGACAAATGAAGCCGTTCGACTGGTTGATGGCCTCGCCCGTCGACCGCCAGCTGCTGCCCGGCGGGCGGCTGCGCGGGCCGACCCCGTTCGTGATCGCGATCATGACCTTTGCGATGATGACCGTCGCCGCCGCCGGGCTGGCGCTGTCCAACGCCGCCGGGCTGGTCGCCGAGGGGATAGAGAACCGCTACGCGATCCAGGTCCCGGCCGGCAGCAGCGACTTGCCGCGCGCGCTGGCCGTGGCGCGCTCGTCGCCCGGGGTGACCGCGGCGGTGGCGGTGCCCGAAGCCGAAATGCGCAAGACCCTCGAACGCTGGCTCGGGCCGGCCGGGCTCGACCAGCAATTGCCGGTGCCGGGGCTGGTCACGCTCGACCTCGCCGACAATGCCGACCCGGCGGCGATCGCGACGCGGGTCGAAGCGGCCGCGCCGGGCGCGCGGTTCGTCGCCCACCGCGAAACCCTCGAACCGTTGCTGCGCGCGATCTGGGTGCTCAAATGGCTGGCGCTGGCGCTGGTCGCGCTGATGGCCGTGGCGACCTCGGCGGCGGTGGTGCTGGCGGCGCGCGGCGCGCTCGATACGCACCGCTCGACGATCGAGGTGATGCACGGCATCGGCGCCACCGACCTCCAGGTGACGCGGCTGTTCCAGCGCAAGATCGCGCTCGATTCGCTGGTCGGAAGCAGCGCCGGTGCGCTGCTCGCGGTGCTGGTGCTGGTGCTGCTGGCCGGCGGCGGCACCGCGTTCGCCGGCGACCTGATGGGCACTTCGCCGCTGCACTTTGGCGACCTGGTGGCGCTGGCCGCGTTGCCGCTGGTGGTGGTGGCGCTCGCCACCTGGGTTGCGCGAGCCGCGGTTCTTACCACATTGCGCCGCGACATATGATCCTCCGCCTGGCCTCGCTGGTCGCCCTGATTTACGCGCTCGGCTTCATCCTGTTCACCGTCACCCTCGGCCAGCCAGCCGGGGTCGCGCCGTCGACGATGACCGATGCGGCGGTGGTCATCACCGGCGGCCGCGGCCGGATCGAGCAGGGCATCGAAGTGCTCAAGGCCGGTCGCGCAGAGCGCCTGCTGGTCGCCGGCGCCGATCCGGCGGTGACCAAGAAGGACCTGATCCACCGGCTTGGCGGCGATGCCCGGCTGGTCACTTGCTGCGTCGATCTGGGCAGCGAATCGGTCGACACGCGGTCCAACGCCGAGGAAGCCGAGCGGTGGCTGGTCAAGCGCCACTATCGCTCGTTCCGCTTGATCACTAGCGACTGGCACATGCGCCGCGCGCGGTACGATTTCCGCCAGGTGCTCGGCGACAAGTTCACGATCGTGCCCGACGCGGTCCATACCGAACCGCAATTCACCACGCTGTTCCGGGAATATAACAAATATGTCCTGCGCCGCCTGGCGGTGTGGCTCGACATCTGATGCAGCAGGTCCGCTCACTGCTGTTTTCGCTCTTGTTCTACCCGGGGACACTGCTGTTCGTGATCGCCGGCATCCTCGCCGGAGCGATCAGCACGCGGGCGATGTTGCGGGTGGTCTTCGGCTGGGCGCAGTTCAACCACTGGCTGGCCGAGCACGTGCTCGGAATCCGCGTCGAGGTCGACGGCGTGGTGCCGCCCGGGGCGTATCTGATCGCGATCAAGCACCAGTCGATGTTCGAGACAATCGAGATGCTGCGGATCGCGCGAATCCCGATCATCGTGCTCAAGCGCGAGCTCGCCGATTTGCCGCTGTTCGGCCGGCTGACGCGGCGCTACGGGATCATCTCGGTCGATCGCGAGGCGGGCGCCAAGGCGCTGCGTGCAATGCTCGCCGAGGCCAAGGCGGCGAGGGCGACCGGGCGCCCAGTGGTGATCTATCCCGAAGGCACCCGGGTTGCGCCCGGCACCACTCCGCCGCTGCGCGCCGGGTTCGCCGGCATGTACCGCGCGCTCGGCCTGCCGGTGGTGCCGGTGGCGATGGACAGCGGCCTGCTGTTCCGCCGCGGCCAGACTAAGCTCGGCGGGACCATTCACTTCAAGGTCGGCGAAGTGATTCCGGCCGGGTTGAAGCGCGACGAACTCGAACAGCGGGTCCACGCCGCGATCAACGCGCTGGAGCGCTCAGCTCCGTAGCCTGGCGCCGATCTTTGCGGCCGCGTCGACGATCCGCTTGGAAATCACGGTGATCTCATCCTCGGTGAAGCTCTTGTCGGTCGGCTGGAGCGTCACTTCGAGCGCTAGCGACAGCCCGTCGGCGGTCTCGAAGCGGTCGAACAGGCGGACCGAGGTGATCGCTGCCTTGTCGGCTCCGCGCACCGCGCGGACCAAGGTCTCGCCGACTGTATCGGCCGGCACCAGGAAGGCGAAGTCGCGCACCACCGGCTGCAGCGCCGGCGGCGCATAGGCCGGCCGGGCGCGCCCGCTCGGCCGCGATTGCGGGATCGCATCGAGATAGATTTCGGCGGCGACCGATCCGGCCGGCGCGTCGAGCTGCGCGACCAGCCGCGGATGAAGTTCGCCGAACGCCGCCAGCACCGTCTTCGGGCCCAATCGCAAGGTCGCCGACCGGCCCGGGTGAAAGGTCAGGCCGGCATCGGGGAAGGTCTGCAGATTGGCGGTCGCGAAGCCTGCCATCTCGAGCAGCGCCAGCGCTTCGGCCTTGGCGTCGAGCGCGTCGAAGCCCTGCGCCTTGCCGGTCTTCCAGCCGCGCGCCTGGCGCTCGCCGGCGAGCAGCACCGCGACCGTCGGACGCTCCTGGTCGGCGAGGTAGCGCCGGCCGAGTTCGAACAGGCGCACGGAGGTTTGGCCGCGGTCGGCGTTGCGCCGCGCCGCCGCGATCAGCCCGGGCAATAGCGACGGGCGCATCACTTTCATGTCTTCGCTGATCGGGTTGATCAGGCGCCAGTCGGACGCTCCGAAAGCGGCCGCCTCAGCCTCGGAAATGAAGCTCCAGGTAATCGCTTCGTCGAGCCCGCGCGCGGCCGCCGCGCGGCGCACCCGGCGCTCGATCATCTGCGCCCGGGTCGCGGTCGGCCGCGACACGCCGGGTTCGCGCTCAAGCGGGGTCGAGGGGATTGCATCATAGCCGTGGATGCGCGCGATTTCCTCGACGATGTCGGCCTCGCCATCGACGTCCGGGCGCCAGGTCGGCGCGCGCACCAGCCAGGTCTCGTCGGTTGCGGCCTTGATGGCTTCGACCATCTCGTCGCGCTGCGCGGGGTTGAGCCAGCTGGCGTCGTCGGCCGGGTCGAGCCGGAAGAATTCGAGCCGGGCGAGGATCGCCGCTTGCTCTTGCGGGTCGAGCGTGATCCCGCCGAGATCGGCCAGCCGGCGCGGGCGATAGGCGACGACATTGTCGCGGTTGGGGTAGCCGCCGGCTGGAAATTCGCCGCTGATGCGCGGTTCCGACACTTCGCCGCCGGCGAGGTCGAGGATCATCTGCGCCGCGCTCTCGATCGCGCTCGACAGCTTCATCGGGTCGACCCCGCGCTCGAACCGGGCACGGGCGTCGGTGGTGATGCCGTGGCGGCGGCCGCTCTCGCCGATCCGCGCCGGGTCGAACCAGGCGCATTCGAGCAGCACGTCGGTGGTGCCCTCATCGACACTGGTGCTGTCGCCGCCGATGATCCCGCCGAGCCCGATCGCGCCGCTGTCGTCGGCGATCACGCAATCCTCGGTGGTCGGCTCATAATCCTTGCCGCTGAGTGCCAGGAACTGGTCCCCGGCGCGGCCGCGGCGGACGGTGATGCCACCCTTGAGCTTGGCGATGTCGTAGACGTGCAGCGGCCGCGCCTGGTCGATCGAGAAATAATTGGTGATGTCGACCAGCGCCGAGATCGGGCGCAGCCCGACGCTGCGCAGGCGCTGCTGGAGCCAGGCCGGGCTGGGCCCGTTGCGAACGCCGCGGATTGCGCGGCGCCAGAACACGAAGCAGCCCGAATCGGCCTCGACCTTGACCGGCACCGGCGGTTCGAACGCGCCTTCGATGACCGGGACGGCGCGCGGCTTGAAGTGACCGATCTGGGCCGCGCCGAGGTCGCGGGCAATGCCGTCGACGCCGAGGCAGTCGGGCCGGTTGGGGGTCACCGCGATATCGAACAACGGGTCGTCGAGCCCGGCGTAAGCGGCGAAATCCGCCCCGACCGGCGCGTCGGCCGCAAGCTCGATGATGCCGTCATGCTCGTCGCCCAGCTGGAGCTCGCGGACCGAGCACATCATGCCATGCGATTCGACCCCGCGGATCGCCGCCACTTTGAGCTCTATGCCGTTGCTCGGGATGGTCGCGCCGGGCGGACCGAACACTCCGAGCATTCCGGCGCGGGCGTTGGGCGCGCCGCACACCACCTGCAGCGGGCCATCACCGGCATCGACCGTCAGCACCTGCAGCTTGTCGGCCTGCGGGTGCCTGTCGGCGGTCAGCACCCTGGCGACCTTGAACGACGCCAGCGCCGCCGCCGGATTGTCGAGGCTTTCGACCTCAAGCCCGATCGCGGTCAACTTTTCGGCGATCTCTGCCGCCGATGCCTGCGTATCGAGATGCTCTTTCAGCCACGAGAGGGTGAACTTCACGCGCCGACTCCGCCCGACAGCGTCGGCACGTCGAGTGCGCGAAATCCGTAGTGCCGCAGCCAGCGCAGATCGGCGTCGAAGAAGGCGCGCAGATCGTCCATGCCGTATTTGAGCATGGCCAGCCGGTCGACCCCGGTGCCGAACGCGAAGCCCTGCCATTCGTCCGGATCGAGCCCACAATCGGCGATCACCCGCGGGTGGACCATGCCGCTGCCGAGCACTTCCATCCACCCCTCGCTGCCGCCGACCACGCGGCGCCCTTTTTCGACCGACCAGCCGACATCGACTTCGGCCGACGGCTCGGTGAACGGGAAATAGCTCGGGCGCATGCGGATGGCGATGTCGTCGCGCTCGAAGAACGCCTTGAGGAAGGTCTCCAGGGTCCACTTCAAATGGCCCATGTGGATATGGCGGTCGATCACCAGTCCCTCGATCTGGTGGAACATTGGAGTGTGAGTGGCGTCGCTGTCGGAGCGGTAGACCCGGCCCGGCGCAATTACCCTGAGCGGTGCGCCCAGCTCCTGCATGGCGCGGATCTGGACCGGCGACGTGTGGGTCCGCAGCACTCGCGGCTCATCCTCCCCGTTACGCGGTTCACAATAGAATGTGTCGTGCATCGCCCGCGCCGGATGGGCTTCGGGCATGTTGAGTGCGGTGAAATTATACCATTGCTGCTCGATCTCGGGCCCTTCGGCGACGGCAAAGCCCAAATCGGCGAACACCTCGGCCAGCTCGTCCATCACCTGGCTGATCGGGTGGACCGTGCCGCGCAGCGGTTCGGGCGCCGGAAGCGACAGGTCGAGCCGCTCGGTCGCCAGCCGGCGGTCGAGGTCGGCGGCTTCGAGTTCGGCCTTGCGGGCGGCGATGGCGGCAGTGACCGCCTCGCGCCGGGCGTGGATCTTCGGCCCCTCGAGCGCGCGCGTCGCGGCGTCCATCGATCCCAGCGACTTGAGCAGTGCAGTGATCGATCCCGACTTGCCCAGGCTCGCCACGCGCAGCTGGTCGAGCGCGGCTAGGTCCGCCGCGCCGCCAATCTCTTCGATGATGTCCTGCTCACCCGCCATCGCGCGCCTCTAGCCGTCCCCGGCCATAAAATGCAAAGAGGATGACGATGGGCAACCAACCCTGGCCACAGCTCAAGGTCGAGCGCGATTCACCGACGCTGGCGGTGTTGCACCTGGCGTCGCAGATGCTCGGCAAGATCCGCCTGGCGCATGCGCCCTGGTCCAACCATGGCTGGCACGTCGCGCTCCAGCCGCGCGCCAACGGCCTCGAAACGCTGCCGACCGCGGCCGGCGACGGGCGCACCTTCACGCTCGTGCTCGACCTCTGCCGCCACGCGATCGTGCTGTGGGTCAGCGACGAATCGCGCGACGAGCTGCCGTTGAACGCCGGCAGCATCGCCGCTCTGCATTCGCGGCTGGTGGCGATGCTCGACCGCAACGGGCTGCCGTCGACCTTCAACGGCATGCCGAGCGAGATCGAAGGGGCGGTGCCGTTTGCCGAGGACCGCGCCCCGCGCGACTATGATCGCAAGTCGGCCAATCGGCTGCGCGAGACGCTGGCGGCAGTGCTGCCCGAGTTCGAGCTGTTCCGCGCCGGATTCTCGGGCAAAGCGAGCCCGGTCCATTTTTGGTGGGGCGCGTTCGACCTCGCCGTCACCCGCTTCTCCGGGCGGCCCGCTCCGCAACATCCTGGCGGAGTGCCCGGACTGCCCAACCGGGTCACTCGCGAAGCCTATAGCCACGAGGTGTCGAGCGCCGGTTTCTGGGCCGGCGGCGTGCTTCCGGTGGCGCCGTTTTTCTACAGCTACGCTTACCCCGAGCCGCCCGGCTTCCGCGCCGCCGAAATCGCCCACGGCCGCTTTGACGAAACCTATGGCGAGTTCATCTTGCCTTATTCCGAGGTGCGCGCGGCGAGCGATCCAGCGGCGATGCTCCAGGAGTTTCTGGAATCGACCTACGCCGTCGCCGCCGACCTCGCGCAGTGGGACCGGGTGGCGCTCGAACGCGACCCGGTTGCGCCCTGACGACTGGAAATCAGGCCGGCAGGAACGGGTAAGGCGAGATCGTCTTGCGGTTTTCGTGGACCGCGAGCAGGCGACCGGCCGGCGGAGTGGCGCGGTATGGGCATTGCATTCGCGGGCAGATGGCGCACGCCGGCCCGACCGGAGTGGCCGGCGTGTTCATCAGATCAAGCCCGTCGGAATAAGCGATTCGCGCGGCGTGGCGCAGGTCGCAGCCAAGACCGATGGCAAGCAAGCTGTCGTCGCGCAAATCGGGGCGGATCGGCCGCTCGATCGTCCGGCTGATGGTGAAAAAACGCTGCCCGTCGGGGGTTTCGATGATCTGGCGGATGGTCTGGCCGGGGGTCTGGAACGCGGCGTGGAGGTTCCACCGCGGGCAGGTCCCGCCGAAGTGCGAGAAAGGGAAGCTCTCGCCAGCGTAGCGTTTCGAGATGTTGCCGGCCGGGTCGACCCGCAGCATGAAGAACGGCACGCCGCGCGCGCCGGCCCGGCCGAGCGTGGTGAAGCGGTGCGCGACCTGCTCGACGTTGGCGCCGAACTGGCCGCACAACCGGTCGATCGCGTAGCGGTGCTCCTCGGCGGCGCGGAGGAATTTGCCATAGGGCATCATGATCGCGCCGGCGGCGTAATTGGCGAAGCTCATGTGGAGCAATCGCCGGCTGCCGGCGTCGGGCGGGCGCGCCGCCTCGACCATGCGGTCGATGATCCCGGCGAATTCCATCAGCGCCAGCTGGTAAGCTAGGCCGAAGGTGCGGTTCTCGGGCCGCAGCAATCCCGACAGCATCAGCGAGCGGCGTTGCGCGTCATAATGCTGGCTGGCGTCATCGAGCATCTCGGGCGGAACGACCTTGGCGTCGATGCCATAGGCTTCCTTGAGGCGGCGGCGCAGCGGCTCGGCCACCGACAGCGGGTCGGTCAGTCCCTGGCCAAGGGTCTCGGCCCCTTCCTCGAGCTCGGGGAAATGGTTGCGCTGGGCCTGGATGTGGTCGCGCACCC
>JBDTRT010000081.1:0-16741 GCA_039931595.1 Sphingomicrobium sp.
GGTCGCGGGGATCCGCACGGTCACCTCGATGGCCGAGGCGCTGGCCGACGGCGGTTCGCCGCCCAAGCTCGCGATCCTCGGTTTCAAGCCGCAGAAGCTCGACCAGGTGGCGCCCGAGCTGGCCAATCTGCTGACCGGCGAGACGGTCATCCTGTCGATGCTCGCCGGGGTTGAAGCGGCGACGCTGCGCAGCCGCTTCATGCGCTCGCGCTCGGTGGTCCGCATCATGCCCAATTTGCCGGTGTCGATCCGCCGCGGCGTGATCGCATTGTACAGCGACGATGCCGAGGATTCGCTGCGCAGCGAATTGTCCGAGCTGGCCGCGGCGCTCGGCTATGCGATGTGGACCACGACCGAGACCGGCCTGACCGCGATCGGTTCGGTCGCCGGGGCCGGCCCGGCCTATGTCGCGCGCTTCGTCCGCGCTTTGGCCAAGGCGGGCGAGAAGCGCGGCCTGCCGCAGGCTCTGGCGGAAACGATCGCGCTCGAAACTGTGCTCGGTTCGGCGTGGATGGCGGCGACCACGCGCGAGAATATGGACCAGGTCGCGCGCCGCGTCGCGAGCCCCAATGGAACGACCGAAGCCGGCCTCGCCGTGCTCGACCGCGAAGGCGTGCTCGACGCGCTGATCGCGGTCACGATCGACGCCGCCGCGCGGCGCGGCGCCGAACTGGCCGAGGAGGCCGCCAGCCCGGTGAGTTGATTCCCCATGTTGGCTGCCTTAGGCGCGGCTGGCACAACAGGGACAGGCGATGGCCGAGCAGCGCACTTTCGACGACCGCGACGGATGGATCTGGTTCGACGGCAAGCTCGTCCCATGGCGCGAGGCCAATGTCCACGTGCTGACCCACGCACTCCATTATGCGTCGTCGGTGTTCGAGGGCCAGCGCGCCTATGGCGGCGAAATCTTCAAGCTCCACGAGCACAGCCAGCGGCTCCACAAGAGCGCCAAAATCCTAGGCTTCGAAATTCCGTGGAGCGTCGAGGAAATCGATGCCGCGTGCAAGGAAGTGCTCAAGGCCAACAAGCTGGTCGACGCCTATATGCGGCCGGTCGCGTGGCGCGGCTCGGAGCAGATGGGCGTGTCGGCGCTCGGGACCAAGCCGCACCTTGCCATTGCCACCTGGGAATGGGGCAAATATTTCGATCCCGAGCTTGCCGCCAAGGGCATAAGGCTCGACATCGCGCGCTACCGCCGCCCGGCGCCCTACACCGCGCCGGTCCATTCCAAGGCGGCCGGCCTGTACATGATCTGCACGTTGTCGCGGCAGCAGGCCGAAGGGCGCGGTTATGACGATGCATTGATGTTCGATTGGCGCGGCCAGGTCGCCGAGGCGACCGGCGCCAACGTCTTTTTCGTGCGCGACGGGGCGATCCACACCCCGACCCCCGACTGCTTCCTCGACGGGATAACCCGGCGGACGGTGATGGACCTCGCCCGCAACCGCGGGGTCGAGGTGATCGAACGCCCGATCTGGCCCGAGGAGCTCGAGAGCTTCGAGCAGATGTTCCTCACCGGCAGCGCCGCCGAAGTAACCTTCGTCGGCTCGGCCGGTCCGTGGAATTTCGAGGTCGGCGACCTGTCGCGGGCGCTGGCCAAGGACTATGACGATACGGTCAACGGGCGCCTGGCCAATCAGTGAGGGCATCCGCAAGGGGTTTTCACGTCAACCGGCCCGGCTATAAGCCCGATCCTCCCACACGCTTGCAATGCTGGGGCGTCGCCAAGTGGTAAGGCACCGGTTTTTGGTACCGGCATTCGCAGGTTCGAATCCTGCCGCCCCAGCCAGTCCCCGTCGTTAGAACGCTAAGCGAAGCAACGTATGCGCTCCTCGCGGGTGACTGCAGCTACCGCCGGCTTAAGCCTCTTCGCCCGATAGCGTAAAGCCGAGGCGCAGCGTGACCTGGTAATGCGCCACCCGGCCGCCTTCGATGTGGCCGCGGGTTTCGGTCACTTCGAACCAGCGCAGGTCGCGCACGGTCTCCGAAGCGCGGGTGATGGCGCGATCGATCGCGTCCTCAATGCCGCTGGTCGAGCTGCCGACCACTTCGATGATCTTGTAGACCTTGTTGCTCATCGCTGGCTCCCTTGCCGGTCCGCTTGTTCAACGGGCTCTGATTGCGGTGCTACACGATAGGCCTTCGCCAATTGTCCGCAATGGGCCGCAAGCCGGGAGCGGCCGGAGGTCCTTATCCGGCCGCCGCTAGTTCAGGCTGGCGCACCGCTTCCATCAACAGCTCGTACGATCGGACACGCGCGGCATGATCGAAGATCTGGCTGGTGACCATCAGCTCATCGGCGCCGGTGCGCTCGACGAACGCCGCGACCTGCTGGCGGACGGTCGCCGGGCTGCCGATCGCCGAGCAGGACAGCACGTCTTGCAGGATCGCGCGGGCGTTGGAGGGCAGGGTGTCGAGATAGCCCGCCTGGGGCGGCGGGAGCTGGGCCGGCTGCCCGGTGCGCAGCGCGACGAACGCCTGCTGGACCGAAGTCGCGAGTAATTGCGCTTGCTCGTCGCTGTCGGCGGCGAAGCAGTTGAAGCCGAGGATGACATGCGGCCGGTCGAGCTGCGCCGACGGCTGGAAGCGCTCGCGATAGACTGCCATGGCCTGCATCATCATGCCCGGCGCGAAGTGCGAGGCAAAGGCGTAGGGCAGGCCGAGCGCTGCGGCGAGCTGCGCCCCGAACAAGCTCGAGCCGAGGATGTAAATCGGCACATTGAGGCCCTCGCCCGGGATGGCGCGGACCCGGGCGTTGTCCCCGCGAAAATAATTCATCAGCTCGACCACGTCGTTGGGAAACTCGTTGCCGTCCGTAGCGAGGTTGCGGCGCATCGCATAAGCGGCCGCCTGGTCGGTCCCCGGCGCCCGCCCGAGACCCAGGTCGACGCGTCCGGGATAGAGCGATTCCAAGGTTCCGAACTGCTCGGCGATGATCAGCGGGGCGTGGTTGGGCAGCATGATCCCGCCGGCGCCGATGCGGATCGTCGAGGTCTGCGACCCGACATAGGCCAGCGCGACCGCGGTGGCGGCGCTGGCGATGCCCGGCATCGAATGATGCTCGGCCATCCAGAAGCGGTGATAGCCGAGCCGCTCGGCCGCTCGCGCCAGGTCGGCCGAGTTGCGCAAGGCCTGACCGGTGTCGCTGCCTTGCGGAACCGGGGCGAGGTCGAGGATGGAAAGTGGGATCATGCTGATCCAAATGGTCGCGCCAGCTGCCGTTTCAATGGCGACGCCGAAACGCCCGCCGGGCAATCCATTGGATCGGCTGGACATTGCCCCGCATCGTACTTATGTACCGACCGTTATGGAATGTGTCGTGCAACGCGCCTGCAAGGGCCGCCCCCGTGAATTCGATGTCGATGAGGCGTTGGCGGCCGCGCTGCGCGTGTTCTGGACCAAGGGCTATGAAGGCGCCTCGCTGACCGACCTGACCAATGCGATGGGCGTGACCCGGCCGAGCCTCTACGCCGCGTTCGGCAACAAGGAGGCGCTGTTTCGCAAGGCGCTCGACTTATATGAGCGCGAGAAGCTTGCTTATGTCGGCGAGGCGCTGAAGGCGCCCACCTCGCGTGACGTCGCCCAGCGGCTGTTGCAGGGCGCGCTCGAGATGCAGACCAGCGACTGCGAGCCGAGGGGCTGCATGCGCATCATCAGCTCGGTGACCTGCGGCGCCGAAGCCGAATCGATCCGCGAGGATCTGATGGCGCGGCGCCAGTCGTCGCAGCGCGCGCTGTGCGACCGAATGCAACGCGCCAAGGACGAAGGCGACCTGCCGCGAGACACTAATGTCGAGGGGCTGTGCTCCTATCTCGGCGCGATTCTCCAGGGCATGACCGTCCAGGCGGGGAGCGGCGCGAGCAAGGAACAGCTCGAAGCGCTGGTCGAAACCAGCCTCGCCATGTGGCCCGGAAAATAGTCTGACAAAAAAACCGTACCGGTCGGTAGAAAACTCTTGACCGCCTCGGATTCAGTTTATATACCGCTTAGTACAGAAGAACGGCAGTTGAGCCGTCGAGGAAAGCGCGATGCGTAACTATCTCACCCCCGGGCGGATACGCGCGCCGTAGGCGCAAGTCCCGAGTAGACATGTTTTGAAGTGGGCATTTCGACGCGCGGCGATGACCGTCGCGACGAACGAACCGCCGCGCCCTAACCACGAAGCGAAATGACTGCACGGGGTGCCGTGCAGACCGGTGGGCTGCGCCCGCCAAGCAGGAGAATGATTGATGGCCAGCCTTCCACTGTCGTTGCCCCAATGGCAGCCAAACCCGCGTCCGGCGCCCAAGCCGTCGTCGATGGTCGGCACCGCCGCACCGGCCGCGCGCCTGTCCGCGCTGGAATGGTCGATCGTCGCCATGGCCGAGCGCGATTCGCTGTCGAGCATTCGCGAGCACGGCCGGTTCATCGCCGCGCTTGAGAGCATCTTCGGGCTCAAGCGCGCCGGGCGCCTTGCCAATGAGCGCCTCGAAGCGGTGCGCAGGATCGCGGTGCTGATCTGGCATTACCGCTGGAACGTACCGAAGTCGGAGGTCGCCGAATTTCTCGCCGCCGGCTTCTCGGCCGATCAATTCGAACTGATCCAGACCAGCATCGGGCAGGCCCGGCCGGCTCGTCGGCGGAGGATTGCCTGGTGAACATGCTGAGCAAAGTTGAAACCGACGACGGCGTCGAGCAACGCAAGCCGGTGCGCGCGGTCGTGGCCGGCCTGTCGCGACGGCGGAAGCTGTGCGGGTCGCTGGTGGTGTAGCGCTTGATCTCCTCCGGGTTCGCCTTTCCGGCCCACGCCTGGGCCCAGCCGAGGAACACCCGCTGGTCGCCGGTCAGGCCGTTGAGGACCGGCGCCAGCTGGCCCTTGAGCGACACCCGATAGGCGTCGAGTGCCATCGCCAGGCCGCCGAGGTCGGCGAGGTTCTCGCCCATCGTCAGATCGGGGTTGATGAACACCCCGGGGACCGGCTCGAACTTGGCATATTGCGCGCCGAGCACCGCGGCGCGCGCCTTGAACGCGGCGGCGTCCTTGGGCGTCCACCAGTCGCGCAACGCGCCCGCCGCATCGATCGAGCGGCCCTGGTCGTCGAAGCCGTGGGTCAGTTCGTGGCCGATGACGCCGCCGACCGCGCCATAATTAAACGCCGGATCGGCATTGGGGTCGAACACCGGCGCCTGGAGAATCGCGGCCGGAAATACGATGTCGCGCAGCGAACCGTTGTAGGCATTGTTGGTCTGCGGCGTCATCAGCCACTCGGACTTGTCGACCGGGCCCTTGCTGCGGTCGGCGTAAAACGCCCAATTGGCGAGCGCCGCGCGGCGGACATTGCCGAGCAGATCGTCGCGGCGAATGACGACGCTTGAATAATCGCGCGGCGTGTCGGGATAGCCGACCTTGATCGTGAACGTGTCGAGCTTCTTGAGCGCCTCGGCCTTGGTCGGCGCCGACATCCAGTCGAGCTTGACCAGGCGGGCGCGGAAGGCCGCGGTGAGATCGGCGATCAGCGTGTCCATCCGCGCCTTGGTCGCGGCCGGGAAATGGCGCTCCGAGTAGAGCTCGCCGACGCCCCAGTTAAGCGACCCGAGGCACGACGCGGCATCGACGCAGTCCATTCCGGCGACCGCGGCGAGCCCGCGTTTCCAGCGCGGCCGCGGCTCGGCCTGCCCGGCCAGGGTCTTTTCGCGGAGCTGGAAATAGGCATCGCCGAACGGCGCCGACAGATAAGGCGCGGCGGTGTCGGCGACCCGAAACGCCATCCACTCCTTGACCGTGCCGAGCGGCGCGGCGGCGAGGATCGCAGCCATCTTGGGCAGCGCGGTGTTGGTCGTGACGACAAAGCGCTCGCGGTCGCTCAACGATGCTCCGGCGAGGAATTCGGCCCACGGGAATTGCGGCGCCAGCGCCTGCAGTCCGGCCTTGTCGACCGGGTTGTACTGGATCGTCAGGTCGCGCTGCTGGACCTTGGTCCAGCTGGCCTGGGCGAGCGCGGTCTCGAGCGCCAGGACGCGCGCCGCGGCGCCGGCCGGATCGGCCACGCCCGACAGCTGCAACAGCGTCTCGGCATAAGCGCGATACGCGTCGCGCTGCGCTGCGAAACAATCCGTCAAATAATAATCGCGGTCGGGCAGGCCGAGACCGTTCTGCCCGAGATAGAGCGCATAGGCGTCGGGCGCCTTGAGGTCGGAATCGATGTAGAGCCCGAACGGGGTCGGGTAGAGGCTTGCCACCGAGCTGCCCATCAGGCGGGCGAGGGCGGCCAGGTCGGGCGCGTCGCGGATCGCGTCGAGCTCGGGGTCGATGGCGCGGACGCCGAGCTGTTCGATCGCCGGGGCGTCCATGAATGACGCGTAGAACGCGCCGACCTTGCCCTTGAGGTCGGTCGGTTCGAGCGGCGCAGTGACCGATGTTTCGCGCAGGATCGCCATCAATTGCGCCTCGGTCCGATCGGTCATGTCGAACCGGCGCGACGCGATCGCCCGGTCGGGCGGAATCACCGTCCGCGCGAGATAGGCGCCGTTGGCCTATTGGAAGAAGTCGTCGCCGGGCCTGGTCTTGGGGTCGATTGCGGTGAGGTCGTAGCCAAAGGGTTTGTAAAATGGCTCGGCGGATTCAGCCTGGGCTGCAGGTTGAGCCTGGACGCTGGCGGCGGTTGCGACCAGCAACGCCAGAGCGATTGATTGATATGCCATGCAAATTCCTCCCCGGGGGTGGGCCGTACCGAAGCAGCCAAGCACGGCACAAGTGGCCGCGTTAAGCCGCCTTTCGACAAACGGCAGGGATGAGCTTGCCGGGACGGGGTGTTTCGGTGCAGCAGCGCTGGGAAACCGACGCAGGGCCTAGACAGGGAGCGCAGCTTGAATCCGATCTACGAGGCCATGGCGACCAGCGTGTTCGAGCGCATGTCGGGCCTCGCCGCGGAGCATGGCGCGGTCAATCTCGGCCAGGGATTTCCCGATTTCGGCTGGCCCGATGAGATCCTCGACTCCGCGGCGCGCGCGCTGACCCAGGGGTCGAACCAATACGCCCCGTCGCGCGGGTTACCGCAGCTGCGTGAGGCGGTCGCCGCGCACTATAATCGTCATCACGGATTGAAGCTCGCTGCCGCCAATGTGTGTGTGACCAGCGGCGCGACCGAAGCGGTTGGCGCCGCGATCCTGGCGTCGGTCAGTCCGGGCGACGAAGTGATCGTCTTCACCCCGGCCTATGACTGCTATGCGCCGATGGTTCGGCGGGCCGGCGGGGTGGTCCGCGAAGTCGCGCTCAAGCCGCCCGAGTGGCGCATCGATCGCTCGACGATCGAGGCCGCGGTGACTGCCCGCACCCGCGTGATGATCTTCAACAATCCGCAGAACCCGACCGGCCGGCTGTTCGATGGCGATGAGCTGGACGCGATCGCAGCGGTCGCGCGCGACCACGATTTGACCGTGATCAGCGACGAGGTGTGGGAGCATATCCTGCTCGACGGACAGCGCTTCACGCCGCTGGCGACGCTGCCCGGGATGGCGGCGCGGACGATCAAGATCGGCTCGGCCGGCAAGATCTTCTCGCTCACCGGGTGGAAAGTCGGCTGGCTGGTGGCGGAGCCCGCGATGGCCAGCGTGGCGGCCCGCGCGCACCAGTTCCTGACCTTTTCCACCGCGCCCAATTTGCAGGCGGCGGTCGCCTTCGGGCTCGACCAGGGCGACGCCTGGATCGAGCCGATGCGATCGCGTTTCGCCCGCGCCCGCGATCGCATGACGGCGGGGCTGACGGCGGCCGGTTTCGCCGTGCTCGACGCCGCCTCGACCTATTTCCAGTGCGTCGACCTCGCCGCCTCCGGGCTCGACCACGATGACGAGGCCTTCGCCGCCGCGGCGGTCGAGCAAGCCGGAGTGGCGGTGGTGCCGCTGTCGGTCTTCGTCGAGGATGATCCGCCGCGCCACATGGTCCGCCTGTGTTTCGCCAAGCGCGACGAGACGATCGACGCCGGGGTCGCGGCGATGGCCAAGGCGCGCGGCCTGCTCGCGCCGGAGACGAGAACGTGACGCCAGCTCAGGAAACCGCGCAAATCCTCGACCAGCTCGGGGTTGACGGTGCGTCGGGCGATCTGGTCAGCAATTCGCCGATCGACGGGCGGCCGATCGGGCGGGTCGCGACGGGCGATCCAGCCGCCGCGTGCGCACGCGCGGCCAAGGCGTTCCTCGACTGGCGACGGGTGCCGGCGCCGCGCCGCGGCGAGCTGGTCCGCCTGCTCGGCGAGGAATTGCGCGCGGCCAAAGAGCCACTCGCTCGGCTGGTCACGCTCGAAATGGGCAAGATCGTCCAGGAGGGCCTCGGCGAGGTCCAGGAGATGATCGACATCTGCGACTTCGCGGTCGGGCTGTCGCGCCAGCTCTATGGGCTGACCATCGCCAGCGAGCGCCCTGACCACCGGATGATCGAGCAATGGCACCCGCTCGGGCCGGTGCTGGTGATCAGCGCGTTCAATTTCCCGGTCGCGGTGTGGGCGTGGAACGCTGCGCTGGCACTGGTCTGCGGCGACCCGGTGATCTGGAAGCCGAGCGAGAAAACGCCGCTCACCGCCGCCGCCGTCATGGCGCTGGCCGAGCGCGTGCTAAAGCGGTTTGGCGATGCGCCGGCCGGACTGCTGCAGCTGGTCCAGGGCGGGCGCGAGATCGGCGCGGCGCTGATCGACGATTCGCGCGTCGCTCTGGTCTCGGCCACCGGATCGACCGCGATGGGTCGTGCGGTCGGGCCGCGGGTCGCGCAGCGCTTTGGCCGCGTGCTGCTCGAGCTTGGCGGCAATAATGCGATGGTCGTTGCACCCAGCGCCGATCTCGAACTCGCCAGCCGCTCGATCCTGTTCTCGGCGGTCGGCACCGCCGGGCAGCGCTGCACCTCGCTGCGCCGCCTGATCGTCCACGACAGCATCGCCGACGAACTCGTGGCCCAGCTGCGCGACCTGTTGGCGCGGTTTGCGATTGGCGACCCGCGCGATGCCGGCACATTGGTCGGGCCGCTGATCGACCAAAACGCGTTCGACGCGATGGCGGGCGTGCTCGGCGAGCGCATTGAGCGGGTCGAAGCTCAGTCCGGCGGATATTACGTGCGGCCGGCGATCGTCGAGGTCGCGGCGCAGGGCGGGACGGTGCTGCAGGAAACCTTCGCGCCGATCCTCTACGTGCTGCGCTATGCCGATCTCGACCAGGCGATCGCGCTCAACAATGGCGTCACCCAGGGGCTGTCGTCGGCGATCTTCACCAACGATTTGCGTGAGGCCGAGCGCTTCATTTCGGCCGCCGGCTCCGATTGCGGCATCGCCAACGTCAACATCGGCCCGTCGGGGGCGGAGATCGGCGGCGCATTCGGCGGCGAGAAGGAAACCGGCGGCGGCCGCGAGAGCGGCTCGGACAGCTGGCGCGCCTACATGCGGCGCTCGACCAACACCATCAATTACGGGACCGACTTGCCGCTAGCCCAGGGAATCCGGTTCGAGGTGTCTCCATAGAGCGAGGCCGCGCTCCTCGATCAGGCTCGGCCAGCGGTCCCGGAATTCCTGCTTCCACTGGAGCAATGCGGTCGGCTCGAGCGGCTGGGCGATGAGATAGCCCTGGACCACGTCGCAGCCGAGCTCGCGCAGCAGGCGCAGCTGCTCGACCGTCTCGATCCCCTCGGCGGTGGCGGTCAGCCCCAGCCCCTGGGCGAGATCGACGATGGATTTGACGATCAGCCGCGAGTCGGCCGACTTGACCGCGTCGTTGACGAAAAAGCGATCGATCTTGACCTCGGTGAAGGGCAATTGGCGCAGCTGCATCAGCGACGAATAGCCGGTTCCGAAATCGTCGATGGCAAGGCCGATGCCCTTAATCCTGAAGCGCGTCAGCGTATCCATCAGCTTGATCAGCGGCTGTGTCGCGCCTTCGGTCAGCTCGATCACCAGGCGGTCGGTCGGGACGTCGAGCGCGCGGCACATGCGCTCGACCAGGTCGGGAAAATCGAGCTGGTCGAGGCTCAGCGCCGAAATATTGAAGGCCACGCAGGTGTCGATGCCCTGTTCGCGCCACCTGAGCCATTGGCGCAGCGTGGTCCTCAGGCCCCATTGGGTCAGTTCCTCGATCAGCCCGTGCTTTTCCGCCAGCGGCACGAAGCGCGACGGCGAAACCGACCCGAACACCGGGTCTTCCCACCTCACCAGCGCCTCGACCCGGGTCAAGGCGCCGTCGCGCAGCCGGATCTTGGGCTGGTAAACCATGTTCAGGCGGTGGTTGATCAGGGCTCGTTCGAAGCCTTCGATCAGGGCCAGCTCAGGCCTTGGCGTCATGATACCAATGTGGACTTAAGCTCGGTGAAAAGGGTTTCGAGCTCCTCCAGCCGCGCCGGCTTCTCGAGCGGGCCGACCATCGTCAGGCCGTGCGCTTCACCGAGCCGAAAAGCGCTTTCGAGGACGCGGCGGTCGAATCCGCTGATGATCAGCACCGGCGACCGATAATTCTCGTCGGCAAGGAAGCGGAGCAGTTCGACCCCGTCCATTCCGGGCATACCGAGGTCGAGCGCGACCATGTCTGGACGCTCTTCCAGGAATTTCTCCCGGAACGCCGTGTCGTTCGCCGTAAGGGTTGCTTCGAAGCCGCATTCCCGGGCCGCGTTGGCTATAAAATCCGCAAGCGCCGGCTCATCGTCGACGAGCAGCAGCCGGGGCTGCCTGGTTGTCACTATCCCTCACCTCCGAGGGCGCCACTGCGCTGATTCGGGCGATGAGGTCAAACGATTGAAACCGCTTTTTAACAATGATTGCGATAAAGTCGCGGATTGGTGGGATTTCCGCGCGCGTTGGAGACTACTCAAATGTTCGGTTCACTGATTCGAAAGAAGCCGGAGACGGCCTGGAACCCTCTCGACGGGACCTTCGAGTCGACCACATTCACGCTCAGCACCGATGTTCCGCGGCCATCCGAGCGGCGGGCCGACGACCGGCTGTTGCCGACCCTGCGCGTGGCCAAATTGGTCGGTGAGGGTAGCGAACAGTTGATCCGGATCCGCAACATTTCGGCCGGGGGCCTGATGGCCGACACCACCCAGCCGCCGCCGTCGGTCGGCGAGGCGGTGATGGTCGAGCTATCTTCCCAGAAAACTCCATCCACCGTGGTATGGATCCGGGACGGGACGATCGGCTTGAAATTCGACCAGAATGTCGATCTCGGCGAGCTTCTGGCCGGGCGCAAGCCTCGCCACGGCTTCCGCGCCCGCCCGCCGCGGCTCGAGGTCGCGTGCAAGGCGTCGATCCGGGTTGGCAAGGTCTATTACACGGTCGATGTGCACGACATTTCGCTGGGCGGCATGAAAGTCGAGCCGATCGAGGAATATTGCGTCGGCAAGGAAGTCATCGTCGTGGTCGAGAGCCTGCGGCCGGTGCGCGGCCAGGTGCGCTGGTTCGCCGACCGCCGGGCCGGGATCGTGTTCGACAAGGAGCTCGACTTCCAGGAGCTGTCCGAATGGGTCGGCAAGCGGCTCGAGCTGGCCAGCCTCAAGGCGAGCTACCAGAACTGAACATCTTTAACCGCCGCGGCCGGCACCCTATCTTGCCTGCTCCCAAGACAAGGAGCGGAGCGATGGCCGATCAAGCTGGAGCCAAAGAGGTCGCAATACTCGCCGGCGGGTGCTTCTGGTGCACCGAAGCGATCTTTCTCGATCTGGCCGGGGTGCAGTCCGTCGAAAGCGGCTACACCGGCGGCGAAACCCTCAACCCGACCTACAAGCAGGTGTGCGGCGGCAATACCGGCCATGCCGAGGCAATCCGCATCACCTTCGACCCGGCCCAGATCAGCTACGACGATTTGCTCGATATCTTTTTCGCGACCCACGATCCGACCCAGCTCAACCGCCAGGGCAATGATATCGGCACCCAGTACCGCTCGGCGATCTTTCCCCAGTCGCCCGAGCAGGAGCAGCGCGCCCGCGCCGCGATCGAGCGCGCCAACGCCGATCAGAATGGCCGCGTGGTGACCACGATCGAGCCCGCGGCGGAATGGTATCCGGCCGAAGACTATCACCAGGATTATTGGAGCGGGGAAGGGCAGCGCAATCCCTATTGCCTGGCGATTATCCCGCCCAAGCTCAACAAATTGCGCAAGAGCTTCCAGGCCAAGCTCAAGGAGCCGGCCGTCCAGCCTTCGTAGGACGAATGCGCGCGGCGAACGGTTAGTCGCGCGATCCCGCGGCTCGGCGCAGGCGGTCGTTGATCGCCGCGCCGAGGCCGTCGTCCGGCACCGGCGCGACCGCGATCCGCGACTTGCCCGACGCGTCGGCCTGGTGGAGCAGTTCGAACAATCGCGCGGCGGCTTCGACCAGGTCGCCCGACCGGCTCAGGCTGTCGTCGCCGACAACTGATCCGAATCCGATCAGATAGTCGTCGTCCCCGGCCTCGCTGACGCCGGTTCGCAGCGGCTTGGACGGCGCGTAATGGCTGGCCAATTGCCCGGGCGCTTCGATCGCGCCGCCCGATGACCGGGCGGCGTCGACCGCAATCGGCCCCGGCCGGAGCAGCCGCAGCGGCCCGCCGGTGGCGGCGACGATGGTCGATTCAATCCCCCGCTGGCACGGCCCGTCGTCGACGATCAAAGCAATCTTGCCGCCGAGGCTGGCCAGAACATGCGCGGCGCGGGTCGGGCTGATCGAGCCGCTGGCATTGGCCGACGGCGCGGCGAGCGGCCGCCCGGTCGCCCGCAGCAGCGCCTGCATCGCGCGGTGGCCCGGCACGCGCAGCGCGATCGTCGGCAGGCCGGCGGTGACCAGCGCGGCGATGCCGGCACCGGGCTTGAGCGGCACGACCAGCGTCAGCGGCCCCGGCCAATGCTGGCGAGCGAGCTCCAGCGCCGGCGCGCTGAACACGCCGATCGCCTCGGCCGCGGCGAGGTCGGGGACGTGCACGATCAATGGGTTAAAGCTCGGACGGCCCTTGGCTTCGTAAATCCGGGCGACCGCGGCCGGGTTGGTGGCGTCGGCGGCGAGGCCGTAGACGGTCTCGGTCGCAATCCCGACCGGCTGCCCACCGCGGATCAGCTCGGCCGCCTCGGAAATCGCTTCGGCGCTGAACGGCA
The DNA here is from genome assembly GCA_039931595.1 of Sphingomicrobium sp. Lineage (GTDB taxonomy): Bacteria > Pseudomonadota > Alphaproteobacteria > Sphingomonadales > Sphingomonadaceae > Sphingomicrobium. The sequence goes on from JBDTRT010000081.1 coordinate 13,069, forward strand.
CAACCTTGGTCATGCGGTGGAGCGCTACTGGATTCCCGCCGGCGCAGGAATACTAAGCGGTTTCTTTAGCGATCAGGCTGGCGGGGTCGATGCCGAGCCGCTTCATCCGCTCGCGCACCGCCGGCCACTCTTCCTTGACGAAGCGGCTGCGCTCGCTCTCGCGCAAACGCGCGCTGGCGCCGGGTGCGACGAACATGCCGACCCCGCGCTTGACCGTGATAAGCCCTTCGTCCTGGAACCCCTGATAGGCCTTGGCCACGGTCAGCGGGTTGGCCGACTGGGCGCTGGCAAAGGCGCGGACCGAGGGCAGGGGATCGCCGTCGCCGTAGCGGCCGGCCAGAATCGAGTCGGCAATAGTCTCGCGAAGGCGGACGTAAACGGGCTTTTCGTGCTGCGAACCAAGCGTCATGCTGTTATAATACAGCAGCGCGCAAATTCGTCAAGGCAGAAGGCCGCCCTCGGGCGCCGACCAGGCATGCGAAATCGCCTCGAGCGGCGGGCGTGGGCGTTCGTCCAGCTCGTGGCCCGGATGGCCGACGAAAATGAACCCGGCGATGCGCTCGCCGGGGCTGCAGAATGCCGCCCGGACGCGCTCCGAATAAGCCTGCCAGCCAGTCACCCAGCCACCGACGAAACCGAGCGCATGAGCGCCGAGCAGCAGGTTCATGCCGGCCGCGCCGCACGACAATTCCTGCTCCCAAACCGGGATCTTGTGGTTTGCGACGGGGGCCGCGATCAGCACCACCAGCGCCCCTGCATTATGCGCGAACTGCTCGGCTTTCTCGTGGTGCGCGGGCATCGCGTCCGGTTGCTCTTCGTCAAGCGCGCGATGGAGCAGCGAGGCAAGGGCGTCGCGGTGATCGTCGGCAACGGTGACGAAGCGCCACGGGTTGAGCTTGCCATGGTCGGGGATGCGCGCGGCGAGGGTCAGGATGCGCGCCAGCTGAGCTGGAGACGGGCCCGGCCCGACCAGATCGCGCGGTTTGGCCGAGCGGCGGGTCTCGAGCAGCGATAGGGTGGTGGTGAGGTCGTTGAGCATGCCAATCGCACTAACGCTGGTCCGGCCAACTTTACACCCGGGCATTTGCCGTTATCGTCCGCGCCCGAACCGCACAGGCCTCGCGATCCAGCCGATGGCCGCAATTTTTCCCAGGGGAGCGACTGCGCATGGTCGATACACCGACCGCCGATAATCCGGCCGAGCCCGACATCAGCCACGAGAATCCGGCCCGCCGGGAAGAGTGGTTCGGCCATCCGCGCCAGCTTGCGCGGCTGTTCACGACCGAGGCGATGGAGCGGTTCGGTTATTACGGAATGCGCGCGCTGCTGACGCTCTATCTGGCGCAGCATTTCCTCTTTTCCGACCAGACCACGACCGGCCTCTACGGCGGCTTCACGGCCTTGGTTTACCTGACCCCGCTGATCGGCGGGCTGATGGCCGATCGCTTCCTCGGCTCCAAGCGCTCGGTCAAGTTCGGCGCGATCATGATGAGCCTGGGCTATCTCACTCTCTGCTTTGGCGGACAGCCGGCCAAGCCGTTCGCGACCATCGACGGGCAGCGCTACGAGGTCGTCCAGCAAGGCAAGGGCGATACGGTCAAGCAATTCGTCGTCGACCACGGCCGCCCGCTCGAAATCAAGGGCAATGACGACAAGAGCGTCTCGCTGCTCGCTCCGGACGGAACCGAGGCGCGCAAGATCGCCGCCGGCGGCTTCGAGGCCCAGGGCCAGCGCTCGCCGGTCAGCGTCTTCCTGCTGCTGATCGGATTGGCGCTGGTGGTGATCGGCAACGGCTTCTTCAAACCCAATATCTCGACCATGGTCGGGTCGCTCTATGCCGACGGCGACCGGCGGCGCGATGCCGGCTTCACCATCTTCTACATGGGCATCAATCTGGGCTCCTTGTTCTCGCAAATCCTGTGCCCGCTGCTGGCGGTCGGGATGGGGAGCTGGGGCGGGCTTGGCTGGTGGGCTGGCTTTGCGCTGGCCGCGGGCGGAATGATGGTGTCGTGGATGCTGATCCAGTTCGACGGTGGCAAGCTCGACGGGATCGGCGATCGTCCCAAGGGCGCGCCGGCCAATCGCGACGCGATCATCTACGTGGGCGCGCTGCTGGCGATTCCGGTGGTGTGGTTCCTGTTCAGCAATCTGATGAACAGCGTCGCGCCCGCCGAAGGCACCGGGATCGTCGGCTACGTCGTCAATCTGCCGATCATGGGCAAGATCATGTTCGGCACCTTCATCATCGCCGTTCCGGGCATCCTCATCTGGTCGTTCATCAAGGGCAGCAAGGCCGAATTCCAGATGATGATCGCGGCCATGGTGCTGATCACCTTCAACACCGTGTTCTGGACCCTGTTCGAGCAGGCCGGGTCGTCGTTGACGCTGTTCGCCGACCGCAATACCGATTTGAGCGTGTTCGGCCTGTTCAGCATCTCCGCCGGGCAGACCCAGTTCTTCAACGCCGCGTTCATCGTCCTGCTCGCGCCATTGTTCTCGATTCTGTGGAATTCGATGGCTCGCAAGGGCATCGAACCGACCATCCCGATCAAGTTCGGAATCGCCCTGATGGGGGTCGGCGCGGGCTTCCTGTTCCTGGTCTGGGGCGCGCAGTTCGCCGGCCCCGACTTCAAGGTCGGGCTGTGGTGGCTGGCCGGGCTCTATCTGATCCACTCGATCGCCGAATTGTGCATCTCGCCGGTCGGACTCAGCATGATCACCAAATTGTCGATCGCGCGGATCGTCGGGATGATGATGGGCGTGTGGTTCCTGTCGATCGCCGTCGCGCAATATGTCGCCGGGCTGGTGGCGCAGGTGGCGTCGGTCGAAACGGTCGGCGGGCAGGTCACCAACCTCCAGGTTTCGCTGCAGACCTATGTCGGGGTGTTTACCACCATCGGCTGGGTGTCGATGGCGATCGGCGCGGTCCTACTGCTGCTCAGCTGGCCGCTCAAATATCTGATGCACGGCGTGAAATAATGGGGCTGGGCGCTCGCGCGGCGCTCGCGGCGCTGGTTCTTGTGCTGTCGGGCGGCTGCGCGCTGCAGCCCAAGCCCAAGCCGGCGCCGGCGGTGCGGATCAACCAGGATCCGTACCCGTCGACCTACGTGCGTTATCCGAGCAAGGTCACCGTGATCCGCGGGGCAACCGTGTTCGACGGCGAGGGCGGGCGGATCAGCGGCGGTACCGTGATCCTCGCCGACGGACTGGTCCGGGCGGTCGGCGGAGCCGAGCTGGTCGCGCCGGCCGGGGCGGTGGTGGTCGACGGCACCGGCAAGTTCGTCACCCCGGGCATCATCGACGTCCACAGCCACCTTGGCGATTATCCGTCGCCGGGGGTGGAATCGCTCTCCGACGGCAATGAAGCGACCTCGCCCTCGCGGCCCGAAGTGTGGGCCGAGCATAGCGTCTGGCCGCAGGACCCCGGTTTCTCGCGCGCGCTGGCCAATGGTGGCATCACCGCGCTCCAGGTCCTGCCCGGCTCGGCCAATCTGTTCGGTGGCCGCTCAGTGGTGCTCAAGAACGTCCCCGCGCGGACCGTCCAGGGGATGAAGTTCCCGGGCGCGCCCTACGGCCTCAAGATGGCGTGCGGCGAAAATCCCAAGCGGGTCTACGGCTCGAAGGGCAACATGCCGCAGACCCGGATGGGCAACATCGCCTACACCCGCGGCGT
>JBDTRT010000082.1:0-5575 GCA_039931595.1 Sphingomicrobium sp.
CTTGGTCATGTCCTTCATGACATAAGCATATTGGGCGGCCATGGGGTCGCGGATCCTTCGGGTTTGGTGTTCGGGGGTCAGCGGCCAGTTAGGCGATGGCGGCGCGGATTTCCACTCCCCCCGCCGTCATTGCGAGGAGCGCAGCGACGCGGCAACCCACAATTAGGGCCGGATACCGCGCGCGGCGACCGTCAGAACGGCAGCTTGAAGCCTGGCGGGAGCGGAATTCCGCTGGTCATCTTCTCCATTTCGGGCGCGGCCGCGGCGTCGGCCTTGCCCTTGGCGTCATTGAGCGCCGCGGTGATCAGATCCTCGAGCATGCTCTTCTCGGATGGCTGGAGCAGGCTGTCGTCGATCGTCACCTGGGTGAAGCGGCCCTTGGCGGTGGCGCGGATCTTGACCAGCCCGCCGCCCGACACGCCCTCGACCTCGATCCGATCGAGATTTTCCTGCGCCGCCTGCATCTGGGCCTGGACGTCCTGGGCCATTTTCATGATTTCTTCGAGGCTCGGCATGGTCATGCCCCTTTCGTGGGTTCGAATGCTTGGTCCTGGGCGAAAGTTTCGAGGCTGGCTACGGGGAACGCCTCGAGCACGGCGCGGACGTTGGAATCGGCCAGCACGTCGGCCCGAACGCGCTCCTCGGCCATCTTTTCCTGTTCGAGCAGCGACGGCTCGGCCGGCTCGTCGGCGATCGCGATCTGCCAGCGGCTGCCGGTGATCGCCTTGAGCGCGGCATCGAGCTCGCGCGTCCAGTCGGCGCCGAGCGGTTTCAACGGCTTGAGCGCAAGCTCGGGCGGCGCATAGCGGATCAGCCCGACCTGGTCGTGGAGCTGCTGCGCCAGGACGCGTTTGCCGGTCTCGTCGAGCAGCGCCACCAGCGCCCTGAAATCGGCTGGGGCTGCGCCCGACGGGGCTGTATCGGCGGACGCGGCGGGTTTTGCGCCGGGGGTTGCCGACCGCGCCGGCGGAGTGCCGTTCGACGCGCCCTCGCCCGCCAGCCGGCTCAGCACCTGCGCCGGGTCGGGCAAATCGGCGGCATGGATCAGCCGCAGCAGCGCCATGGTCGCGGCCTCGTGCGGGTCGGGCGCGACCTGGACGTCGCTCAGGCCCTTGAGCAGCATCTGCCACAGCCGGTGGATGTCGGCCCACGACAGCTTGCCGGCGAGCTCCTCGGCCGACTGGCGCTGCTCGGCCGACTGCAGCGCGGCGCTGGCCGGTCCGGCCTTGGCCCGGGTCGCGGCGTGCAATTCCTCCATCAGCCCCCGCAGCAGCGCGCCGGCGTCGGTGCCGAGCGCGTAAAACTGGTCGAGCTCGGCCAGCGCCGCCGGGGTATCGCCCGCCAGCACCAGCTGCAGCAGGCCGCGGATCCGCCCGCGGTCAGCCAGCCCGAGCATGTCGCGCACCTGGTCGGCGGTGACAGTGCCGCTGCCGAGCGCGATCGCCTGGTCGAGGATCGACAGCCCGTCGCGGGCCGAGCCCTCGGCGGCGCGGGCGATCATCGCCAGTGCCTCGGTTTCGGCCTCGACCTGCTCGAGCTGCGCGATTGCGGCGAAATGGTCGACCAGTTTGTCGGCCGGGATCCGCCTCAGGTCGAAGCGCTGGCAGCGCGACAGCACGGTGACCGGCAATTTGGCCACTTCGGTCGTCGCGAAGAGGAACTTCACATGCTCAGGCGGCTCCTCAAGAGTCTTCAGCAACGCATTGAAAGCATTCTTCGAAAGCATGTGAACTTCGTCGACAATGTAGATCTTGTAGCGCGCGCTGACTGAGGCGTAGCGAACCGCTTCGATGATCTCGCGGACGTCGTCGACGCCGGTATGCGACGCGGCATCCATCTCGATCACGTCGATATGGCGCCCTTCGGTGATCGCGACGCAATGCTCGCACACTCCGCACGGCTCGATCGTCGGCCCGCCCTGCCCGTCGGGGCCGACGCAGTTGAGCGCCTTGGCCACCAGCCGCGCGGTCGAGGTCTTGCCGACCCCGCGTACGCCGGTCAGCAGGAAGGCGTGGGCGATCCGGCCGCGCTCGATCGCATTGCCGAGCGTCTGGACCATCGCATCCTGCCCGATCAGCTGATGGAAGGTCTGCGGGCGATATTTGCGGGCGAGCACGCGGTACGGGGTAGCCGGCGATGCGGGCGCAGCTGGCGCAGCCGCTTCGGGCAGGTCGAGGCCGAGGCCGGGCGATTCGTCGTCAGTCATTGCCATGGGTTTAGGGGCTCGCGGCCGGCATTGCGAGCGGTGGGAGCCGGAACGACCCGGAACGAAATCGTTGTGGCTGCTTCCTTCCGGATCTGACCAGGTTGGCGACAGCTCCGTCCGCCCGACTCCCGCGGCGCATATGGTTGAGCGGCGATGCGGTGGCAAGGGCAGCTCCTCCCAGCCGCGCTACCGCCCCATCCAGTTGCGCGCGGCCGGCGGGACCCGAACGCTGAGCGTATCGAGCGCCTCGGACAGCAAGATCTGGCACGCCAGGCGCGAGGTCCGCGTCACATGCGCGGCGATGTCGAGCAGATCCTCTTCCTCTTCGCTCGCCGGCGGCAGCCGGGCGAAATCCTCGGCCGCGACGATCACGTGGCAAGTCGAGCAGGCCATCACACCCTCGCACGCGCCTTCGAGCGGCTGGCTGTTGGCCCAGGCGACATCGAGCAGGCGCTGGCCGGGCGCCGCCTCGACCTCGCGGTCGAGCGTTCCATCGGCCTTGTGGAAACTGACCAGGGTCACGCTTATTCGCCTTGCTGGGCGTCCGCAGCGGCGTCGATCCGGCGGCAGGCGGTCACCAGGTCGCGCGCCGCGGTGTAGCGGCCGAAGCCCAAGCGGATCGACGAGCGCGCCTGGCGCGCGGTCAGCCCGAGCGCGCGCAACACGTGGCTCGGCCGCCCCGAGCCGCTGGCGCAGGCTGAACCAAGCGAGAAAGCGACGTCGCGCAGGTCGGCGATGAGGCGCGCCCCGTCGAGGCCCTCGCGGCGCAGACTGAGGTTGCCGCGATAGCGCCGTTCGACACTGCCGTTGATCGTCCAGCCGGGCCCGAGCGCATCGCGCGCGGCGCGCCACAGCCCTTCGAGATGGTCGTAGTCGCGGGTCCGCCGATCGGTCGCGAGCTGGGCGGCGCGGCCAAACCCGACGCACAGCATCGGCGACACTGTGCCCGAGCGCAGCCCCCGCTCCTGCCCACCGCCGTGGATCAGCGGCGCCGGTTCGGCCTTGTCGCGCATCCACAGCGCGCCAATGCCCTTGGGACCGTGGATCTTGTGGGCCGAGACCGCGACCAGGTCGGGCCCGTCGGCGAGCGGCACCCGCCCCAGCCCCTGGACCGCGTCGCACAGCATCAGTGCACCGACCCGGTGGGCCGAATCGGCGATGGCGTCGATCGGCTGGATCACCCCGATCTCGTTGTTGACCAGCATCACCGCGACCACAGCGACCCTCTCGTCGAGCGCCGCATCGAGCTGGGCGAGGTTGACCAGCCCGTCGTGCCCGACCCCGAGCCGGACGATTTCGGCGCCGCGCTCTTCGAGCCATTCGCAGCTGTCTAGCACCGCGGCGTGCTCGGTCGCGACGGTGACGATCCGGTTGCGGTTCGCCGGCGCCTTCTCGAGCGAGCCTTTGAGCGCCCAGTTGAGCGCCTCGGTCGCGCTGCCGGTGAAAGCGACGCTGCCGCCGTCGAGCCCGATCGTCCGTTCGACCTGCTTGCGTGCGGTCTCGATCGCCGCTTCGGCCTCACGCCCCCACCGTGACGGCGAATGTGGGTTGGCGAAATGATCCTGGGTCCACGGCGCCATTGCAGCGGCCACTTCGGGCGCCAGCGGGGTGGTCGATTGATAGTCGAGATAGATCATGCGGCGCGCGTTCTGGCACGCTCGGCGAGGTTGCGCCACTCGGTCACGAAACGATCGATCTGGGCGGCGCTGGTGTGCGGCCCGAAACTGACACGGATGACGGTCTGGGCGATCTCAAGCGAGACCCCCATCGCCGCAAGCACCCGGCTCGGCTTCATGCTGCCCGACGAGCAGGCGCTGCCGGCCGAAACCGCGATCCCGGCGAGGTCGAGCTGGACCAATTGGCTGGCGCTCGACACGCCCGGCATGGCGTAGGCGCCGATCGTCGCGATCCGCTCGCTCTCCGCGCCGATCACGCTCGCCCCGGCCGCGACCAGCGCCTGCTCGAGCTTGGCGCGCAGTTCGGCCAGCCGCGGCATGGCGTCGGAAAACGCGCGCGCCTGCAGCGCCGCGCTCAGCCCGGCCGCCGCCGGGACATTCTCGGTCCCGCGGCGATAGCCCTTTTCCTGCCCGCCGCTCGGCGCCAGCGTCGCCATGTCCCTGACCAACAGCGCGCCCATCCCCGGCGGCCCGCCGAGCTTGTGGGCCGAAACCGCGATGAAATCGGCATCGGGCAGCGGCAGCTTGCCAGCGCCCTGGGCGCAGTCGGCGAGCAGCAACGACCTTGCGCCGTGCACCGCTTCGGCAATCTGGTCGAGCGGCTGGATCACCCCGGTCTCATTATTGACGTGCTGGATCGCGACCAGCGCCGGTCCTTTCGCCAAATCCTGGTCGAGACCAGCCGGGTCGATCACCCCGTCGGACCCGACTGCGAACTGGCGGGCGTCGGGGCCCATCGCCGCGACCACTGCTTCATGTTCGGTCGGGCCAAGCGACCGCCCGGGTACCCGCGCCCGCGCCGCGGCGATGGCGATCGCTTCGCTCGCACCGGAGGTGAGGATGGCGTCATGCCGCCAGTCGAGCGTTTCGGCGATGCGCGCCCTCGCCTGCTCGAGCAGCGCCCGCGCGGCGCGGCCGTCGCCGTGCGGCGAGCTCGGATTGGCCCAGCTGCCAAGTGCGTCGGCCATCGCCGAGCGCGCCTCGGGCAGCACCGGCGTGGTCGCCGCATGGTCGAGATAGAGCCGCGCTGCTGCCATGGGCGCTCGATCGTCTCCTGCCGATTGCCAGTTGAACCGCCGCCCCTATATAGGATCAGCCGCCGCGGCACACCCGTGTGCGCAGCGCCCGACCCTTTTTTACGCGAGCACCCCGCTTTCATGCCCGAAGTGATTTTTCCTGGCCCCGAGGGCCGTCTCGAAGGCCGTTTCCACCCTGGCACGAGGCCGCGCGCACCGGTCGCGATGATCCTCCATTCGCACCCGCAGGCCGGCGGCACGATGAACAACAAGATCGTCCAATTGCTCTACAAGACCTTTGTCCGGCGCGGTTTTGCGACGCTGCGCTTCAATTTTCGCGGAGTCGGCAAGAGCCAAGGGCTGTTCGACAATGGCATCGGCGAATTGAGCGATGCGGCTTCCGCGCTCGACTGGGTCCAGCAGATCCACCCCGAGGCCGAGACCACCTGGGTCGCCGGGGTCAGCTTCGGCGCCTGGATCGGCATGCAGCTGCTGATGCGCCGGCCCGAGATCAAGGGCTTCATTTCGATCGCCCCGCCGGCCAACATGTATGACTTCAGCTTCCTCGCGCCGTGCCCGTCATCGGGCATCATCATCCAGGGCGAATCCGACGAAGTGGTCACTCCGGGCGCGGTCCAGAAGCTGGTCGACAAGCTGCGCACCCAGCGCCACATCAC
>JBDTRT010000083.1:0-13507 GCA_039931595.1 Sphingomicrobium sp.
TGCTTTCGCTGCGCAAGGGCACGACGCTGACCAAGGAAATGTTCCTCAACCATCTGTATGGCGGAATGGACGAGCCCGAGCTCAAGATCATCGACGTGTTCATCTGCAAATTGCGCAAGAAATTGAGCCTCGCCTGCGGCGGCGCCAATTACATCGAAACGGTGTGGGGCCGCGGCTACGTGCTGCGCGACAGCGACGCCGACGACGTGCCGGAGACGGAAACGCAGTCTGCAGTCGCCTGAAATTAATTCGTCGGGGGCACAAGGAGGCGGGGCGCACATGCGCTCCGCCTTTTTGTTTCGCTCGCGATTAAGCGCGAGCTAGGCGTCGATCAGGAGGTGCTTGCGCTCGCGCCGGACGGGCAGTTCGACCGGGCCGACGGTGGTGGTGTTGCCAGTGTCGGCGGTGGCCCCAACCATCCGCTGCCAGCCGTCGCGGCCGAGGCGCTCCAATGGCTGGAAGCTGGTCTTGTAGGCCATGCGCGGCGAGCCATCGACCCAGTAACCGAGATAGACGTACGGCAGTCCGGCCCGCGCCGCGCGCAGGATGTGGTCGAGGATGATGAAGGTGCCGAGGCCCTTGCGCGCGCCCGGTCCGACATCAAAGAAACTGTAGATCATCGACAGCCCGTCGCCCTGCTGGTCGGACAAACACGCGCCGACCAATTTGCCCGGGCGGCCGTCGACCGATGGCTCGCGATATTCGATGACGAAGGTCCGCACCGGCGTCTGCTCGACCATGTCGGCAAAATCGCTCTCGTCCATCTCGGCCATGCCGCCGCCCGGATGGCGGTGGGCGAGATAGCGCCGGAGCAGGTCATATTGTTCTTCGGTGGTCCACGGCTTGCACGCCGCAACGTCGAGGTCGGCATGACGGCGCATGAGCTTGCGCTGGGTTGCGCTGGCGCTGAATTCGGCGGCGAGGACGCGGACTGAAACGCAGGCCGAGCAATCGATGCAGCTGGGGCGGTAAGCGACCGACTGGCTGCGGCGGAAACCGATCCGGCCGAGCGCCTCGTTGAGTTCGCTCGACTGGCGGCCGCTCAATTCGGTGAACACCTTGCGCTCGACCTTGCCCGGCAAATAGGGGCACGGCGAAGGGTTCGTTACGAAGAACTTGGGGAAGCGAAATGGTGCGCTCACCGCGGCTCCTCTCGGGGTTGGTTACAAATCCCTTTATGCTGCTGGTAAACGCGCTTGAAAAGGCCTTTGCGCCGCCACGACACGGTTAACATCGGCGAATGTCCCGGAGCGGGAAAAAACCACTTAATCGAGCGAGGCGCGCTCGACGTGGAAACCGGCCGTTTCGAGCATCTCGACGACCTCGTCGATCGCCTGCGGATCGCGCGCTTCGCCTTCGACTTCGATCACCGTGTCCTTGGCCGGCAGGCGGGTGAAGATGCGGCTGTGATTGATCTCGATGATGTTGACCCCGGCCGCCTCGAACTGCGCGGTGATCAGGGCCAGCGCGCCGGGGCGGTCCTGCGCCGCGACTCGCAGCCGCGCGATCCGGCCGCTGCGAACGAGGTCGCGGACCAGCACGTTGGCGAGCAGATGATTGTCGATGTTGCCGCCGCACAGCACGGTCCCGACCTTGCGCCCGGCGAACCGCTCGGGCTTGCCCAGCATCGCCGCCAGCCCGGCCGCGCCGGCGCCTTCGACCACGCTCTTTTCAATCCCGACCAGCATCGCCACCGCGCGCTCGATCTCGCGCTCGCTGACCAGCGCGACCTCGACGTCCAATTGCTTCAATATGCTCGACGTCAGCTGGCCCGGCTGCTTGACTGCAATGCCTTCGGCCAGCGTGTCGCCGCCCAATGGCAAATGGCAGCCCTCGATTGCGCATTTCATCGACGGGTAGAGCTCCGCCTCAACGCCGATCAGTCCGATGTCGGGCTTGATCGCGCGCGCCGCGATGCCGATCCCCGACATCAGCCCGCCGCCGCCGATCGGCACCGCCAGCAAATCGAGATCGGGCACCGCTTCGAGCATCTCGAGCGCGACTGTACCCTGCCCGGCGATGACGTCGGGATCATCGAACGGGTGGACGAAAACATAGCCGTGCTCGAGCGCCAGTTCGCACGCCTTGGCGTGGGCGTCGTCATACATCGCACCGTGGAGAATGACGTTGGCACCGTGCCCGGCGGTCTGGCTGACCTTGATCGTCGGGGTCGGCGAAGCCATCACGATCGTCACCGGAATGCCGAGCCGTTTGCCGTGATAGGCGACCGCCTGGGCATGGTTGCCGGCTGACGCCGCGATCACTCCGCGCGCGCGTTCTTCGGCGGTCAGCTGGATCAATTTGTTGAGCGCACCGCGTTCCTTGAAGGCGCCGGTGAACTGCAGGTTCTCGAATTTCAGCCAGACCTCCGCGCCGATGATTTCGGACAGCGTCCGGCTCATCAAGGTCGGCGTGCGGATGACGGCGCCTTCGATCCGTTTGGCCGCGGCGCGGATGTCGTCGATCGTCGGGGGCTGAATCATTGGCCTGTCGCCTAGCCCTTCCCCGCTTTGCGAACAATGCTATGCACCCGCGCCATGCAAAAGCTCATGATCGCGCTGCTCGCCGCGCTGCTCGCCTCGCCCGCCAACGCCGACACGCTGGTGACCAATGCCAACGGCATCCAGGTCGGGGCCGACGGCAAGCTGCAAAAGTTCGAATCGCTGCTCATCGGCAACGACGGAAAAGTGGTCCGAACTTTTACCGCGGTGCAGAATCCGCACGCCCCCAAGGCGGTCCGGATCGATGCCCATGGCCGCACCTTGCTGCCCGGCCTGATCGACGCCCATGGCCATTTCATGAGCCTCGGCTTCTTCGCCATCCAGCTCGACCTGACCGGGACCAAATCACTGGCCGAGCTGCAGCAACGGCTGCGCACCTACGCCGCGGCCAATCCGCAAGCCAAATGGATCGTCGGCTTCGGCTGGAACCAGGAATCCTGGTCCGACAAGCGCTTCCCGACCAGCGCCGATCTCGATTCGGTGGTGAGCGATCGCCAGGTCTGGCTCGAGCGCGTGGACGGCCATGCGGCGGTCGCCAACAGCGCCGCGATCAAGGCCGCGGGCGTGACCGCCGCGACCGCCGCGCCGGCTGGCGGGCAGATCGAAAACGGGCTGTTCGTGGACGCCGCCAAGCAGTTGATCGACCAGAAAGTCCCGCCCGCAACGCCGCTCGAACTCGACCAGGCACTGGCCAAGGCGCAGCAGATCCTGCTCGGTTACGGCATCACCGCCACCGCCGTGATGGGCACGCCGCTCGAACAGTGGGCGGCCATGCGCCGCGCCGGGGACGCCGGCCGATTGGACATGCGGGTCATCAATTATGCCGAAGGGGTCGAGCCGCTCAAAACGATCACGCGGCCGACCGCCTGGCTCTACCGCGACCGGCTGCGGATGGTCGGGGTCAAGCTCTACGCCGACGGCGCGCTCGGCTCGCGCGGCGCCTGGCTCAAGCAGCCCTATTCGGACAAGCCCGACACGCACGGGCTGCAATTCCATTCCGACGCCGAGCTGCTCGGGCTCGCCAATACCGCTGCGGCGCAGGGTTTCCAGGTCGCTATCCATGCCATCGGCGACGCTGCCAACGCGCAGGTGATCGGCACCTACGAGCAGCTCGCCAAGAAATACCCGGGCGATCGCCGCTGGCGCATCGAGCATTTCCAGATCGCCGATCCGGCCGATATCCCGCGCCTCGCCCCGGCCGGGATCATCGCCTCGATGCAGCCGACCCACCAAACCAGCGACCGGCTGATGGCCGAGAGACGGCTCGGGCCCGATCGCCTGGCCGGCGCTTATGCCTGGAACAGCGTCGCCAAAACCGGAGTCCATCTCGCCTTCGGGTCCGATTTCCCGGTTGAATCGCCCAACCCGTTCCCCGGCCTGTCGGCCGCAATCAGCCGCCAGGACCCGAGCGGAGAGCCGCCCGGCGGCTGGCGGCCGGAGGAGCGGGTGACGTTCGAGCAGGCGCTTGCCGGCTTCACTCGCGAAGCCGCCTACGCCGGCTTTGCCGAGGACCGCATCGGCAGTCTCGATCCGGGCAAATGGGCCGATTTCGTGCTGGTCGACCGCGACCCGACCGCGGGCACGCCGCAGGATCTGGCCGCGACCCAGGTGGTCGAAACCTGGGTCGCGGGCAAGAAGGCGTGGGAAGGGTCGGCTAGCGCTGCGACCGAGCGCGGGAAATAAGCATCGCCGGGGTCAACACCTGCGGCAATTCCTCGACCTCGCCGCCCGGCCAGTACCATAGATAGAGCGGCACGCCGGCGCGGCCGCGGCTTTCGAGGAAGCGGGTGATCGCCGGATCGCCGTTGGTCCAGTCGCCCGCCACCACCCGCACCCCGGCTGCGCGGAACGCATCGCGCACTTCGGAGCGGTCGATCGCGGACACTTCATTGGCCTTGCACGTCAGGCACCAGTCGGCGGTGAAATAGACGAACACCGGGCGCCCCTGCTGGAGGTGTTCGGCGACCAGGGTTTCGCTCCACGGTTCGGCGCCGGCGACCGACGCCGTTCGCGTCCCCGCCGCCGCAGGCACCCGTGCCACCGCGACGACCACGACCAGCGCCGCGAGCAGCACCACGAACCTCGCCTGGGGCCGACCGGCGCGCTGAATCCGCCCGGCGAAGGCGAGGCAGATCGCGAGCGCCACGCAGGCGAACAGCCCGAACAGCAGCGCCCGTTCGCCGGCCTGGCGATAGAGCAGCCACAGGCACGCCGCCGCGCTCGCCGCCATCGGGATCGCGAGGAAGCGCTGGAACCGGACCATCCATTGGCCCGGCCTCGGCAGCCGCTCGCGCAATGCCGGGACGAAGCCGATCAGCAGGAACGGGATAGCCAGGCCGAGCCCGAGCGCCGCGAACACCAGCACCGATCCCGCCACCGGCAGCAGCAGCGCGGTGCCAAGCGCGGCGCCGAGGAACGGTCCGGCGCACGGAGTCGCCACGAATGCTGCCAGCGCGCCGGTCGCAAAACCGCCGCTCGGTCGTGCGCGCCCGGCCAGCACCGGCAATTGGAACAGGCCGACCAGATTGAGCGATATTGCCGTCGCCAGCAGCAACAGCAGCATGATCGTGCGCGGATCCTGCAGCTGGAACGCCCAGCCGGCCGCGCTGCCGCCGGCGCGGATCGCGAGCAGCGCCGCACCGAGCACACCGGTGCCAACCACTGCACCCGCGGTATAGGCCAGCGCATCGCGCCGGGCGTGCGCCGCGCCTTCCCCGCTCCGCGCCAGATGGAGCGCCTTCAAGGCCAGGATCGGGAACACGCAAGGCATCAGGTTGAGCAGCAGCCCGCCGGCAATCGCGCCGAGCACGGCGAGCAGGATGGCGCGCGCGCCGAGGTCGCCAACCTGCTGCCCGCCGTGCGGGACATTGCCCGCCACCGCCGTGAACTCGAGCCCGCTCCCGTCGCCCAGCGCAAGCACCCCGGCGAATTGGCCATGCACCTCGCGGTTGCGCTTGAGCTCGGCCACGACCGTGTCGCCGTTGCGCCAGAACTGCTGCGGAGCGGCGTAATCGACCACTCCGTCGGTGATCGGAAACAGATACGGCTGGCCGATCTCGATCGCGCGCGGCAGCGGAATCGCGACCCGCAGCAGGTCGCCCGCAACCTGATATCGTCCGGGCGTTGCCAGCGGCCGCGGTAGCGCCTGGCGCCACTGGTCGAAGCGCGCCCGTTCGGGGCTGCCGCCGCCGAACGGCAAGTCGAGAGCCAAATCTCCGCTTTCGGGGACGCATAATTTATCAGTGCAGGCGAGCCAGCGGGCGCTCGCCCGGATCGGCACTACGCCCGTCGCCCCCGCGGGAACTTTGAGCCGCACCAGCACTGCATAATCCTGGTCGTAAACGTAGTTCATCAGCCCGGCGATGGTCAGCTGGTGCGGCACCGGATAGCGCAGCGGGCCGGCGCTAAACCCAGGCGGAAGCTGCCACTGGACGTCCATCGGCAGGCCGGCGTCGCCCGGGTTGAGCCAATAGCCGTGCCAGCCTGGATTGGTCCGCATGTGGAGCGCCAGCTCGACCTCGCCGCCGCCGGCCGGGGCCGGCCCTTCGGCGACCAGCCGCGGCTCGATCCCGCGCGCCTGCGCCACCGCCGGAGCGAGCAGCAGAGCGAGCAGGAGCAGCAGTCGGCGCAGCATCATTTGCACGTCATTGCGAGGAGTGCAGCGACGAAGCAATCCAGCCCCGCCAAGAAACTGGATTGCCGCGCTTCGCTCGCAATGACGTAACGGGAATTCTAGTCGAGGTTGGGCCGCAGCCAGCGTTCGGCCACGGTGACCTCGACCTCGCGCCGCGCGGCATAGTCGTGGAGCTGGTCCTTCCCGATCCGCGCCACTCCGAAATATTGCGCGTCGCGGTGGCCGAAATAGAAGCCCGACACCGCCGAAGTCGGCAGCATCGCGTAATTTTCGGTCAGCGTGACTCCGCCCGGATTGCCGCCGAGCAGGTCGAACAGCATCGGCTTCAGACTATGGTCGGGGCACGCCGGATAGCCCGGCGCCGGGCGGATTCCCTGGTATTTCTCGCGGATCAATTGCTCGTTGGAGAAATGCTCGTCGGCATAACCCCAGATGCGGTTGCGGACTTCGGCGTGGAGCACTTCGGCGAGGCTCTCGGCGAGCCGGTCGGCCAGCGCTTTCAAGAGGATGTCGGAATAATCGTCATTCTCGGCCTTGAACCGCGCGAGGTGTGGCTCGAGCCCGTGGATTCCGACCGCGAACCCGCCGATCGTGTCCTCGCCGTCGGGGTTGATGAAGTCGGCCAGGCACATGTTGGGCCGGCCTTCCCTCTTCTTCACTTGCTGGCGCAGGAAAGGCACCCGGGTCCAGTCGTTGCCGGCCAGCACCAGCACATCGTCGCCGTCGCGCTTGCAGCGCCACAGGCCGACCGTCGCGCGCGGCGTTACCCAGCGCTCGGCGATCAGCCGTTCGAGCATCGCCTGGGCGTCGGCGAACAGGCTCCGCGCGCTTTCGCCGACCACCGCATCGTCGAGGATCGCGGGATAATTGCCGGCCAGCTCCCACGCGCGGAAGAACGGCGTCCAGTCGATCGACGCGCGCAGGTCGCGCAGCGGCCATTCTCCGAACTGGTGGAGGCCCGGCATGCGCGGCGGCGGCGCCTGCCCGGCGGGATCGAACGCAAAGCCATTGGCGCGCGCCTCGTCGAGCGTCGCCAGCTCGGAGTGGCCGCTGCGCTCGCGCGATTTGCGCAGCGTGTCATATTCAATGGCGGTGTTGGCGATCAGCGGCTCGCGCTGGGTGTCGGAGACCAGGCTCGAGGCGACCCCGACCGCGCGGCTGGCGTCGAGCACGTGGATCACCGGCCCGTCATAGGCGAGGTCGATGCGGAGCGCGGTGTGGGCCTTGCTGGTGGTCGCGCCGCCGATCAGCAGCGGAGTGGTCAGGCCGAGTCGCTGCATCTCGCCGGCGACCGTCACCATCTCGTCCAGCGACGGCGTGATCAGCCCCGACAGGCCGATAATGTCGGCATTATTGTCCTTGGCCGACTGGAGGATGTCCTGCCACGGCACCATCACGCCCAGATCGATGATCTCGAACCCGTTGCACTGCAGGACCACGCCGACGATGTTCTTGCCGATGTCGTGGACGTCGCCCTTGACCGTCGCCATGACCACCTTGCCCTTGCCCTGGGTGGCGCCGGTGATCGCTTTCTCGGCCTCGATGAACGGCAGCAGATGGGCCACCGCTTTCTTCATCACGCGGGCCGACTTGACCACTTGCGGCAGGAACATCTTGCCCGACCCGAACAGGTCGCTCACGACGTTCATTCCGTCCATCAACGGCCCTTCGATGACCTCGATCGGCCGCGCGAATAAATGCCGCGCCTGCTCGGTGTCGGCGACGATGTGGCCGTCGATGCCCTTGACCAAAGCGTAGGACAGCCGCTCGCCGACCGGCATTGAGCGCCACTCGGCCTCTTTCTTCTCCTCCGCCGCGTCGGTCCCGCGGAACGCCTCGGCCAAAGTCACCAGCCGCTCGGTCGCATCCTCCCCGTTCTTGGGCGTGCGGTCGAGGATCACGTCCTCGCACGCTTCGCGCAGTTCGGGGTCGATCAGATCGTAGACGTCGAGCTGGCCGGCGTTGACAATTCCCATGTCGAGCCCGGCCGGGATCGCGTGATACAGGAACACGCTGTGCATCGCGCGCCGCACCGGCTCGTTGCCGCGGAACGAGAAGCTGAGATTGGACAGGCCGCCGGAGATATGGGCGCCGGGGCAGCGGACGCGGATTTCGCGGGCCGCCTCGATGAAGTCGAGCGCGTAGCGCTTATGCTCGTCGATCCCGGTCGCAACGGCGAAGATATTGGGGTCGAAAATGATGTCCTGCGGCTCGGTCCCGTCGGCCACCAGCAATGCGTAGGCACGCTCGCAGATCGACACCTTGCGCGCCACCGTATCGGCTTGGCCGACCTCGTCGAACGCCATCACCACCGCCGCCGCGCCATAAGCACGGACCTTGCCGGCCAGCTCGAGGAACGGCCCCTCGCCTTCCTTGAGACTGATCGAATTGACGATCGGCTTGCCCGACACGCACTTCAATCCGGCCTCGATCACGCTCCATTTGGAGCTGTCGATCATCACCGGCACACGGGCGATGTCGGGCTCGGCCGCGATCCGCTTGAGGAACGTGGTCATCGCCGCTTCTGAATCGAGCAGCGCCTCGTCCATGTTAACGTCGATGATCTGGGCGCCGTTCTCGACCTGCTCGCGAGCGACTTCGACGGCCGCGTCATACTCACCGGACAGGATCAATTTCTTGAACTTGGCCGACCCAGTGACGTTTGTGCGCTCACCGATGTTGACGAACCTTGCGCCGGCCGCGGCAACTTCCCCAACGCCGTTCGTCCCGAGCGAAGTCGAGGGATGTGTCTCGACTTCGCTCGACACGAACGGGGTTGCGGAGGCGCCGGACTTGTCCATCAGGCGGCAAGAATCATCGGCTCGAGCCCTGCGAGCACGGTGTGGGCCGTGGCGCTGGGCATCTTGCGCGGCGACGCCCCGCGCGCGACCCCGGCGATCGCCGCGAGATGCGCGGCGGTGGTGCCGCAGCAGCCGCCGACCACGTTGACCAGCCCGTCGGCGATCCATTCGGCGACCTGCGCCGCGGTCTCCGCCGCCGCTTCGTCATATTCGCCCAACTCGTTGGGCAGGCCGGCGTTGGGATAGGCCATCACCAGCGTGTCGGCGGTCGCCGCCAGCGCCGCCAGGTGCGGCCGCAGCTGGGCCGCGCCGAATGAGCAATTGAGCCCGATCGTGACCGGCTTGGCGTGGCGCACCGAAGCCCAGAAGGCTTCGACCGTATGGCCGGACAGATTGCGGCCGCTAAGGTCGGTCAGCGTCATCGAGATCATCAGCGGCAACGTCCGCCCGAGCGCCTCGCCGGCCTCGAGCACCGCCTTGATCCCGGCCTTGGCGTTCAACGTATCGAAGATGGTCTCGATCAGGATGAAATCGACCCCGCCCTCGACCAAGGCATCGATCTGCTCGCGATAGACCGCCTTCATCGTGTCGAAATCGACCTCGCGATAAGCCGGGTCGTTGACGTCCGGCGACAGCGACAGGGTCTTGTTGGTCGGGCCGAGCGCGCCCGCCACCCAGCGCGGCTTGCCGTCGGCCGCGGTGAAGCGGTCGGCGACGCCGCGGATGATCCGCGCCGCGGCGCGGTTGATGTCGCCGACATGGGCTTCGGCGCCGTAATCGGCCTGGCTGATCGAATTGGCGTTGAAGGTATTGGTGGCGAGGATGTCGACGCCGGCTTGGGCAAATTCGGTGGCGATCTCTTCGACCAGCTCGGGCCGGGTGAGGTTGAGCAGATCATTGTTGCCGCGCTGGTCCTTGAACAGGTCGAGCCCGCGGCAATAATCCTCGCTCGCCAGCCGCCGCGCCTGGATCGACGTGCCATAGGCGCCGTCCTTGACCAGGATGCGGCCGGCGGCCGCGGCGCGGAAGTCGTCGGCGATGCTCATGGCTTAGCCCTCACGCCGAGCAGATGGCAGATCGCGTAGGACAGCTCGGCGCGGTTCAACGTGTAGAAGTGGAAATGGCGCACGCCGCCGGCGTAAAGCTGCGCGCACAGTTCGGCGGCGATGGTCGCCGCGACCAGCTGGCGAGCGGCTGGCAGCTCATCGAGCCCCTCGAACAGCCGACCGACCCAATCGGGTACCGCCGTGCCGTTGATCGCCGCCATGCGGTTGATCGCGGCGAAGTTGGTGACCGGCATGATCCCGGGCAGGATTTCGATGTCGATCCCCGCCGCCGCGACCTGGTCCTGGAAACGGAAGAAGCATTCGGGATCGAAGAAGAATTGGGTCGTTGCGCGGTTGGCGCCGGCGTCGACCTTGCGCTTGAGATTGTCGAGATCGGCCGCGACGCTCGGCGAGTCCGGGTGGCATTCGGGGAACGCCGCGACCGAAATCTCGAACGGCGCGACCCGCTTGAGGCCGGCGACCAGCTCGGCCGCATTGGCATAGCCGCCAGGGTGCGGAGCGAATTTGGCGCCCTGTTCGGGCG
The DNA here is from genome assembly GCA_039931595.1 of Sphingomicrobium sp. Lineage (GTDB taxonomy): Bacteria > Pseudomonadota > Alphaproteobacteria > Sphingomonadales > Sphingomonadaceae > Sphingomicrobium. Next base: position 10,527 of record JBDTRT010000083.1, read on the forward strand.
GGTCGCCGCGGATCGCGACGATGTGGCGCACGCCAACCTCCCAATAAGAGCGCGCGATCGCGTCGACCTCGTCGCGCGTGGCATTGACGCAGGTCAGATGCGCCGCGGCCGGGATCGAGGTTTCGCGCACGATCCGCGCGACCGTGGCGTGGGTCCGCTCGCGGGTCGAGCCACCGGCGCCGTAAGTGACCGAGACGAAACGCGGCGCGAGCGGTTCAAGCGTCTTGACCGATGCCCACAGCGTTTCTTCCATCTTCTCGGTCTTGGGCGGGAAGAATTCGAAGCTGAGCTGGATGTCGCCGCGGGTCTCGGCGAACAGCGGTTCGTGCGCGGCCAGGCTCTCGAGCCGGTTCATGCGGCCCGCCGCTGGCGCTCGGGCACGCCGGACTTGGCGCCGCGCCACAAGGTCACGGTCAGCTCGCCGCCTTCGAGATGCTCGACATGATCTACGTTGAGCCCCGCGGCGGCGAACCAGCCGGCCATCATTTCATCGTCGAAACCCAATCGGATGTGGGCGTCGCTGGCGCGCAATTCCTCGCGTTCGTGGGCGGCGAAATCGACGATCAGCAGCGTCCCGCCCGGGCTCAGCACCCGCGCCGCCTCGGCGATCGCCGCCGCCGGCGAGTGAGCATAATGCAGCACCTGGTGGATGATGACGCTGTCGGCGCTGCCGTCGCCCAGCGGCAGCGCGTACATGTCGCCTTGGCGCAGGCTCGAGGCGATCCCGGCCGCTTCCAGCTTGACCCGCGCCAGGCGCAGCATCTCGGACGAGCGGTCGATGCCGATCGCAAGCGCCGCGCGCGGCCCGAACAATTCGATCATCCGCCCGGTGCCGGTGCCGATGTCGACCAGCCGGCCGAGCTCGCGCCCGAGCTGCTTTGCGTCGAGCGCGCGCTCGATCGCCTGCTCGACCTCGCATTCGGCGACGTGGAGCGAGCGGATCGAATCCCACACGCCGGCCTGGGCGCTGAAATAACGCGAGGCGGCTTCAGCGCGGTCGGCCCGGACCGCTTCGAGCCGCGCCGCATCGGCCGCAAACAGCAGCGAGGTCGGGGCGTCGGCCCAGCTGTCGAGCAAAGCGAACATCGGCGCGGTGCGCTCGGGCTCGGCGAGCGTCAGGAACACCCAGCTGCCCTCCTTGCGCCGCTCGACCATTCCGGCGTCGGACAGGATCTTCAAATGGCGCGAGACCCTGGGCTGGCTCTGGCCGAGCACCAGCGCCAGCTCACCGACCGACAATTCCATGATTCTGAGCAGCGCCAGGATCCGCACCCGGGTCGGGTCGGCGAGGGCCTGGAAGAGGTCGGCGAGTGGAAGCACGGGAGTCACCAGATAAGGATATAAAGATATCTTTATATGGGTCAAACGATCGCGCCGTTCCCATTGTCCGGTAAACGAAAAATATGCGACGAACGGTCACCCGCGTGAAAATATGGCAATTGCGTGGCAGGTCCCCGCTCTATATGGGCGCGCGCTGGCCTGTTCGATTTGCGCGACAGGCCGAGGCCCGTGCCCGCTTTGGGCACGTCTATGGAGTGGAACGATCATGAAGAAAATTGCTGTGACCGTTGCGGTCCTCGCGCTCGGCCTCGCCGCGTGCGGCACCAAGACCGAGAATGCCGTCGAGAACGATACCGCGGTCGAGAATGCTGTCGAGGCGGACACCAATGCTGCGACCAACGACGCGGCCAATGCTGCTGACAACGCACTCGACACCGCCGGCAATGCCATCGAGAACGCTGGCAATGCGGTTGAGAATGCGGGCGACGCGGTCGACAACGCCGCCGCCAACACCGCTCACTAAGCGTCATCTCCGACAACGGAGCTGAACCAAGGGCCGTCCGCACCCGCGGGCGGCCCTTTTTTATTGGACGGTCTTTTACTGGGCAAAGTGGTATCTGGCCCGGATGAAACGGCTTTTGTTGCTCGCCCTATTATCGCTCGCCGCCTGCAACGACGACCGTCCGCCGGCGCCGACAGCGGAAGAATCCGACCAGCTCAACCAGACCGAGGATTTGCTCAACCAGCAGGCCGCCAACGAAGAAGGGCCGGAGGATCGCTCCCCCGGCCCTTCTCGCTAAGTCCGGACGAACAGCCCGGGAAGACGAACTTTCCTTAGAAGTCCATTCCGCCCATGCCGCCCATTCCGCCGCCGCCCATCGGCATCGCCGGCTTGTCGTCGGGCAACTCGCTCACCGCCGCTTCGGTGGTGATCAGCAGGCCGGATACCGACGCTGCGTCCTGGAGCGCGGTGCGAACGACCTTGGTCGGGTCGATCACGCCGGCTTCGGCGAGGTTCTCGTACTTTTCGGTCTGGGCGTTGAAGCCCATCAGCGGGTCGTTGCCCTCGAGCAGCTTGCCCGAGATCACCGCGCCGTCATGGCCGGCATTCTGGGCAATCTGGCGCAGCGGCGAGTAGAGCGCCTTGCGCACGATATCGACACCGCGGGTCTGGTCGTCATTGACGCCCTTCAAACCCTCGAGCGCCTTGGTCGCATAGAGCAACGCCGTTCCGCCACCGGGGACGATGCCTTCCTCGACCGCGGCGCGGGTCGCGTGGAGCGCGTCGTCGACGCGATCCTTGCGCTCCTTGACTTCGACTTCGGTCGAACCGCCGACCTTGATCACGGCGACGCCGCCGGCGAGCTTGGCAAGACGCTCCTGGAGCTTCTCCTTGTCATAGTCGCTGGTGGTGTTCTCGATCTGCTGGCGGATCGCTTCGGTGCGGGCCTTGATCGTCTCGTGGGTGCCGGCGCCATCGACGATGGTGGTCGCATCCTTGTCGATATTGACCCGCTTGGCGGTGCCAAGCATTTCGACCGTGACGTTCTCGAGCTTGATCCCGAGGTCTTCGCTAATCAACTCACCACCGGTCAGGATCGCGATGTCCTCGAGCATCGCCTTGCGCCGATCGCCAAAGCCGGGAGCCTTGACCGCCGCGACCTTGAGGCCGCCGCGCAGCTTGTTGACCACCAGGGTCG
>JBDTRT010000084.1:0-21547 GCA_039931595.1 Sphingomicrobium sp.
GAAGCGTTTGGCGGCATGGCGACGGACAAGCGTGAAGCGATGCGCGCGGCGCTGGGTCAAATTCGAGACAATGTCGCGGTCACTCCGCGCAACAAGGCACTTGGCGGAAGAACGAGATGAAACAGGAACCGCTCGCCGGCACGCCGGAAGAGGTCGATCAGGCGACGGCCGAAGTCGCCGCCAATGCAATCGAGCCGAAGGAGCGGCGGCCGATCCTGCGCATCGCGCTGATGGTCATCGTCCCACTGCTGCTGGTGATCGGGCTGGGCTATTACTGGCTGGCCAGCGGCGGCAGCGTGTCGACCGACGACGCCGCGATCAAGCAGGACATCGTTTCGATCAGCGCCCAGGTCAACGGGCCGATCACCGACGTCGCGGTCCGCAACGGCCAGCGGGTCCGGCAAGGCGATCTGCTGTTCCGGATCGATTCCGCGCCCTATCGCGTGGCGCTCGAGCAGGCCCAGGCGCAATTCGCCGCGGCCGAGCTCCAGAACCGCGAATTGCGGACCCAGGCGGCCGGCACCGGCGGGGATATCGTCGGGTCGCAGGCCGACCTCGAGATCAAGCGCCGTGCGCTCGCCCGCCAGTCGGTCCTGCTCAAACAGGGCTTCACCACCAGGTCGGATTATGACGACGCGGTGTCGGAAGTGCGCAAGTCGGAGACCGACCTCGCCAATGCGCGCGCCCGGGCCGCCAATGCCGGCGCCGCGATCGCGCCCGGCGAGCAGCCCAACATCGCCGCTGCCAAGGCCGCGCTGGACAAGGCCCAACTCGACCTGAGGCGCACCGAAGTGCGCGCGCCGATGACCGGAACGGTCGAGAATGCTGAACGCCTGCAAGTCGGCCAGGCGGTGGTGATCGGCGTCGGCATGCTGTCGCTGGTCCACAGTGAGAATGCCTGGGTCGAGGCGAACTTCAAGGAGAAGGACGTTGGCCGCATGGTCCCCGGACAGAAAGCGAAGATCGAGGTCGATGCCTATCCCGGGATCGACTTTGCCGCCCATGTCCAGAGCATCGGCGCCGGCACCGGCGGTGAGTTCGCGCTGCTTCCGGCGCAGAACGCCAACGGCAATTGGGTCAAGGTCGTGCAGCGCGTGCCGGTTCGGATCGCGTTCGACGGCCATCCGTCCAAGCCGATGATCGCGGGCCTGTCGACCACCGCGACCGTCACCTTCAAGGACTAGCCCAAGTGGCCGAGACCCCGGCCCATCTCGCCGCCCATCCGCTGCCCGCGGGGCAGCGGATCGTCGTCACAATCGCGGTCATGATCGCGGTGCTGCTGCAAGTGCTCGACACGACCATTGCCAACGTTGCGCTGCCACACATGCAGGCCAGCCTGAGCGCGACCCAGGACACCATCAACTGGGTGCTGACGAGCTACATCGTTGCCTCGGCGATCGCGCTGCCGATTGCCGGCTGGCTGGCCGACCGGGTCGGCCGCAAGCGGTTGCTGTTATGGTCGGTAGTCGGCTTCACAGCCGCGTCGGTGCTCTGTGCCGGGGCTACCTCGCTGACCGAAATGGTCATCTTCCGCGCCATCCAGGGCGTGTGCGGCGCGTTCCTCGTGCCGCTCGCCCAGGCAACCCTGTTCGACATCAACCCGCGCGAGAAGCACGGCCAGGCGATGGCCTTGTTCGGCGGCGGGATCATGATCGGGCCGATCCTCGGACCGGTGCTCGGCGGCTGGCTGACCGACAGCTACAATTGGCGCTGGGTGTTCCTGGTCAATCTGCCGGTCGGGGTGCTGTGCACGATCCTGCTGCTGCGCTTCCTGCCCAAGACCCCGACCCACGCGCGCAAGTTCGACCTGTTCGGCTTCGCCTTGCTCGCGCTGGCGATCGGCAGCCTGCAGATGTTCCTCGACCGCGGCGAGCAGAAGGACTGGCTGCAAAGCTGGGAAATCATTATCGAGCTCGGCCTCGCCATCGGCGCTTTCTGGATGTTCGTCGTCCATACCCTGACCGCGCGCAATCCGTTGTTCGAACGGAGCATGCTGGCCGACCGCAACTTCGCCACCGGCCTGTTGTTCATGGCGGTCACCGGAGTGCTGCTGCTGGCCGGCCTCGCCTTGCTCCCGCCGCTGCTCCAGAATCTCTACGGCTATTCGGTGCTGCAGTCGGGCTTTCTGACCGCGCCGCGCGGTGTCGGAACGCTCATCTCGATGCTGCTTGCCGGGCGCCTGGTCGGGCGGTTCGACGCGCGCGTGCTGGTCGGCATTGGGGTCGTGCTGATGGGTGCGTCACTGTGGATGATGACCGGTTTCGCGCTCAACCAGCCGTCGGGCCCGGTGATCTGGAGCGGGGTCGTCCAGGGGCTCGGGCTGGGGATGATCTTCGTGCCCCTGCAGAGCCTCGCGTTCGAGACCCTGGTGCCGCGCCTGCGGACCACCGCGGCGAGCCTGCTCAACCTCGCCCGCAACGTCGGCGGATCGGTCGGAATCTCGGTCGTCAGCTCGCAACTGGTGCGAATGACCCAGGTCGCCCACGCCGACCTTTCCAGCCACATTACCGACCAGACCCTGCCGATGGTCGATCCGACTTTGCTCGAGCGGATCGCGCCCGGCGGCAATGCGGCGCTGGCGCTGATCAACGCCGAGATCAATCGCCAGGCGGTGTTCATCGCCTATCTCGACGATTTCAAGCTGATGATGATCGTGACCTTCGCGGTGCTGCCGCTGCTGCTGGTGATGCGCAAGGTGACGCCGGGCTCGGGGCCGCCGCCGACGATGGCGGACTAAGGCCGCGCCGATTTTGCGGCAATCGTGATGGAGCGCGCCATCGGCTCACGCGTTCGGTTGGCCAAAGGAGTGGGCAGATGATTTTTCAACGACAGCTCGGCCGCGACGGGCCGCAAGTTTCGGCAATCGGGCTCGGCTGCATGGGCATGTCGGAATTCTACGGCGCCGGCGATGATACGGAATCGATCGCGACCATCCACCATGCGATCGATCGCGGGGTCAATTTCCTCGATACCGCCGACATGTACGGGCCGTTCAAGAATGAGGAACTGGTCGGACGCGCGATCGCCGACCGGCGCAACAAGGTGTTCTTGGCGACCAAGTTCGGCAATGTCCGCGGCGACGCCGGCGAGTTTCTCGGCGTCCGCGGCGACCCGGCCTATGTGCGCTCGGCGTGCGAGGCGAGCCTGACCCGCCTCGGGGTCGAAGTGATCGACCTTTATTACCAGCACCGGGTCGATCCCGGCGTGCCGATCGAGGACACGGTTGGCGAAATGGCGCGTCTCAAGGCGGAGGGCAAGATCCGCTTTCTCGGACTGAGCGAGGCCGCGCCCGCCACCATCCGGCGGGCCCATGCAACCCACCCGATCACCGCGCTGCAATCGGAACTGTCGCTGTGGAGCCGCGACATCGAGGCCGCAGTGCTGCCGACTGTGCGCGAGCTCGGCATCGGCTTCGTTGCTTATTCGCCGCTCGGCCGCGGCTTCCTGACCGGCCAGATTCGCGGCCCGTCCGATTTCGCCGACGACGATTACCGCCGCTTCCATCCGCGCTTCACCGGCGAGAATTTCGACCGCAATATCGCTTTGGTCGGTGAGGTCGAGGCGATGGCCCGGGAGCACGGCTGCACGACCGCCCAGCTGGCGCTGGCGTGGGTGTTGGCCAACGGCGACGATATCGTCCCGATCCCCGGCACCAAGCGCCGCAAATATCTCGACGAGAATATTGGCGCGCTCGACCTCCGGCTAAGCCAGGACGACCTCGATCGGCTCGACCGGATACTGCCGCCCGGCGCCGCCGCCGGCGACCGCTACCACGCCCAGGGCATGGCCACCGTCAACCGGTAGGAAATACCACCGTTCGTCGAACGGCTGCTGGCGCTCGCGCCGCGACAGTGCAAAAACGCGCCACTTTTTTGGGAAGGAGAGACCATGTTCGATCTGTCGCGCCGGGAAGCATTCATGTCCGCCGCCGTGCTCGCCCTCGCCGCTGGAGTGCCGACTTGGGCACTGGCTCAGGCTAGCCCCGACACCAAGGCTTCGTGGGACCTGACCGACATCTACCCGACCGACGCGGCGTGGGAGGCCGACCGCAAGGCGATCCAAGCCGCGATCCCGTCCTTGCTGCAATATAAGGGCAAGCTCGGCCAGAGCGCCGCCGGCATGAAGGCCGCGCTTCAGGCCCAGTCCGACCTCAACAAGCGCGCCTTGCGGCTTTACACTTATGCGTCGCTCAAGGCCGACGAAGACGTTCGGATCGCTCCCAACCAGGAGCGCAAGAGCCAGGCTCAGGATGTGTTCACCGCGCTCGGCGAAGCAACGTCGTGGGCCAATCCGGAAATCGTCGCGCTCGGCGCCGCCAAGGTGAACGGATTCATCGCCGCTGATCTCGGGCTCAAGAAGTTCGCGTTCGGCCTGCGCGATGTCCTGCGCGAGGCGCCGCACACCTTGTCGCCGGATGAGGAGAAACTGCTCGCTTCGGCCGGAACCCCGCTGGCCGGGCCGCAGGATATTCGCGACCAGCTGACCTCGTCCGACATGCCGCGGCCGACGGTGAAGCTCAGCGACGGACGCGAAATCCGGCTTGACGACCAGGGCTATACGCTGGCGCGCTCGGCGCCCAACCGGGCCGACCGCAAGATGGTCTTCGACAAGTTCTGGGCGAGCTACAAGGCGTTCGACAATTCGCTCGGGACGTCGCTCGCCGCGCAGGTCAAAGGCGACATGTTCCGGGCCAAGGCGCGCCATTACGACAGCGCGCTCCAGGCTGCGCTCGACGGCAGCAATTTGCCCGAAGCGGTCTATCGCTCGCTGATCGCCGAAACCAACCGCGGACTGCCCGTGCTGCATCGCTATTTTGCGCTGCGCCAGCGGATGCTGGGGCTGCCCGACATGGGCTATTGGGACATCTATCCGCCGTTGGTGAAATCGGACCGGACCTACTCCCTCGCCGAGATGCGCCAGCTGAGCCTCGATGCGACCAAGCCACTCGGGCCCGATTACGGCCGGATCTTCGCCGAAGCGACGGCAAAGCCCTGGGCGGATTCATTCCCGCGGCCGGGTAAGGCGTCGGGCGCCTACATGCAACCCGGAGCGTTCGACGTGCACCCCTATCTGCTGCTCAACCTGAGCGACAAATATGACGGCTTGAGCCAGTACGCCCACGAATGGGGCCATGCGATGCACAGCCTGCTCGCCAACGCCGCCCAGCCCTATGAGCTGTCGGGCTATCCGACCTTTACCGCCGAGGTCGCGTCAACCGCGCACGAGCTATTGCTCGCCAACATGATGGTCGAACGGGCCAAGACCAAGGAAGACAAATTGTTCTACCTCGGCCAGATCATGGAAAATTATCGCGGGACCTTCTTCCGCCAGGCGATGTTCGGCGAATTCCAGCTGGCCATCAACGACCTCGCCAACAAGGGCGCGGGGCTGTCGGGCGAGAAAATGTCGGCGCTCTATCTCGACCTGCTGAAGCGCTACCACGGCCCTAAGGTCCAGATCGAACCGGTTTATTCGAGCGAGTGGGCCTACATCCAGCACTTCTACTTCGGCTTCTACGTGTGGCAGTATGCGACCTCGATCACCGCCGCCAACTTCTTCGCCCAAAAGGTGATGCACGGCACCCCTGCCGATCGCGATCGCTATCTCGCGGTGCTCCGCGCCGGCGGGTCGGACTACGGCTACAATTTGTTGAAGTCGGGCGGCCTCGATATGGCGACGGCCGAGCCTTATCGCCTGATCGTCGACAGCTTCAGCAAGGTCCTCGACCAGGCCGAAGCGCTGATCTGACAGCAAAAGGGCGGCCCAAGCTGGACCGCCCTTGCATTGGTTTGATTGAACTTTAGCGCTTCGAGAACTGGAAGCTGCGGCGGGCCTTGGCGCGGCCGTACTTTTTGCGCTCGACGACGCGGCTGTCGCGGGTCAGGAAACCGGCCCGCTTGACGGTCGTGCGCAACGCCGGCTCAAACCGGGTCAGCGCCTGAGCGATGCCGTGCAGGACCGCTCCGGCCTGGCCCGACAGTCCGCCGCCCTTGACGGTGGCGATGACGTCATAGGCGCCCTTGCGATCGGTGATGCCGAACGGCTGGTTGATCACCAGGCGCAGCGTCGGACGGGCGAAATAGACTTCCTGCTCGCGGCCGTTGACGACGATCTTGCCCGAACCCGGCTTAAGCCAGACGCGGGCGACGGCGTCCTTGCGGCGGCCGGTCGCGTAAGCGCGTCCGAACTTGTCGAGCTGCTGCTCGCGAAGCACGGCTTCGATCTGTGGCGGTGGCGGCGGAGCGGCCTCCTCCGCGGCATCGACGGGCGCGGCATCGGTACCAGCGGTGTCTGCGGCGGGAGCAGCGTCGGTCGCTTCAGCAGAAGCCTCAACGACTTCGGGAACCTCGGGCTCCGGGTTGGTCAGCGCGCCGAGGTCGGACAGGGTCTTCTTGCCGGCCATGTTATGCTCCCACCTTGTTCTTGCGGCTCATGCTCGCGACGTCGAGGACCTGCGGGTCCTGGCCACCGTGCGGATGCTCGGTGGTGTTGTAGAGGTGCAGCGAGCGCATTTGCTCGCGCCCAAGCGGTCCGCGCGGGATCATCCGCTCGACCGCTTTTTCAAGCACGCGCTCGGGGAAACGGCCGTCGAGCACCTTGCCCGCGGTGATTTCCTTGAGCCCGCCGGGGTAGCCGGTGTGCTTGTAATAGATCTTCTGGTCGAGCTTGCGGCCGGTGAACTTGACCTTGCCGGCGTTGATCACGACGACATGGTCGCCGCAGTCGACGTGCGGGGTGAAGCTCGGCTTGTGCTTGCCGCGCAGCAGATTGGCGATGATCGTGGCGACGCGCCCGACCACCAGGCCGTCGGCATCGATCAAATGCCAGTTCTTGGTCACCTCGGCCGGCTTGACCGACTTGGTGGTCTTCATCAGCGCCTTCATGGCCTGGACCTCTCCGGTTGAACGCGCGCGCCACTGTGGTTGAGCGCTTGCGTATGAAATGCGAAAAGCGGCCCAAAAAAGTGCCGCTTGCGGCCCGCCTAATCGCGAAGCAAGGTCAGGAAGTCAAGCAAAACCGGGCGTTTGTTGACGGGTATCATGTTACCCTGGTGGGATCGAAGGGCAATTCGCAAGGCCGCTGACGGCTTTCGCTCGACCGAGTGGACCCTAGCCGGCGTGGACGATCGAAATCGCCGTGCCGAACCGCAGGTCGGTGCGCTCGACCGTCGCCTCGAGCTGACGCGACAGCGCGGCGATGATGCCGGTGCCGAGCCCAGGCTTGTAGCCGTCGTCGCGCTTGAAGCCGACCCCATTGTCGCTGACGGTCAGGGTCCACCCGTCACCGCGGGCGAGATAATCGACGGTGATGGATCCGGTTTGCGTCCCGTCGGGGAAGGCGTGCTTGATGGAATTGATCACGAGTTCGGTGACGATCAGCCCGAGGCTGACCGAAACATTGGCGCTCGTCACCGTATCGTCGGCGGTGGCGGTCAGCACGATGCGTTTATGATCGTCGATCATCGAGGCGTCGATACTGCCGCACAGGTCCTGCAGATATTGGCGCAGGCCGACTTTGTCCGAATTGGCAACCGCAAGCTGCTCCTAGAGAGTGGCGATCGACATAACCCGGTGATGCGCGTCGTGAAGGTGGAGGCGGGTCTCCTCGGATTGCACCCGGCGAGCGCTTTGCAGCAGCACGCTGGCGATGATCTGGAGGCTGTTGGCGACGCGGTGCTGGAGTTCCTGGAGGTGGATCCTCTTTTCCTCGAGGATATCGTCCCGGAGCTTGGCCGCGACCAGCACTTCGGTGACGTCGGTCACGGTCAGGATCACCCGCGGACGGTCGGGTTGGCCGTATTCGAGCTTGAGCGCATTGAGGATGAGGTGCGCGGGCGACCGACCCTTGCGGATCAGGTCGACTTCACAGGCATCGTTGGGGGCGTCCCCGCGCAAGGTCTCGCGGACTAGCTTGTCGATCTCGGGCACGTTCCATTCACCGCTTCCGATGGTCGCCAGCTTGGCTCCATTGACGCCTTCGGGCGGGCAATCGAACGCGCTGCAGAAGGATGCGCCGGAGGCGACCACGGTCATCGCGTCGTCGAGCATCAGCACGGGCGCTCGGGACGAGGCGATAATGGCCAATCCCAGGCTCGTTGCCGGTGCGGATGGGGGTCGAAGAGCTGCTGCGAGCGTCATAAATCCCCTGGCCGAAGCCTGCGGAGACCGGACGGTCACGAAATCAAAGCCAATCCCCGCGAGTCGCGATCAAATCTGGCCAGTCCCTTTGGCCACCGTGCGACCAACCGAGTCATACTCCAATATTTCAAAAAACCAACATGAATCGTAATCTAGATTAATCTATTTTGGGTCGATTAATGAAAGTACGCATAAGGCCGCGTTTTTACTGTGCCGATAGTGCACATTAACCAGAATCGTTACTGCCGAACGCACAATCGAGCCTCGTCGATTCGATCGTTTCACGGCCAGGCTTGGCAACCGCGCATCAAGGTCGACCCAAGAACCATTGCGATCGAACAGTTAAGCGGCAACACCGCCATCAACCGATTTCGATCGCGCTCAAGGGGCCAATCCAAAGCGGTTCATAATGTCGCGAGTGGCGATCGCGCCGACGGGCCGCGCTTTGCAGATCAGGTTCGCGGGCGTAACAAGCTTCATCGCCGCCGGTAACTCAGCGAGTCGGCGACCGAGAGACCGTCTGTGCTCCCGCTGCCGAAGGGAGTGCACCGCAGCATTCCCCCGGAAACCGATCAACAGTTCGACCAGCACGGTTCGTGCAGCGTCGCGAGGGGGAAGCGTTACAATGACCGACGTCCAGCCAATGCGAATGGCCGCCACGAGCGTGGTTGAGCGCGCTTTCGAAGTAGCCGGACAATGCTCCACGATTGACGAGATTCGGCGCCTGCTACGCGACGAAGGCTTCGCGCAGGTCGACGCGCACCTTGGCGGCCGGACGATCCGGCGCCAGCTCAAGGGCTTACTGCGCCAAGAGCCCGACCTGCCCGCTGACGAAAAAGAGGCGGGAGCTGCTGCCCCCGCCTCGATCGATTAGGCCCGCTTGGAACCCGGTGGTTTGTAGCTAGCGCGCCTGCAGGCTAGATGGTCTGCAGGTTGAGGGCGCAGGGCTTGCGCTCGCTGTTGGTGCCGACATCGTACGACAGGCGCTGGCCCGCGGTCGGCGGAGTTTCCTTGCTGTCCCAGGAAATCGCGCTCTTCTCGAAGCCGAGTGTTTCGCCGCCGGTTTCCGGCTTGATCGAGCCAAAGCCCTTGTTGACGTCGAACGAATTGACCGTGCCAAAAAATTTCATGTTGAGTTCCTTTGTTTCCAAGCCTCAGGAATGAGGCCTGTCGGCTAGGAGACGTCAAAGATAGGAGGAAGGTGCGACTAAGCGCCCAAAACCGTCGATTGCGACTGGTAGCTGATGGTATAACGGGTCGTGACCGGTTCCGTTGCGGCCGAGAGGGGCCGCGGAGCTTCGGCTCACCCCGCTTTTCCACCCGCGCGGGCCGACTGCCAGCGGGTGTCCGGAGGAGATCTAGGCCGGTGCCTCGACCGGGATCACCTTGGTTGCGTCCCACTGCTGGATGCGATGGTCTTGGCGCCACAATTCCATCGGGCGGGTTTCACGCCACGAGCCGGCAATGTCGATCGCGGCGAGATCGTCCTCGGCGGTGAATTCGCGCGAATGGACGATGTGCGAGCCGTTCATGAAATAGAGCCGGTAACCGAACATTAAATGACCCCCAATTAATCCGTATCACTGATTTGGACTGCCAGATCAATCGGCTGCGCCATTCGATTCGGCGCTTTCTGCCCGCCAGCCTCCACTTCCCAGCCCTATCGCCTTCGCGCCGCGCCGCGCGATGGCGATGGCGATGACGATTGGCTTGTCGCGCCCCTCCTGGTTTGCGAGGATGCACTGGATACAAGTCGAGATGCGGCGATGGTCTCGACCGGGGGCGCACGGCGGGTCAGGCAAGAATGGGGAGAATGGAAATGTCGCGATCATGGGTGATCGGCGCGGTCGCGCTTGCGGCTTTGGCGCCGATTCAATGGCTTGCGGCGCAGGCGCCCGGGCCGGGCCAGGACCAGGCCAACGACGAGGTGACCCTGTACAACAAGGGGCACTTCAAGGGTGTCCAGACGACCGTTCTCGGTCCGACTCGCTTCCCCAGCCCGTTCATGATGAAAAGCGTATCGATTCCGGCCGGCAAGCAATGGGAATTCTGCAGCGGCAACACCTACACCGGGTGCCGCCAATTCGCTCAATCGGTGCCGTCGACGGTGATGAACGTGCGGTCGGCGCGCCCGGTCGCCGGAATCATCCCGGCTAGCGCAACCGAGGCCCAGGGCCTGCACGGCACCGGCCAGTCGCTGCGCGGCCTTGCCAGCGAATTTTTCGTTGCTCCGGAGCAGGGCGGCAACCGGGTCGAGGTCCAGCCCGGCTCGGCCGAGGCGATGTCGCGCCAGGCGATCGAATTCTGCCGCACGCACGGCTGGAGCGGCTCGGCCCACCAGCGGCTGCAGACGGTCGGCGGCCGCTTCTATCTCGCCGACGTGTTGTGCGCCGACGAGTGAGCCGGCGCGGGCGGTGGCCCTGACTGGAGTGGAGTTGAGGCCCGTTGCTGGGATTCGGATTGAGCCAATCAAAGCGCGAAACGGGCAACGGGCCTCTTGCCGCGACATAGGCCCACAATCTTACGCCCTGATGAACTAATTCGGCTGAACTGGATCATTTCGCGGGCGGTGGTTCGGCAACCGACTCTTCGACCCAGTCGGCATAAGCGCCGAGCAATTTGTCGATCGGCGAGACCGTGACGCACGGCACATCGTAGCTGTGCAGGGTCGCGATGCCGGCGATCAGGGCATCGGCGCGGGCGGCGCTGGTCTTGAAGATGGCCGAGACCTCGTCAGCGCTCTCGACCGCGCCGTGCCAGCGATAGACCGAGCGGCACGGGCCGAGGATGTTGACGCAGGCGGCGAGGCGCTGCTCGACCATTTGCCGGCCGATGCGCTCCGCTTGGTCGGCGTCGGCAAAGATCGCGTAGACTGAAACGACTGTCACTGGGCCGCTTGGCCCTGGTCGCGGCGGCCGACCGCATGCGCGCCCCACACCGTGGCGGCGACGAGCAGTGCCCCGGTCGCCTGGTGGAGTGCGGCGAGCCAGATCGCGACCCCACTCATCACGGTTGCGATGCCGAGCAGGATCTGGATCCCGAATGCCGAATGGATCGCGGCCGAGGCGCGGCGGTCGAGCGGGCGGACCTTGCGGGCGAGTAGGAGCAGCGCGGCGACCGTCACCCACGCCCACCAGCGATGGATGAAATGGACCAGATAGGGGTCGTTGGCCATCGCCCAGCCGGGCCCGTGCGACCAGTCGATCCCGTCGGGCACCAGGCGGCCGTTCATCAGCGGCCAGGTCGACGCGACCTGCCCGGCGTTGAGGCCGGCGACCCAGGCGCCGTAAAGGATCTGCACGGTGAGGATGGAGAGAGTGACCGCGGCCGGCCGGATCAGCCGCGAGCAGCGGTCCTCGTCGGTCGCGGCGAGCCGGCGCAGGTCGAGCGCAGTCCACAGCAGCGCGCCCATGATCGCCAGCGCCAGCAGCAGATGGGCCGACAAGCGCAGGTGGCTGACATCGGTGCGCGCCGCGAGCCCGGACATCACCATGTACCAGCCGAGCGCGCCCTGCGCGCCGCCGAGCAGCAGCAGGCCGACCATCCGCCAGCCGTAGCCGCGCGGGATCGCGCGCTTGACCGTGAACCACGCCAGCGGCAGCGCAAATGCGACGCCGATCAACCGGCCCAGCAGGCGATGGAGAAATTCCCAGAAATAGATTTGCTTGAACGCCGCCAGGCCCATTCCGGCGGGACCGTTGATTTGGCGGTATTCGGGCGTCGCCTGGTAAAGCTGGAAGGCGTGGTCCCAATCGGCCCTGGTCAGCGGCGGGATGGCGCCGGTCAGCGGCTTCCATTCGGTGATGCTGAGGCCGCTCTCGGTCAGGCGGGTGATGCCGCCGACGACGACCATCGCGAACACCAGGCCGGCGACGATCAGCAGCAAATTGGCAAGCGCACGCGGGCGTGGCCGGCCAAGGGCGGACGCAACTTGTGGAGAAAGGACGGATTCCATCGGGCGCGCCTATGCGCCGCGCGGCGGGCAGGCTGCAAGAGGCCGATAGGCTGGGTCGCTAGGGCCGATGTGATGTTGTAACTTCGTCACCGTGAGGATATATGGTCTCACGTCATGGCCTCGTCGCTTTACCACCCCTCGCATACCCACCCGCACGGCAAGGCGGGGCTGGCTCGGCTCGACCGCATTGCGATCGGCCTGTCCGGGCTGTGCATGGTCCACTGCATCGGGACCGCGGTATTCTTTGGCCTGCTCGCTTCGGCCAGCGGGATCCTGGGCCAGCCGTGGGTCCATGAGGCTGGCCTGAGCATCGCCATGGTGCTTGGCGCGATCGCCCTCGGGCGCGGCGTGCTCGAGCATGGTTTCATGATGCCGAGCGCGGTCGGCAGCCTCGGCCTTGGTGTCATGGCCGGCGCCTTGACCATGCCGCACAACGGCAGCGAGGCGGTCTATACCGTGCTCGGCGTGTCGATCTTGGCGCTCGGCCACCGCCTCAACGGCATGGCCGCCGAATAACCGCGCGCGGCTATTCCTCGCCTTCGATCGCCGGCGCTTCGGTCCGGTAACGCGGAGTTTCGGGTGGCACGATCTTGAACAGCAGGCCAGCCGCCGCCATTCCCAACCCGACCTGCCACACCACCAACGAGAGCAAGGCTGCGCTGACGTTCCACAGCGCCATATACTGGTAACGGCGATTGAGCCGGTCGACGTAGGCGAGGTCGAGCCGCGAATCGACCTGGCCGCGCGACCGGCCGACGCTCCATTTCAACAGCCACGCCAAGGACACCGCGGCGAGCGCGATGACCAGGAACTGGGCCGCCGACGCGCGCGCCGCAGGATCGGCGATATTGTCCGAGAAGACCCGCGCCGGAAACGCGATGAAGCCGATTGACGCCAGGAAAATGACGGTCGCGATCAGGAACCAGTGGCCGGTGGTGCGATAGATCGCGCCCGAAAAATGATGGTGGACCCAGTATAGCCCGATGATCGCCGAGGCGAGCACGTAGCCCGCATAGTGCGGCCAGATCAGCCACAGGTCCCGCGCCAGCAAGGACCCGCCGCGCCCGTCGCCGGGCAAGACGATGTTGAACACCGGCAGCGTGAAGGCGATCGCGAACACGCCGTCCGCAAACGCCTCCATCCGCGAGGTGCCGCGAGTCGCGCCTTCGCCTTCGTGCTGGTCGCGCCGGGCGGGGGCCTCGAGATCGCCAATGGTTGGTTTCATGGCGTGCTAACGAAGCGCCGGTGCGCCGGTTCAATCGCTGATTTGATGAGCGGCGCTTCTTGCCCGGAGGCTCGGCAAGGCCTATTTCAACGTCCGTGACGCGGCACGACCATCAATTGCATGAAGGCGACTCGCTCAAAGCCGCGGCGCGCGACCGGCTGACCAGCCAGGGCGAGCAGTGGACCGGCATGCGCGCGGCGGTGTTCGATGCGCTGGCCGGTTTCACCCAGCCGGCGTCGGCCTATGACATCGCCGAAGCGGTCTCGGCCGCCGAAGGCCGGCGCATCGCGGCCAACAGCGTCTATCGCATCCTCGACCTGTTCGTCGGCGCCAACCTCGCGCGGCGGGTCGAGAGCGCCAACGCCTATGTCGCCAACGCCCATCCCGACTGCCTCCATGACTGCATCTTCCTGATCTGCGACACCTGCGGGCAAACCGTGCACATCGACGACGATACGCTGTCCGGCGGAGTTCGGGCAGCGGCCAAGACCGCCGGCTTCTCGGCCCCGCGCCCGGTGATCGAGGTCCGCGGTACCTGCGGCGACTGCGACCCGAGCTGAACGGGCCGCGGCGTCCTGCCGGGGATGATTTCAGCGAATACTCACAACTTGCTCATGCCAATCCGAGCGTACCCGGCGACAGTCGTCGGGATGATGCTGAAAAGGATTAGAATGTTCGACTTCCCAGTCCCGGTCGGGCTATGGAGCCGCGCATGAGTGACCGTCCGATCACGCCGCTGCTCGACACCATTGTTTCGCCCGCCGATATCCGCGCGCTCGACAAGGCGCAGCTGCCGCAGCTCGCCGACGAGCTTCGCCAGGAGGTGATTTCTGCGGTTTCGGTGACCGGCGGGCATCTTGGCGCGGGACTTGGCGTGGTCGAGCTGACCGTTGCGATCCACCACGTGTTCGACACGCCGCGCGACAAATTGATCTGGGACGTTGGCCACCAGGCTTACCCGCACAAGATCGTCACCGGCCGCCGCGACCGCATCCGCACGTTGCGGCAGGGCGCCGGCCTGAGCGGTTTCACCCGCCGCAGCGAAAGCGAATACGACCCGTTCGGGGCGGCCCACAGCTCGACCTCGATCTCGTCGGCGCTGGGTTTCGCCGTCGCCGCCAAGCTGTCGGGCAAGCCCGGCCGCGCGATCGCGGTGATCGGCGACGGGGCGATGAGCGCCGGCATGGCCTATGAAGCAATGAACAACGCCCAGACGGCGGGCAACCGGCTGATCGTCATTCTCAACGACAATGACATGTCGATCGCGCCACCGGTCGGCGCGCTGAGCAATTCGCTGGCGCGGCTGGTGTCGTCGACCAAATATCTCACTCCGCGGCGGGCCGCGCAGAAGATCGCGCGGCGCCTGCCCGGGCCGATCCATCGCTGGGCGCGGCGGGCCGAGGAATATACCCGCGGTTTCTGGACCGGCGGCACCTTGTTCGAGGAATTGGGCTTTTACTACGTCGGCCCGGTCGACGGTCACAATGTCGAGGCGCTGGTCGAGATCCTCGAGAATGTCCGCGATGCGGCCGAAGGGCCGATGCTGGTCCATGTCGTGACCAAGAAGGGCAAGGGCTATGCCCCGGCCGAGGCGGCGGCCGACAAATATCACGGCGTGGTCAAGTTCGACGTCGTTTCGGGCAAGCAGGACAAGGGCCCGGGTGGCGGTCCGCCAAGCTATACGTCGGTGTTCGCGGGCGCGCTGCTGGCGGAAATGGAGCGCGACGAGAAAGTGGTCGCGATCACCGCTGCGATGCCCTCGGGCACCGGGCTCGACAAGGTCGGCGAGCGCTTTCCCAAGCGGACGTTCGACGTCGGCATCGCCGAGCAGCATGCTGTGACCTTCGCCGGCGGGCTGGCAGCGGCCGGCTTCCGCCCGTTCTGCGCGATCTATTCGACCTTCCTCCAGCGCGCCTATGACCAGGTCGTCCACGACATCGCTATCCAGAATTTGCCGGTGCGCTTCGCCATGGACCGGGCCGGGCTGGTCGGCGCCGACGGCGCGACCCACGCCGGCGCGTTCGACCTCGCTTATCTGTGCACCTTGCCCAATTTCACCGTCATGGCGGCCGCCGACGAGGTCGAGCTGACCCACATGATCCACACCATGGCGCTGCACGACGGTGGCCCGATCGCGGTCCGCTATCCGCGCGGCGAAGGGCGCGGGCTGGCGCTTCCGGCCGAGCCGCAGGCGCTCGAGATCGGCAAGGGCCGCGTGGTGCGCGAGGGCAAGACGGTCGCCATTCTGTCGCTCGGCACCCGGCTCGAGGAGGCCGAGAAGGCGGCCGACCAATTGGACGCGATGGGCCTGCCGGCGACGGTCGCCGACCTGCGCTTCGCCAAGCCGCTCGACGTCGAACTGATCCGCAAGCTGCTCGCCAGCCACGAGGTCGCGGTGACGATCGAGGAAGCGGCGATCGGCGGGCTCGGCGCGCACGTCCTGACCCTGGCCAGCGACGAAGGGCTGATCGATGCTGGCCTGAAGCTGCGCACGATGCGCCTGCCGGACAAGTTCCAGGAGCATGACAAGCCCGAGAAGCAATATGCCGAGGCCGGGCTCGACGCCGCGGCGATCGTCGACACGGTCTTGAAAGCCCTCCGCCGCAACAGCGTCGGCATCGAGGAAGTCCGCGCCTGAGCGTGCCCGTTCAATGATCAAATCTTTGCTCATCGCCAATCGCGGGGAGATTGCTTGCCGGGTGATCCGCACGGCGCGGGCGCTGGGCGTGCGGACGGTTGCGGTTTATTCGGATGCGGACGCCAGGGCGCTGCATGTGAGGATGGCCGACGAGGCGGTGCATATCGGGGCGTCACCGGCGCGCGAATCCTATCTCGTGGGCGAGCGGATCATTGCCGCGGCCAAGGACAGCGGCGCGGAAGCAATTCACCCGGGCTACGGCTTCCTCAGCGAGAACGCCGACTTCGCCCAGGCGGTGATCGATGCCGGGCTGGTATGGGTCGGGCCCAAGCCGGCCAGCATCCGCGCCATGGGCCTGAAGGACGCGGCCAAGAGATTGATGGCCGCGGCCGGGGTGCCGGTCACGCCGGGCTATCTCGGCGAGGACCAGTCGCCCGAGGTGCTCAAGGCGGAAGCGGGCAAGGTCGGTTATCCGGTGCTGATCAAGGCGGTCGCGGGCGGCGGCGGCAAGGGCATGCGGCGGGTTGATCGGGCAGAAGACTTCGACGACGCGCTCGATAGCTGCAAGCGCGAGGCGGCCTCGAGCTTCGGCGACGACCGCGTGATCATCGAGAAATATATCCTGAGCCCACGCCACATTGAAGTGCAGGTGTTCGGCGACAGCCACGGCAACGTCGTCCATTTGTTCGAGCGCGACTGTTCGTTGCAGCGCCGCCACCAGAAGGTGATCGAGGAAGCGCCGGCGCCGGGGATGGACGCGGCGACGCGCGAAGCGGTGTGCGAGGCGGCGGTGCGGGCGGCGCAGGCAGTCCAGTACGAGGGTGCGGGGACGGTCGAGTTCATCGCCGATGCCAGCGACGGCCTCAAGTCCGACCGCATCTGGTTCATGGAGATGAACACGCGGCTGCAGGTCGAGCATCCGGTGACCGAGGAGATTACCGGCCAGGATCTAGTCGAGTGGCAGCTCAGGGTGGCGAGCGGCGAGACGCTGCCCAAGCGACAGGACGAGCTATCGATCACCGGCCACGCGATCGAAGCGCGGTTATATGCCGAGGACCCGGCCAAGGGCTTCCTGCCGAGCGTCGGGCGGCTCGAGCATTTCGACCTGGGTGAGGATGGCCGGATTGAAACCGGGGTCGAGGAGGGCGATGCAATCTCGCCATTCTACGACCCGATGATCGCCAAGCTGATCGCTCACGGCGGCGACCGCGACGAAGCGATCGGGCGGCTGGCGGGGATGCTCGACGGGGTCGAAGTATGGCCGATGCGGACCAACGCCGGATTCTTGTTCAACGCGCTGTTGTTTCCGGGTTTCGGCAGCGGCGAGGTCGACACCGGCTTCATCGAGCGTAACCTCGACGCGCTGGTGCCCGATCCCGTGCCCGACGACGCGCTGTGGCGCGGCGCGGCGTCAGTTGCGACGGCGCTGCCCGAGGACGAGCAGGCGCTTGCCGATCTTTCCGGGTTCCGCATGAACGCTGGGCCGTTCGCAAGCGTGGCGCTCGGGCAAGGCGGGCAATTCCGCACGGTCGCGCTCGACGACGATCAGCCGGTGGCGGCGGTCTCGGGCTTCCGCGACGACGAGCGCGTGGTCGCATTCTACGAAGGCCAGGCATATGAATTCGCACTGACCGCGCGCGGCAGCGTCGGCGCGGCGGCGGGCAGCGGGGCGATCGTCGCGCCGATGCCGGGGCGGGTGACGGCGGTCGAGGTGACGGCGGGCGAGACGGTCCACAAAGGCCAGCGGCTGCTGACGCTCGAGGCGATGAAGATGGAGCACGGCCTGACCGCGCCGTTCGACGGGACGGTGGCGGAATTGAACGCCGAGGCGGGCGCGCAGGTCAGCGAGGGCGCGGTGCTGGTGCGGATCGAGGCTGAACCAAGTCCCGAATGAACGGTGGAGGCCATAGGGAGACCAATCATGCGCAAACTCGTCGCTGTCACGCTCGCATCCACGTTCGCCTCAACCCTGGCGTTGAGCGCCTGCGCCACCACCACCGGCGAGCCCGCAGGCGGGCCGGCGTTCGCTTTGGTCGACTCCGCCGGCCAGCCGATCGGCCAGGTGCGGATGTGGCAGACGCCGGGCGGAATCACCTTCCGCATTGCCGCATCGCGCCTGGCGCCCGGCATCCACGGCATCCATGTCCACAGCGTCGGGCGCTGCGACGGACCCAAGTTCACCACCGCCGGATCGCACTGGAACCCGACCGGGCACAAGCATGGCTTCAACGCGCCGGGCGGGCCCCATGCCGGCGACCTGCCCAACGTCACCGTCTCGGCCAACGGCGTGCTCGACGAAGCGGTCAGCCTGCCGCAAGCAAACTTCGCCACCCTGCTCGACGCCGACGGCGCGGCGCTGGTGATCCATGCCGGGCCGGACGATTATATGACCGACCCGAGCGGCAACAGCGGCGACCGGATTGCCTGCGCGGTGATTTCGCTTTCGCATTAGAGCGGTCGTTCGACCCACAGCCAGGCGGCCCAAAGGGTGCCCGCCGACAGTCGGGAAGCTGAGCCGGCGGGCCGAGCAAGCCCAATAAAAATGGCGAAAAACAGCCATTCTCCGGAACAATCCGGCCCTTCGTCCGTTGGTTATATGAAGGCCTTGCGTCGCACGGCCGTTCTTCACCCCTATCAAAAAGGAGCCATTGCAAATGGCCGACCCCACCCTCAACAAGACCCCCAACAACGAGACCATGCAGCGCGAGCAGGCCAAGGCCAGCGTCGCCGGCACCGACCGCAAGCCGGAAGACAGCCGGATCGACAGCGAGCGCAAGCCCGAGCAGGCCGGAACCGACAAGGATCGCCAGGAAAAGAGCGCGATCGGCGGCGCCGACCACAAGGCCGACAAGAGCCCGGCCGCACAGAGCCCGACTGGACAGAGCAGCCAGAACCGCGAGTTCGACAAGAGCCGCAGCGAGCCGGCCAGCCGCTAACCAGCGCTGACCGCACACGGCACAATGTGCACGACGGGGCCGTCCTTCGGGGCGGCCCCAGTCGTATGGCGCTGGGGCACTAGTCCCGGTGGTAGGGCCGCGGTGGGTATCCAGGTGCCCGTTCTTAACATTGTTCACGCCGCTTTGGGTTGGGCGGTTGTGGCGCGGGAGGAGTTTCGGGCGCGGCGGGGGGTTGCTGTCCGGGCTCGGCTTCGAGGTCAAGTTCGGGATCGTCTTCGGCGCCGGCGTCGGCGTCGTCGTCTAGTTCTTCGTCGGGATCGTCTTCGAGGTCGTCCTCGAACAGGGACGGCTGGAGCTCGCCGATCTCGTCGCAATGCCAGTCGAGGCGGGTCGCGGCTTCGTCTTCGGCCTCGAATTCGGCGGGCGCAGCGGGGCCGTGGTCGAGCTGGGCGCCGAACCGCGCCGGGCGGCGGTAGCGCAGCAGGAACATTGTCAGCCGCTCGTCATATTCGCGCCACTCGCCGACCTGCTCGCCCTTGTGGAAGACGGGGCGCGGAACGCCGTTGAGCGCGCGGCCGCGCGCGACTTGCTCGAGCCGGTGGACGCCCATGTCGAGCGCCGCGTCCCACGCCGCGCGGAAATGGCGCGCGCACGGCCGCCGCCGCAGCGCATAGGCCGACACCGCCACAACGATCACCAAATTCCCAATCCTCGTACCAAAGGGGATCGTTTTCGCTATCATACAACGCCTCAACGCGTCCGATTGAGCCTCGAGTGATTGTATTCCCCTCACCCATCCGATGCTGGATTAGAATTCGTTTGGGATCGGCCCTGCTGCTATGAGTAAAATGTCCCTGATAGTGATGCCTTCCCGTGAACAGATGTCGCGCCGTCACCAAGCAGGGGCCTAGTCTGGAATCAACAACGAATCCCGTCCCTGAGCCGAGAGAAGAGTCGCCCCCTCCAAACACTTCGATCCTCAACGCAGTAGCGGACAAGCGATCGACAATTGGGAGAAAATCGTTATCCACAAACCCTGTTCCTACTAGTTTCGAGCGATCCTGGATTCACTTCGCCGGGATGAGGTCGGGGAGGTCGGGTTCGGAAGGCTGCCCCCCCTCGCGGTGCTCGCAACATCGCACTCCCACGCACACAAAAAAAGGGCGGCCCGTGAGGACCGCCCTTCTTGTCTTGTGAATCTCGCGATCAGGCGACGCGCTTGATGTCCCAGGTGTCTTTCGGATCGGCGACATTGGTAGCGATCCAGCCGCGCTTGGCGTCCATCGACTCGGTGTAGCAGGTCGGCTTCGCTTCACCGTCGTTGGTGATGCAGAATTCCTCGGGCCTGGACGATGTCCAGGTGCCGTTGGTGGTCTTGTCACCCTCGACCGTGACGAGCTTGCCGTCAGCAGTGACCGTCTGGTTGAGCACGCGGCCGTCGGGCGACGTCGCGGTGTAGGTGCCGGCGGCAGTCTTGCCATCGAGCGCCATTTGAGTCGCCGCCGCGGTGTCCGCGGAGGCCTCCATGTTGGTGGCCGCAGTGTCGTTGGTGGCGGCTTCGGGCGCCTTGCCCGAGCAAGCGGCGAGCGCGGCGACCGTGGCGACGAGAATGAGTTTCTTCATGCGATGTTTCCCCCATTATATGATTGACGGACGGCAATAGCATGCGGGGGACGGAAGCCCGAATCCTGGTGTTGGGTGCTGGAACGCAGTGTTGCGATTATTTCGCCGGGATGAGGTTGGGTTGATCCTCGGATGAGGACGCCTTCTTGCGTTTGCGCGCCTGGGCCCCGTCGCGGGCGCGTTGCTCTGTCCCCCGGACAGTGCCGTCCCGCGATTGCGCCGGGGAACGGCTTCCCTCGACTTCGCTCGGGACGAACGGAGTGGTGGTGGAGCGTTCGAGCAGCGGTTTCAAATATTGGCCTGTGAAGCTCTTGGGTTCCGCGGCGACTGATTCCGGGGTGCCCTCCACGACAATCCGCCCGCCGTTGACCCCGCCGCCGGGGCCCATGTCGATCACCCAGTCGGCGGTCTTGATGACGTCGAGATTGTGTTCGATGACGACCACGGTGTTGCCCTGGTCGACCAGGCGGTGGAGGACTTCGAGCAATTTGCGGACGTCTTCGAAATGGAGGCCGGTGGTCGGCTCGTCGAGGATGTAGAGGGTCTGGCCGGTGGCGCGGCGGGACAGTTCCTTGGCGAGCTTGACGCGCTGGGCTTCGCCGCCGCTCAAGGTGGTCGCCTGCTGGCCGACCTTGATGTAGCCGAGGCCGACTTCGAGGAGCATGCGCATCTTGTCGCGGATGCCGGGGACCGCCTTGAAGAATTCGGCGGCGTCCTCGACCGTCATGTCGAGCACGTCGGCGATGCTGCGGCCCTTGAACTTCACCTCGAGCGTCTCGCGGTTGTAGCGGCGGCCGTGGCACACGTCGCAGGTGACGTAGACGTCGGGCAGGAAGTGCATCTCGATCTTGAGCAGGCCGTCGCCCTTGCACGCCTCGCAGCGGCCGCCCTTGACGTTGAAGCTGAAGCGGCCGGGCTTGTAGCCGCGCGCCGCGCTCTCGGGCAGGCCGGCGAACCAATCGCGGATCTGGGTGAAGGCGCCGGTGTAGGTGGCGGGGTTGGAGCGCGGGGTGCGGCCGATCGGCGACTGGTCGATGTCGATCACCTTGTCGAGCCATTCGAGGCCGGTGA
>JBDTRT010000085.1:0-5406 GCA_039931595.1 Sphingomicrobium sp.
AATCTTCGGACGCGAAGCATGGAACCCCGCCAACTTCGGTTGGCGGGGTTTACCGTATGTGGGCCATGGACCGTCAGAGGGGGCGTCAGAGATCGGCCGGCCGAGCGGTCCCCAGGTCCAACTTGCGCGAGCGATCCGGCAACGGATATTTGTTGCCGTTGGCGCAATTGAACAGCAGCACGCTGGCGTCTTTTGCAACCAGCCCGCGCCGCAACGCCAGCCGCCACCCTGCGACTACCGCGCCGCCTTCAGGACAGAGAAGCATGCCGTCGTCGCGCGCGACGTCGTCGACCGCGTTGAGGATCGCTTGCTCTTCGACCGCCAGCGCCGCGCCGCCGCTGTCGCGCACCGCGCGGAGGATCAGGAAATCGCCAACCGCCTTGGGCACGCGAATGCCGGTGGCCACCGTCGCCGCATCCTCCCAGCGTTCGGCGAACTCGTCGCCCGCTTCGAATGCCCGGACGATCGGCGCGCATCCCGCCGCCTGAATCGCGAACATCCGCGGCCGCTCGGGCCCGATCAGGCCGACTGCTTCCAGTTCATCGAACGATTTCCGCATCCCGATCAGGCCGGTTCCGCCGCCGGTCGGGTAGAAGATCGCTTGGGGCAGTTTCCACCCAAACTGCTCGGCGAGTTCGAACCCCATCACCTTCTTGCCTTCGAGGCGGTACGGTTCCTTGAGCGTCGAGCAATCGAACCAGCGGCCCTGCGCCGCGCCCTCGCCGACCAGCCGGCCGCATTCGTCGATCTGGCCGTTGGCGACATAGACTTTGGCGCCATAGGCCGCGGTCTCGCGGATATTGATTGCGGGCGTTTCCGCCGGGCAGATCACGACCGTCTCGATCCCCGCCCGCGCACCGTAAGCAGCGAGCGCCGCGCCGGCGTTGCCGTTGGTCGGAAGCGCGATCCGATCGATCCCGAAATGCCGAGCCATGGTCACCGCCATCGCCAGCCCGCGCGCCTTGAACGATCCGGTCGGCAACCGCCCTTCGTCCTTGACCAGCAGCGTCGAAGCTCCCGCCCGAGCGGCGGTCCGCGGTAACGCGAGGATCGGCGTTTCGGGCTCTCCCAGACTGACCGGCTCGACCCCGTCGGGCAAAGGCAGCAGCTCGCGCCATTTCCACATACCCGGCTGGCGCGTCGCGAGGCTGTCGCGGGTCATCGCCTCTCGCGCCCGGTCGAGGTCGTAGCGCACAAGCAGCGGCTTGCCTGCCCGGGACAGTCCGTGGACCTCGTCCGCTGAATAGCGTTCACCGGTCAGCGAGCATTCGAGATGGGTAACGGGCACGGTCAGCAGTGGCTGTCGCGGGCATCGCTCAGTTCGAGCTGAAGCGTGCAGTGCTGGATATGGAACCGGTCGTGCAGCATCTTGCGAGCGCGTGCCAACAGCTCATCGCTGCTCCGTTCGGGCACCACCAAGTGGGCGGTCAAGGCGGTTTCGGTCGTGCTCAACGCCCAGACATGGAGATGGTGGACGCCGACCACGCCGTCGAGCGCACCCAATGCGGCATCAACCTGGTCGACCTCGATCCCGCTCGGCACACCGGCCAGCGACATCCACACCGATTCCTTGAGCAGCCCGATGCTGCTCCAAAAGATCACTACCGCGACCGCCAGGCTCATGACCGGGTCGACCCATAACTGGCCGGTGCGCAGGATTACGAACCCGGCAAGGACCACGGCCGCCGAAACGCCGGCATCGGCCGCCATGTGGAGGAACGCCCCGCGGATGTTGATGTCGCGCGACCCGCCGCGCGCGAACATCAAGGCGGTCAAGCCGTTGATGACGATCCCGACTGCCGCGACCGCCATCACCGTGCCGCCCGCGGTTGGGGCGGGATGGAATAGCCGCCGCACCGCCTCAGCCACGATCGCGCCGATCGCGACCAGCAGGAACAAGGCATTGACCAGCGCCGCCAGGATCGAGGCCTTCTTGAGCCCGTAGGTAAAGCGCGGCGAGGGCGAAGTGCGCGCCATCAGGGTGCCGGCCCAGGCGACGACCAGCCCAAGCACGTCCGACAGATTGTGCCCGGCATCGGCGACCAGCGCCATCGATCCCGCGGCGAAGCCATAGCCGGTCTCGACCACGACAAAGCCGAGGTTGAGCGCGATTCCGATTGCAAACGCACGGCCGAAATCCGCGGCATGTCCGTGGTCAGAGGCGTGAGAGTGTCCGGCGGCCATCGCGGCGGCCTACCGGCAGGTTTGCTTCAACACAAATGCCGTTGGCGCCGCAACCGGAATTGCAGCAGCGACAATCCGGCGAGGTAGGTCATTGCACCGACATCCAACAGCTAAGGCCGCGGGCCAGCCGGCCAATTTTCGCCCGTCTAACTGCGGCCGGTCGAACAGCTGAGGCTGTTCGTCGCCATTGGGCTTGTGACAATATAACATATTGCTTATTCGCTGGGCTGAGCCCCACCCAGATGAGCAGGTCGATGTCTCAGCATTCATTCCGATTAGCCGCCATTGCCGCTTTTTTGCCGTTCCAAGCCGCCCACGCCGAAACATCCGAAGCGACGGATTCCGGTCTAGCGGCGGCAGCCGGGGCCGCTACCACGGTCGACTCCAACCTGGCCCCTTCGCCCACTGCCGCCGACGCGCACCACGATCATGATACGGAAATTGTCGTGACCGGAACCCGCCGTAACGCCGGCGACGTGCTCGGCGGTGTTTCGATCCTGGATAAGGTCGATCTCAACCGCACGTTGAAGCCGAACATCGGTGACACGTTGGCCAAGCTGCCAGGCATGTCCGCCACAAGCTTTGGCCCCAAGGCGTCTGCGCCCGTGCTGCGCGGCCTGCAAGGCGACCGAGTGCGTGTGCTGACGGATGGGATTGGCACGCTCGATATGGCGACCATCGGTCCCGACCACGAGGTCTCGATCAATCCCATCACGGCCGAGCGAATCGAAGTGCTGCGTGGCCCTGCCGCGCTCCTGTTCGGTTCGTCAGCGATCGGCGGGGTCGTCAACGTGATCGACAATCGCATCCCGCGTCATGTGCCGAGTGGACCGGTCGGCGTCGATGCGATTGCTCAATATGGAAGCGCCGCCAACGAGCGCTCTGTGAACGCTTCCGTCGATGTGCCGATTGCTGGCCACCTCGTGCTCCACGCCGACGGCAACTATTCTAAGACCGACAATCTTCACATCGGCGGCTTCGTACTGTCGAGGGATCTGCGAGCGGAAGCGCTCGCGAGTCCCGATCCAGACGTGCGCGCGCTTGCGGACCTGAAGGGCAAACTGCCTCACTCGGCGTCGCAAGGGAAGGAAGGCGCCGTGGGGGTTGCTTATATTGACGGCGATCTCAATGTCGGTGTGTCAATCACTCACCACACGTCGCGCTATCAGATCCCGATCCGCTATTCGCTCAGCGGGGAGGAGCCGGAGCAACCAACTCTCGATCCGAGGCAGACCCGTTATGATGCTCGCGCCGAAATCACGGTCGGCGGATTCTTCAGCCAAATCCGAGCGCGCGGTGGCATTTCCAAATATCATCATGACGAACTCAATGCCGAGGGCGGGATCGACACAAGTTTCTTCAGCAACGGTGGCGAAGGACGCTTCGAACTGGTCCAGCGCGACCATTCGGGCTGGGGCGGGACGAGTGGCGTTCAATATCTCAATCGTGATGCCCGCATTCGCGGCGAAGAGAAATTTCTGCCCGACAGCCGGCAGCGCCAGTCTGGTCTGTTCACTCTGCAGACCTACGCGGCCGGGCGGTTGCGGCTGGAGGGCGGCGCCCGGGTCGAGTTCAGCAAACTGACCGCGGACGAGGACACGCAACTCGACACCCCCGCACGTTCCGACAACTTCACCAGCCTGTCGGGCTCTCTCGGCGGAAGCTATGAGCTGGCGCCGGGCTGGCGTGCGGGCCTGTCGCTGTCCCATAGCGAACGCGCGCCCGCCGTCGACGAACTGTTCGCCAATGGGCCGCACGGTGGCAGCGAAGCGTTCGAGGTTGGCAATCCCGATCTGAAGCCCGAGAAGAGCAACTCCGCCGAACTTAGTTTCCACCATGCCCGCGGCCCAGTGCACGTCACCGGCAATCTTTACTATAGCAGCTTCTCGAACTTCATCTTCCAGGCGCCGACCGGCGAGGAAGTGGACGCCCTGCCAGTCTACCAATTCCTCGAAGGCAAGGCGAACTACTACGGCTTTGAGCTGCAAGGGGACGCCAAACTGGGCCAGGCCTTGGGCATCGCCTGGGGCACCGAGTTCCAGGGCGATGCAGTGCATGCGACCGTCAGGAACTTCGGGCCGGCGCCGCTGATCCCGCCATTCCGTTTGCTCGGCGCGCTGACCGGTTCGCGTGGACAATTTGACGGGCGGGTCGAAGTCGAGCATGCCTCCGCGCACAGTCGCATTTCTCCCAACGAGACTCGCACGTCTGGCTATACGATGGTCAACGCGGCGCTCGGTTTTCATCCGTTCGCCGCGAACCCGGCACTTACGCTGTCGCTGGTCGGCAACAATCTGTTTGACGTCGATGCACGGCGCAGCGCCAGCCTGCTCAAGGATTATGCGCCGCTGGCGGGGCGCGACATTCGGCTTAGCGCGCGCCTCGGATTATGATCGGATAAATGAATGCGGCGGCCCGGAGATGGTGGCTCCGGACCGCCTGCCGCATCGGCTGGGGAGCAAGCGAGCGGCTTTCCAAAATTCGTTCCCGGCTTAGATATCGATTCCGGCGGCGATCGCTTCGAGCTTGCGCACGCGCTCGCGCAGGTCGGCGATCTCGATCCGGCCGGTCGCCGGGGGCAGATTATGGTCGGCGTTGCCGTGGGTGAGCTCGAACCGCCTCAGCTCGAGCCAGCCCTGCCAGCCCTTGAGCCCGGCCCAGCTGGCCGTTCCGAGCGCGGCCAGGATGCTCGCGCCAAACAGTCCGATCGTCACAGGGTCCATCACTTGTCCTCCCGCAGCGCGTCGATTTCACGCGCCAGCTCATGGTTGGGGGTTGCCAGATGATCGTCGATCGCCATCAGCCGCCGATCGGTCTCGTCGAGGTCGTTGAGCATTGCGTGCACGGTCGGGCGCCGCTTCGAGATGTCGTCCATGCGCGCGAAATCGCTGCGCCTGCGGTCAGTGATGGTGCCGCCCGATCCGCGCTTCTTCTGGATTGCCAGATAAATGCCGGCGATCGCGTAGGCGATCAACGCGGTGGTGAAGTCGACCGGCGTCAGCAGCGGAACCGCGACCCAGGCGATGCGGATGAAGGTTGGGTCGATCCCCCATTTGGCGCCTAGCGCCGAACACACGCCGGCGATTTTCGCGTCCTTGCGATCGAGCGAATATGGATAAATCTTGCGGGTCATGGTCCCCTACCCTTCTAGTTTAAGCGCGTCAGACGCGCGGCTTTCATGGCTTCCAGTTCGGCGTCGACTTTTTCGCCCGCCTTCAGTTC
>JBDTRT010000086.1:0-7184 GCA_039931595.1 Sphingomicrobium sp.
CTGTTCATGCTGGTCTCGGCGCTAATGGGGCTCGATGTGATGAAGTCGGCCTACGCCCACGCCATCGCGCATGGCTATCGCTTCTACAGCTATGGCGATGCGAGTTTGCTGTTGCCCGGGTCAGGCTGATGCGGTGCCGGCCGGCTGGCTGATGCGGTCGAGGTGGAACAGCTTGCGGGCTTCGGCGGCGAGGCTCGGGCGGACCTTGTTGCGGCGCACGTAGCTGGTCTTGGAATCGATGTTGCAGCGCCGCAATTGCTCGTTGCCACGCGCGGCCTTCCGCTGCGGTCTTTTCCGGGACATTAATTGAAGAAGCGAATGGCCAGCCGCCTGACCAGAGGATTACGCATGCTCATCCGGATGAGCGTGTTCCACCGGGGCGCAGAGGCAAGTCACCCGGCGAAATAGCCCCACAGCAGCCGTGCCGTCATACCGAGCGAGATCACCACCAGCAGCGGGCGGATCAGCGCCGCGCCGAACTTGAGCGCGGTGTGGCTGCCCAGCCAGCCGCCGAGCATGGCGCCGGCCGCCATGCACAGCCCGAGCAGCCAGGCCATGTCGCCGCCGAGCGCGAACAGCAGGACGCTGGCGACATTGCTGGTGAAGTTGAACAGCTTGGTCAGCGCGGTCGCCTTGGTCAGGCCGTACCCGCGCAAGGCAACCAGGCTGGTGGTGAAGAAGGTGCCGGTGCCGGGCCCGAAGAAGCCGTCGTAAAAGCCGATCGCGCCGGCCACCGGGGCATAGCCGCGCGACGAAACGCGGTGGTGGGCGTCGTCGTCGGTCATCCGCGGCGACACCAGAACGTAGAGCGCGACCGCGACCAGCAGGACCGGGATGATCAGCCCGAGCAGGCGGGTATCGATCCGCTGGACGACCGCGACCCCGGCCAGCGCGCCGAGAAACACGAGCAGCACCGACAATCGGTTTGGGCGCCATTCGACCAGGCCCGAGCGCCAGTAATTGCGCAGCGCGGTCCCGGTGCCGAACATCGACTGGAGCTTGTTGGTGCCGAGCGCGTGGAGCGGCGACAGGCCGGCGAACAGCAGAGCCGGCATCATGATCAGCCCGCCGCCGCCGGCAATTGCGTCGATGAAGCCGGTCAGCACGGCGGTGGCGGTCAGGGCAGGGTAGATCCACGGCTCGATCATCTATCCGCCCTAACCGTTCGGATCGAGCGAAGTCGAGACAGGTCCCTCGACTTCGCTCGGGACGAACGGATAGGGGACGGGGGTGACCCGCTTTTCTTTCTCGATCGCCGCCGCGGACGGCGCCGCGCGGACTGGCGCGATCGCGATGGAGCGGGGGACGATCCGCACGCCGGCGTTCATGCCGGTCGGGACCGCGGCGACGGTCAAGGCGATGAAGCCCAATGATGTCGCCGCGTCGGGCGCCGACATCATCCTTGGCAACACCTATCATCTGATGCTGCGGCCGGGCGCCGAGCGGGTGGCGAAGCTCGGCGGGCTGCACACATTCATGGGCTGGGAGCGGCCGATCCTGACCGACAGCGGCGGCTATCAGGTGATGAGCCTGAGCGAGCTGACCAAGACCAGCGAGCAAGGGGTGAGCTTCAAGAGCCACCTCGACGGGACCGCGCATATGCTGACCCCGGAGCGGTCGATCGAGGTCCAGCGGCTGCTCGGCGCGGATATCGTCATGGCGTTCGACGAATGCACCGCTTTCCCGGCCGGCGAGAGCCAGGCGGAGGTTTCGATGGAGCGATCGATGCGCTGGGCGAAGCGGTCGCGCGACGCATTCGATGAGGTCGGCGAGTACGCTGAGAAAGCGGCCTTGTTCGGGATCCAGCAGGGCTCGATGTTCGAAGGGCTGCGGAAGCGTTCATCCGAGGCGCTGCTCGAGATCGGCTTCGACGGTTATGCCATCGGCGGGCTGGCGGTCGGCGAGGGGCAGGCCGAGATGTGCCGCGTGCTCGACTTCGCGGTGGCGATGCTGCCGGCCGACGCGCCGCGCTATCTGATGGGGGTGGGCAAGCCCGACGATATTGTCGAGGCGGTGGTGCGCGGCATCGACATGTTCGATTGCGTGCTGCCGACGCGCTCGGGCCGAACCGGGCAGGCGTTCACCGCCGACGGGCCGCTCAATTTGCGCAACGCACGGTTTGCGGAGGATTCGGAACCGCTCGAGCCCGACTGCCCGTGCCCGACCTGCGCCAGGTTCGAGCGGGCCTATGTCCACCATCTGGTCAAGTCGGGCGAGATGTTGGGCGCGATGCTGATGACCGAGCATAATCTGTGGTTCTACCAGCGGCTGATGCAGGGCCTGCGGGACGCGATCGGGGACGGGCAATTGGCCAGTTACGCGCGCCAGTTCATCGCCCGCTACCGCAAGCCGGCATGATCGAGCTGCTGGTCAACCAGACCGCGCTGGAGCGCGTGTCGCTCGAGGCCATCCGCGCTTTGACTGAAGCGGCGACCGCGACCAACCTGTCGGCAGATCGTCCAAACGCGGACCGGGCGGCCGACAATCGCCGGGTGGTCGAGATGAGTGCAGCGACTTGCGCGGCGGCGGCGGACGATCCGCGACGGCATCTCGTGGTCGCGGTCGTCGGTCACGCGCTGGCCGGCTACATGATCGCCACTATCCACGGCGAGGACGATCGTGAGCTCGACTGGCTGATGGTCGATCCACAGTTTCATGGCCGGGCCATCGCCGGTCCGCTGACTGAGGCGGGGATCGACTGGCTCGGGCGGGACCGGGCGCAGTGGCTCAACGTGATCAACGACAATGCGCGGGCGATCGCCTTTTACCGCAAGCATGGCTTCAAGATCGATCCGGCGATGCGCAGCGGCCATGCAGTGCCGCGGGTGATCATGCGCCGGGCGGCCGGCGCAGTGCGGCCCTAGTCGGCCTTGAGCGAGAGGAACGACGGCATCGGGCCGTTCCAGCCGCCGTCGTCCGCTTCATCGGCCGGCGGCTTGGGTTCGCGGCGGGCGGGGCGGGGCTTGCGCTCTTCCCGAGCTTTCGCGGGCGGCGGCGGAGCATTTGTCTCGGGAGCCTCGTCGCGCGGCGCGCGCTCGCTCCGCGGCGGACGGCTGTCGCGGCTTTGGCGGACTTCGCGCGGCTTGCGGCTGTCGCGTGGCGGCCGTGAATCGCGCGCTTCGCGCTGCTCACGCTCGGCGCGCTCCTCGCGGGCTTCGGCGGGGGCGGCGGCGACCTGGTCAGAGCCGACCCGGGCGATCTTGAAACCGGTCAGTTTCTCGATCGCTGCGACCTGGTCGGCGTCGGCCGCAGTGGCGAGCGTGATGGCGATGCCCTTCATCCCGGCGCGGCCGGTGCGGCCGATGCGGTGGATGTAGTCGTCGGGCTGCCACGGCACGTCGAAGTTGACGACGTGGCTGACGCCTTTGACGTCGAGCCCGCGCGCCGCGACATCGGACGCGACCAGGATGTTGATCTCGCCCGATTTGAAGCGGTCGAACTCGGCGATGCGGCTCGACTGGTCCATGTCGCCCTGGATCTGGCCGACCGAGAAGCCCGAACGCTTGAGGCTGGTAGTCAGCTCGCGGACCGTGGTCTTGCGGTTGGAGAAGACGATCGCATTCTTGAATTCGGCCGAGCGAAGGATGTCGCGCAGCGCGTCCTTCTTCTTGTCGGGGCGGACCACGACCAGCCGCTGGTCGATGTTGACGTTGGCGGTCGCCGGGCGGGTCGCCTCGACCCGTTTGGGGTCGTTGAGGAACTTGGTCGCGAGCTTTTGAATCGGCGGCGGCATGGTCGCCGAGAACAGCAGCGTCTGGCGGGTCTTGGGCAGCTTCGAGCAGATTTCCTCGATGTCCGGGATGAAGCCCATGTCGAGCATTCGGTCGGCTTCGTCGATGACCAGCAATTTGCAGTCGTTGAGCATGATCTTGCCGCGGCCGAACAGGTCCATCAGGCGGCCTGGCGTGGCAATCAGCACGTCGACGCCCTTTTCGAGCGCCTTGACCTGGTCGCCCATCTGCACGCCGCCGATCAGCAGCGCCATCGAGAGCTTGTGATACTTGCCGTATTTCTCGAAATTCTCGGCGACCTGGGCGGCCAGCTCGCGGGTCGGCTCGAGGATCAGCGAGCGTGGCATCCGGGCGCGGGCGCGGTCCTGGGCAAGGATGTCGATCATCGGCAGGACGAAGCCGGCGGTCTTGCCGGTGCCGGTCTGGGCGATGCCGACGATGTCCTTGCCCATCAGCACCGAGGGGATGACCCCGCGCTGGATCGGGGATGGTTCGGTATAGCCGCTGTCGGTGACGGCGCGCAGCAATTCGTCGGAAAGGCCGAGGTCGGCAAAAGACATTCAAGAATCCGGAAATGAGGGAGCGGCGGGCGTCCACGCCGGGCGGCCGCGACTGGCTCTTGGGCTAACGCTGCCAAGTGCAAAATGTCAAGGAAAGCCGGGCTGGCGCCGGTCGCGGATCAGCCTTTGACCTTCGGGATCAGCCGCCGGAAGTGATCGATGCGGCAGCTTCCGCCGATCCGCGAGTGGACGGAGTCGCGCCCGGCGCAGACCCGGTTGTCGCCGGTCTTGAGATAGAATCCGCCGTAATAGTCGAGCGCCGGGCAGTCTTCGTCGAACGTCGCGCGCATCCGCCGGCTTTGCGGCAGCAGGAAATCGACATGGTCGGTGCCCGACAGCAAAGCGCCGCGGATGTTGACCGCCGGAACGCATTTGGGACCGTCGGTCTCGATCCAGTCGAAGCGCGGCACCAGCGGGCGCGGACGGACCGGGACGCGCACGATCCACGAGCGCTCGACCACCATCCGCCGGACCACCGGTTCGGGATCGTCGGGGGCGGCGGCGGCCAAGCCAAGCAAATACGGCAGCAGCGTAAACAAGCTCGATACGGTCACGGTGCCACCATCATGAGCGGCGGCTTTGCAGCCAAGGGTTGAATGATCAATGAATTATCCGCGCCATGCGTTTTGGCGGGCGCGACTGTGGCCCGGATGTGACTTTGGGGGCTTTGGCGCGGTTCCGGCGCGGCGCGAGCGCGGCTTGACCTGATCAACGAGCGAGCGGCCTTGCCTAACGGTGCGGGCCGGAATAGAGGCTCCCCGCAAAACCTACCGGCTGGATCGCGGCGCGTCATGCCTCAACTCCGGTTCTGCACTGATACCTTGGGAGTGAGATCGAATGGCGACTGCCGCGCCGAACCTGAATCTGCCGTTATTCTATTCCGGGCTCGAGCCACTCAACGTGACTCAGCACGGCAACATGAAAATCCGCGCGATCGATAAAGCCCCGGTTATTGCCACGACCCATGCGATCCCCGCGACGGTCGACGAATTCTCGCTGCTCCAGCGCCATTATCCGATTGTCTTTTCGGTTGGCGAAAACCCGGTTCCGCTGGTCCTGATGGGGCTGAGCGAGGGCATCAACGTGTTCCTCAACGCCGACGGCAAGCTGCATGACAGCATGATGTATGTCCCGGCCTATATGCGGCGCTACCCGTTCCTGCTGGCGCGCCTGCGGCCGGAGAGTGACGAATTGTCGCTGTGCTTCGACCCCAATTCGGGCGCGATCGGCGAATTCGACGAAGGCGAGAAATTGTTCGACGGCGACCAGCCGAGCGAGGCGACCAAGGCCATCCTCCAATTCTGCGAGCAGTTCGAGACCGCCGGCCAGCGTACCGCGGCGTTTATCGAGGAACTCAAGAAATCGGGCCTGCTGATGGACGGCGAAGTCGCCATCCAGCCCGAGGGCTCCGACCAGCCGTTCGTCTATCGCGGGTTCCAGATGGTCGACGAGGACAAATTGCGCGAGTTGCGCGGCGACGAACTGCGCAAGATGAACCAGAACGGCATGCTCGGGCTGATCTATGCCCATCTGTTCTCGCTGCCGCAGATCCGCGAAGTGTTTTCGCGCCAGGTGACGCAGGGCAAGGGCCCGATCGCCGCGCCGCAGCAACTGGCCACCGCCGACGCCTGAACCGGCCCGGAATCGCCGCTTATTCGGCGGCGGTCGCCAGCTGGCGCCCGAGCATTTGGTCGCCGAGCCCGACCACCAAAGTTTCGATCAGCGCCGCAACCCGGCTGAAGCCCGGCCCGGGGGCATCGAGCCGGTCGTTGAGGTAGCAGCGGCGGTCGATTTCGATCTGCAGCGCATGGACGCCGCGTCTGGGCGCGCCGTGACGGTCGGTGATGTGGCCGCCGGCGAACGGGTCGTTGAGCCCGGCGGCGAAGCCCGCGGCGCGGGCCAGGCGCAAGGCCTCGTCGCTGACCCAGCGGCTGGCACTGCGGCCGTGGCAGTCGCCGAACACAATCGGCGGCACGCCCGAGGCCGGCGGGGGCATCGAATGACAATCGAGCAATAGCGCGCAGCCGAACCGGGCGACGAGGGCGTCGAGCTGGTCGGCGAGCATCCGGTGATACGGCCGGTGGGCCTGGTCGAGCCGCTGTTCGAGTTGGCCCGAGTCGATCGGCCGGCGCCACAGATAGCCATGGGCCTGGGTCCGTCCGGGGACGATCCCGAGGCCGCCGCGGGCGCGGGCGCTGATCCGCCAGCGCGAGCCGCCCTCGACCACCGCCGGGTCGATGTCGTCCTCGGCGCGGTTGCAGTCGATCGCCGCGCGCGGGGCGCGGGCGACGACCGCCGCGGTGCCGTGCTGGACCGCTCGCCACGCCAGCCGGTCGACCAATGGATCCTCGAGCGCGGCGAGCGCGCCGCGCCTGCCCGAGGCGAGGCCGATCAGCCAGTCGGGATAGTCCCGCCCGGAGTGAGGGACCGACAGCAGCACCGGCCGCTCGGCGCGGCGCGGATGGGCGATCGGGAGGGAAAGCGGCGTCACGTGGGGGTTACCGATACCGCACTGCAGCGTCTCAATCTAGGACAAGGACGGCAAATCACCGCACGAAAGCGCTGTTCGCGGCTGGAAAAAATTAAGCGATGCGCGCATAGATGTTGGCGATGCCGAGAATCCTGCTGGCCGAAGATGATCAGTCGATGCGCGAGTATTTGCAGCGTGCGCTGCAACGCGTCGGTTACGAAGTGGCCGCCGTGGGCTGCGGGACCGAGGCCATGCCGCTGCTCGAGGCCGAACGCTACGACCTGCTGCTGACCGACATCGTGATGCCCGAGATGGACGGCATCGAGCTCGCCCAGAAAGCATCCGCGCTGGATCCGTCGATCCGCGTCATGTTCATCACCGGCTTCGCCGCGGTCGCGCTCCAGGGCGGACGCACCGCGCCCG
>JBDTRT010000087.1:0-13973 GCA_039931595.1 Sphingomicrobium sp.
CCGGCGCCGCCGAGGAACATGCCGATCACCGGCATCTGCTCGCCGGCGCCGCAGCGCAGTGCAATCAACTCGCGGGCGACGATGTGCAGGCTGAGATCGGCGCGCGCGATATCGAGCAGCTTCCCGAGCGCTATGACCGGGTCGCCCTGCGATCCGAGGTCGAGTGCGATGAGGTTGGTCTTGCCGCTCGGCAATACGGCCACCGGCGGAGGATCCTCGCCGAAATGCCCGCCATTGTATAATTCGGTCAGGGACGCCTGGACGGTGCCGTCGCCACCATTGATGACCAGCATTTTGGGGCGAACCCGGGCAATCGTCTCGAGCGCCATGCCAATCTGGTCGGCTTTCTCCACCTCATAATGGAAAATATCGGGGTGCTCGGCACAGAAAGCCCGGATTCGCGGAAGCTGCGCGACATTCCCGGTCGATTTTGGATTCGAAAGCAGGGCGATCCGGGTCCGGGCCATCACCCGCTCACCGGCACTATCGACAGGCCATGGCGATATTGGAGCGTGACCGCGATCGGCCGCGGCGCGCTTTCGACCCGAATCGCTGTGCGGTTAAACTGCGGCCTCAAACTGGTGATCGACAGCTTGGGGTTTCCCGAATAGCCGCCGCCGTCATTGGAATCCTTATTGCCGTTGCCGTTGAGGTCGTGGTGGACCGCAACCGCATATTCGCCGGCGCTCGGGACGGCGATGCAGATGTCGATCGGTGCGGTTGAATGGACCGGCACCTCGACCTTGCGCAGCTTGCCGCGCTTGGCCAGGTATCCGTCGGCGGCATAGACCGCCACTTTGACCGTTCCCGTCCCCTGCTTGAAACCGCTGACCCGGACCAGCATCGAAGGCTTGCCCGACAGGCACGCCTGGGCGTCGGGCCCTGCCACTCGCGCCGGTGCGGCGCTGGCCAAAGCGGCAAGCACAAACGCCACGAGCGGCAAGTGGGAATTCGACATGATTTTACTAACCGTTTGTTCTAGGCACACACGGACGGAAGCGCCTTCGTCCGAAGGTTAGAGCCGTCCTGTTTGCAACTTCGGCCTGCTTTGCGGCCAAATCATGGTGTTGGGACGACCAAAACTTGGGGC
The DNA here is from genome assembly GCA_039931595.1 of Sphingomicrobium sp. GTDB lineage: Bacteria > Pseudomonadota > Alphaproteobacteria > Sphingomonadales > Sphingomonadaceae > Sphingomicrobium. The sequence continues at coordinate 1,091 of JBDTRT010000087.1, forward strand.
GCCTGTCTTTAATCGACCGCTATCTGGCGCGGTCCATCGCGGTCCCCCTGCTGGGAACGCTGATTCTTGCTGCCATGCTGCTGGTTCTCGACAAGATGCTGCGGCTGTTCGATTTCGTGGTCATGGCCGGCGGACCGGTCAGCGTCGTGTGGCGCATGCTCGCCAATCTGCTCCCGGAATATTTTTCGCTCGGCATCCCGATCGGGCTGATGCTCGGCATTCTGCTCGCTTTTCGCAAGCTCGCGCTGTCGTCGGAGCTCGACGCCTTGCGCGGGATCGGCATTGGCTTCGGCCGGCTGCTGCGCGTGCCCTATTTCTACGCGGTCGTCCTGATGTTCCTCAACCTTGCGATAGTGGGCTATATCGAGCCCTATTCGCGCTACCGCTACGAAGGCTTGCGGTTTGACTTGCGCTCGGGTGTGCTGGGTGCATCGATCAAGGTCGGTGAGTTCAACCAGCTCGGTAAACGCCTGACGCTCCGAATCGACAGCAGCGAGGCCAATGGCACCCGGCTGCACGGCATCTTTGTCCAAGTCGACGACCGTTCTGGCACGTCGATTGCGGCAACTGCCGAAGCCGGCCGCTTCCTTTCGACCGACGACCCTGAAACCATTCTTTTCCGCCTGCGCAAGGGTCGCCTGACCCAGCAATCGTCCAAATTCGCGACCCCGCGAACCCTGTCGTTCGAAAGCTACGACCTGCCGATCAGCCTACCCGCGGTCGATCGTTTTCGCGGGCGCGGGCACGAACATGAGGAACTCACTTTCAACGAGCTGACCCGCGAAGCTTATGGTGGCGGATCGCACGGCATGGACCGCCTGGCGGCTGAAGCCAATTTGCACTTCCGGCTGGTCGAAGTGGTGATGATGCTGATGCTTCCGCTGCTCGCGGTGGCGCTTGCGGTACCCCCCAAGCGGAGCACCTCCGCGCTCGGGATCTTCGTCGGCATCGTGATCGTCGTGGCCTATCATAAGGTCAATCAATATGCCGAGCTGGCCGGCGCGCAGGGACGGATCGAGCCGGTCCTCGCCTTGTGGGTTCCGCTGGTGCTGTTGTCGGCGTTGATCATCTGGATGTACCGCGTCCTTGCTCACCATCCCGGCGGCCAGCCGATCGGTGCCCTCGAACGGGCCTTTGCAAATGTCGGGCGGGCCGTCCGCTCGCTCCTGCCGCGGCAGCAGCGCATATGATCAATCTGCGCTTTTTTCCGTCCCGGCGGATCGCCTTTTACACCGTCAAGCTGTTCCTGACGCGCAGCGTCGCGGTGCTGGTCATGCTGGTGCTGATCCTGATGACCCTCGACCTTCTTGGGGAATCGGGCAAGATCCTCGCCGTTCCCGGCAACGGCGACGCCGAGCTGTGGAAATATGTCGCGCTGCGGGTTCCGTTGTTGACCGCTCGCTTCCTGCCGTTCTCGGTGCTGCTCGGGACGTTGATTGCCTTCGCCGGCCTCAACCAGAACAGCGAAGTGATCGCGATGAAGGCGGCGGGCATTTCGGCCCACCAGATCCTCGCTCCGCTGATCGTTGCAAGCTTCGGCATCGCTGCTCTGGCGTTTGTCTTCAATGAGGCGGTGGTGGTCAAGGCGGCGCGCGTCGTGACGGCGTGGAGCGACAATGACTACCGGCCGATACCGCCCGAAAGCGATCTGCTGTCCAACGTCTGGATCCTGAGCGGCGATAACCTGGTGCGGAGCCGGCAATTGGTCGGCCAGGGCCCGCACGTGCGCGCCACCGGGGTGACGATCTACGACCGCCAGAACGGGACACTGCAGCAGGTGATCGACGCCGATCGGGCACGGCCGATGGGCAAGGCCTGGCTGCTCGAGAATGTCCGGATCTATGACACCACGACCAGTTCGGTTGTCCGCAAACCGCAGCTGATTGCCCTTAACGGGGTCGAGCCGGACCGGCTGACGCTGGCCAAGGTCAACCCGGATGAGACCGACTTCTTCACCCTGCGCGAGCGGATCGGGCAATTGGAGCGGGCCGGCCGCCCGGCCGAGGAGGCTCGGGCGGGCCTGTGGCACAAGATTTCCGGGCCGCTGTCGACGCTGTTGATGCCGCTATTGGCGGCGGTCGCGGCGTTCGGCCTCGCCCGATCCGGCCACGTGTTGCTGCGCGCGACGGTCGGCATGGCGCTCGGCTTTGCCTATTTCGTCGCTGACAATTTCAGTCTGGCGATGGGCAATGTCGGTGCTTACCCGCCATTCCTGTCGGCGTGGGCGCCGTTCGTGCTGTTTTTCCTGATCGGCGAAACGGTCCTGATCCGGTCGGAGGAATAGCTCGGCAAAGTTGGCTCGCTCAGCGGCTCCAGCTGCTCCGCGCCAGGCGCCCGACCAGCGGCGTCAGCCCGCGATGGCTCGACCGATGATAGACCGAGCCTTCATCCAGCTCCGCGCACAACCGGCGGTGAGCCTCGCCCAGCGCGTGATAGGGCAGCCCCGGAAGCAAATGGTGCAAGCCGTGGTAACGCAGGCCGACCGGCGCCCATAACGCGGGCAGAGTCGCCGGCGGAGGGACGTTGACGCTGTCGAGATATTGAGCGGTGACGCTCATCGGCTCGCCGTCATTCTCCCACAGATGCGCGACCAGTGTGCGCACCTGGTTGAGCATCATCACGCCGGCCGCAACGGCGAGGAAAATGGCGAACGCGCGGAGCGGGATGACGCCGGTCGCGACCATCGCCAGCAATGCAATCGCCCAGATGTTGGTCGCCGCTTCCTGCCAGCGCCATTGGCGCCCCAATTCGCCCTCGGCCGGCTTGCGCCGGAACGCCGGGTTGATCTGCAACCCCGAATAGCGCGCAACCACCAGCGACCGCAGCCGCGTCGACACCAGCGACAGCGGGGTCAGCACCGCAAACCGCAACAGCAAGGCTAATGGCGCCAGCAGCGACGCGAGCAGGAACAGCGGAAGGGTCCACGGCTTCATCAGTGCGAGCGGGAGGTATTCGGGGTCGTTGGCGGTCCCATAATACGTCTTGGCGTGGTGCTGGTTGTGCACCCCTTCGTACATGAACGAGGGCACCAGCAGCGGAATCCCGACGATCAGGTTCCACACCAGCCGAAAGTTACGAATCGCGCCCTGCTTGATGTGCGTCAGTTCATGGATGAAGCTGCCCGCGCGATAAAGCGCCAGCACGGCGAGCACGGCGGCCGCCGCCGCAATCGGCGCTGACCGCGCAAGCATCGCCCCAAGCAAGGCGGCGTAACCAATCCCGGCCGACCCGATGAGATCGCTCCAGTAGATCGCGGCGCGGGGCGCATTGAGGTCGCGCGTGAGGCTCGCGGCGGCCTTGATCATTGCCGCATCATCACCCCCCGGGCGAACCTTGGGCGCGGCGCCCGTGGCCTCGCTGTCGCGGCGTAACCGCTGCTGGGAGCTGGAAATATTGGTCATCGTTCTGTCACAAGTCTTGCCGCGAGATAGTGGCGCTAACGTGGCGCCGCAACGGCGGCTGGCGTTTGAGCGCGCGGGCGGCTAGCCAGCCGCGATGAAAACCGGCGGCATCTCGATCCATCCCGTGAAGTCAAAGGCCGATCGCCGGCGCTTCGTCGACTTCGCCTGGGCGGTTTACAAGAATGACCCGGCTTGGATCCCGCCGCTCAAAAGCGAAGTTCTCGGCCTAATCGATCCGCGCCAGAATCCGTGGTTCGCCCATGCCCGCGCCGAATTCTGGCTGGCCGAGCGCAATGGCCAAATGGTCGGCCGAATCAGCGCTCAGGTCGACGAACTGGTTCAGTCCCACATGGCTCCCGGCACCGGCCAGTGGGGCATGTTCGAGGCATTCGACGATGAGGTCGCGGCCGCGCTCATCAAGACTGCCGAGGACTGGCTGAGCAACCAGAACATGGTTCGCGCGCTGGGCCCGATCAGCATTTCGATCTGGGATGAGCCGGGCCTCGAAATCGAAGGGTTCGCACAGCCGCCGACGGTGATGATGGGCCACCATCGGCCCGAATATCGCGCTTGGATCGAAGCCGCCGGCTACGCCAAGGCCAAGGATCTGCTGACCTACGAAGTCGATATCGCCAATTGGTCCGATCCGCTGGCTGACCGGCTGGTCGCCGCGGGGGACAAGAATCCGCGGATCCGGATACGCAAGGTCGACAAGTCGAACTTCGACGCCGAGGCGCGGATCATCCTCAACCTGCTCAATGATGCCTGGTCGTCCAATTGGGGCTTCGTCCCGCTGACCGAGGCGGAGATCGCGTACGCCGGCAAGAAATTGAAGCCGATCATCTACGAAGATCTGGTCCGGATCGCCGAGCTCGACGGCGAAGCGGTCGCCTTCATGGTGACCTTGCCCGACATCAACGAGCTTACCGCCGACCTCGACGGCCGCCTGTTTCCGTTCGGCTGGGCCAAGCTGCTGTGGCGCCTGCGCAAGCCGCGCACGCGGCGCTTGCGGGTGCCGTTGATGGGCGTCGCGTCGAAGCTCCACGGTAGCCGTCTCGCCGGCCAGCTGGCCTTCATGCTGATCGAATATATCCGCCGCGACGGAGTTGCGAATTACGGCGCCACGCACGGCGAGTTCGGCTGGATCCTGGAAGACAATAAGGGGATGATTTCGATCGCCCAGCTCCCGGCCGCCAAGATCAATCACATCTACCGGATCTTCGAAAAAACCCTCTGATCGCCCGTCGCGGCCGAAGTCCGGTGACGGCTAGACCAGTTCGATCCAGGTTGGCGCGTGGTCGCTGGCCTTTTCCTGATCCCGCGCCCACCGATCGACCCCGGCGCCGCGCAAACGGTCGGCCGCTTCGGGCGAGCATAGCAAGTGGTCGATGCGGAAGCCGGCGTCGCGCTGCCAGCAGCCAGCCGTATAATCCCAGAAAGTGTAGAGCCGCTCGTCGTCCGGGTGCAGCGCGCGCAGTGCGTCGGTCCAGCCCTGGTGGACGATCGTTCGATAAGCGGCACGGGTCTCCGGCTGGAGCAGCGCATCGTGCGCCGTCGCCTTGACCGAGAACACATCGCGATCTTCGGGTACCACGTTCCAGTCGCCAGCGAGCACGGTCGGCCGTTCTTCGTCGAGCAGCCCGGTGGCGTGCGCGCCAAGCCGTTCCATCCAGCCAAGCTTGTAGTCGAACTTCTCGGTCCCGATCGGATTGCCGTTAGGGAGATAGATCGAGGCGACCACCACGTCGCCGACTTCGGCCTCGATATAGCGGCTGTGGCTATCGTCGGGGTCGCCGGGGAGCCCGACTCGCCGCAATTTTGGAGTGTCGCCGCGGGCGAGGATCGCAACCCCGTTGAAGCCCTTCTGGCCGTGCCACACGGCGCCGTAGCCGGCCGCCTCGATGTCGCCGATCGGCAGCGACTCATCCGCGCATTTCAGTTCCTGCAGGCAGACCACGTCGGGCGTTTCGCGTTCGAGCCATTCGAGCAGCCGCGGCAGCCGCGCGCGAATTCCGTTCACGTTGAAGGTGGTGAGCCGCACCCCTAGACGGAGAAGCTTGAGCCGCAACCACAGCCCGAGGCTGCATTGGGGTTGGTCACCTTGAAGGCCGCCCCGCCCAGGTCTTCGACGAAGTCCACCGCCGAGCCGCGCACCAAATCGAGGCTGGTCGGATCGACGATCAGCATCACGCCGCCGGTCTCGGCAATCGTGTCGCCGTCCTCGGCCGCTTCGGCGAGCTCGAACTTGTAGGTGAAACCGGCGCATCCGCCACCATCGACCGCGAGGCGCAGGATCGCCGGCTTGGATTGGCGCAAGGCAATCGCGGCGACGCGCTTGGCGGCGTTGTCGGTCAGGAAGATTTGAGGCTGGCTCACGTCAGCGAGATAGGGAGGGGGCGCCGCCCGGGCAACCCCGCAGACCGCTCTAGCGCTTGCCGCCGGTCGGGCCGCCGAGAGCAAGCTGCTCCATCGGGGCGCTGTTGGCCTTGCGCTGCATCGCGACCAGATAGTCGGTTGCCTTCATGAACGGGACCGGATTGACCGGACGGCCATCGATGCGAACTTCGTAGTGCAGATGGCAGCCGGTCGAACGCCCGGTCGAGCCCATCCGGCCGATCAGCTGGCCGCGGGTAATGTGGTCGCCGGCATGCACGACGATCGCCGACATATGGCCATAGCGAGTGGCAATGCCGCGGCCATGATCAAGCTCGACGAGATTGCCGTAGCCACCGGAATTCCAACCGGCACGCATCACCGTGCCGTCTGCCGTGGCATAGACCGGGGTGCCCATCGGGCCGGCCAGGTCAATCCCCGGGTGCATCGCCGCACCGTGCCGGAACGGGTCCGACCGGACGCCAAAGCCGCTGGTGAAAGCGGCCGTGCGGACCGGCTTGTCGGACGGGATAGCGATTGCGCCGTCCTGCAGGGTGTCGAGCTTCTTCCAGCTGTTGAAGAGCTGCTTGAAGGTCGGATCGGCCTTCCCAACCGCCTCGAACGGCCCGCCTACCGCGGCAACGCGCGACGGCGTCAGGCCGAGCTTTTTCAGCTCGGCGGCGGTGGTCTGGTAGCGGACGTCAAGCGCCCGGGCGATCAGTGCTGCCTGCGCCAGCTGGGTGTCTTCGACGCGGCCGAGCGGGCCGGCCTGGGCGCTACGAGCGCCGGATGCAGCAGAAGCGATGGCCGCTTCGTCGACATTCTGTCCGGTGAGAATGGCTTCGATCATCGCCTGGCGCTGCTCAATCTTGCGCGCGCGGGCCTCGGTCGCATCACTCAGTGAGGTGATCCGCAGTCCCGGTGGGGTCAGGAGCCGAGTGGCGGCGTAGGCCGACCAGCCGAGCAGCACCACCACCATCAGGAACATCAGGGCCTGGACGGGAGCGGACAGGCGAAAGCGACGCAGCTTGGTGCCGTCGTGGACGAACAGATCCCGATCACGGAAAATTGATTGGGTCGTTGCGGCCAACACTTGCGCCATACGTAGTTCGCTCCAAAACCATAGCGACCGCGCAGAAGCGCGGCGATTTTCTATCGATCCAAGGAGCTCCCCAGCCCCACTGCCAACCGTGGATTTGCCCACCACGTGCTGACGAAGTTGAACCTGACCCGTCCGGGTTAATGATTTCAACCATATGTTCCACTTGCCGGGGTGAACCGTCCGTTGCCTGCGGTGAACCGATGTAAATCGCCCGAAACAAAGGCGGATCGACCTCCAAATAGGCGTTTCGGATGGCCGGAATGGCGATTCTTTCACGCGCTCGCGGGCTTGCCATTCGACCGCCAGGCCCTAGGGCTGGCGACGGGCCACGCCGTCCCAACGCGGCGCGAGCTCTCTGTGAGGAGAGTCCATTTGAACGACCGTCCAGCCGCTTTGCCGGCTCGTCCCCATTTCTCGTCCGGACCCTGCGCCAAGCCGCCCGGCTGGTCGCCGAGCCTGCTCGACACGCGCTCGCTGGGCCGTTCGCACCGCTCGGCGCTGGGCAAGGCCCGCCTCGAGCAAGCGATCGCGCGGACCCATGCACTGCTCGGCCTGCCCGCCGATTACCGGCTCGGCATTGTGCCGGCGTCCGACACCGGAGCGATGGAACTGGCGCTATGGTCGCTGCTCGGCCCGCGCCCGGTGACGATGCTGGCGTGGGAGAGCTTCGGCGCCGGCTGGGTCAGCGATGTCGTCAAGCAGCTCAAGCTGACCGCCGACCAGCGCACCGCCGATTACGGCCAGATCGCGGACCTCGGCGAGATCGACCCGGCGAGCGACATCGTTTTCACCTGGAACGGCACGACCAGCGGCGTGCGCGTCCCCGGCGCCGATTGGATCGCGGCCGACCGCAGCGGCCTTTCGATCTGCGACGCGACCTCCGCCGCCTTCGCCCAGGCAATCGACTGGGCGAAGATCGATGTCGGCACCTTCAGCTGGCAAAAGGCGCTCGGCGGCGAGGCCGGCCACGGCATGCTGGTGCTGTCCCCGCGAGCCATCGAGCGGCTCGAACAACAGCCCGCCCCGCGGCCGTTGCCCAAGATTTTTCGCCTGACCAAAGGCGGCCAATTGATCGACGGCATCTTCAAGGGTGAAACGATCAACACGCCATCGATGCTGGCCGTCGAAGACTGGTTGGTCGCGCTCGATTGGGCCGAGCGCGCCGGCGGCCTTTCGGCGCTGATTGGGCGGGCCGACGCCAATGCCGCGGCGCTCGACCGCTGGGTGCAGCGAACGGGATGGATCGAGCATCTCGCGACCGACCCGGCGATCCGCTCGAACACCTCGGTGTGCCTGCAGTTCGCCGACCGCTCCGACCCGGCCGCCAACCAGGCCCGGCAAAAGGCGATCGTGAAACTGCTCGAGGCGGAGCAAGCGGCGTTCGATATCGGCGCCTATCGCGATGCCCCACCCGGGCTGCGCATCTGGTGCGGCGCGACGGTCGACGCGGCGGACATCGAAGTATTGGGCCCATGGCTCGACTGGGCCTTTGAGCAGGCCAATATCGCGGAGCAGACCCGATGAACGAAGTTAAAGTGCTGATTGCCGACGCGATGGATCCGCGCGCGGCGGCCATTTTCCGCGAGCGCGGGATATTGGTCGACGAGCAGCCCGGACTTGCGCCCGACACGCTGGGCGCGATCATCGGCGATTATGACGGGCTTGCGGTGCGCAGTTCGACGCGGGTGACGGCGGCGATCCTCGACGCCGCTTTGCCCCGCCTGAAAGTGATTGGCCGCGCCGGGATCGGCGTCGACACGATCGATGTGCCCGGCGCCTCGGCGCGCGGGATCGTGGTGATGAACACACCGTTCGGTAATTCGATCACCACCGCCGAACACGCCATCGCGATGCTGTTCGCGCTGGCCCGCGAAATCCCCGCCGCCGACGCCTCGACCCAGGCTGGCCGGTGGGAAAAGAACCGCTTCATGGGCATCGAGCTGAGCGGCAAGACGCTCGGCCTGATCGGCTGCGGCAACATTGGCTCGATCGTCGCCGACCGCGCGCTCGGCCTCAAGATGAAGGTCGTCGCCTACGATCCGTTCCTGACCCTGGAGCGGGCGCTCGACCTCGGCGTCGAAAAGGTCGAGCTCGACGACCTGCTGGCTCGCGCCGACTTCATCTCGCTCCATACCCCGCTGACCGATCAAACCCGCGGAATCCTCGGCAAGGCGGCGTTGGCCAAGACCAAGCGCGGAGTGCGGATCGTCAATTGCGCGCGCGGCGGGCTGATCGACGAGGCGGCATTAAAAGACGCGCTCGTGAATGGTAAGGTGGCGGGTGCGGCGCTCGACGTTTTTTCGGAAGAACCAGCCAAAACCAATGACTTGTTCGGCACTCCTGGCCTGATCTGCACCCCCCATCTGGGCGCTTCGACCAACGAGGCGCAAGTCAATGTCGCGATCCAGATCGCCGAGCAGATGAGCGATTATCTGCTGCTCGGCGGGATCACCAATGCGGTCAACATGCCGTCGCTGTCGGCCGAGGAAGCGCCGCGCCTCAAACCCTATATGGCGCTGGCCGAGAAGCTTGGACGACTGGTCGGGCAAATCGTCGGCACCGAAGTCCGCTCAATCGATGTCGAGGTCGAGGGCGCTGCCGCCGAGCTCAACATCAAGCCGATCACGGGCGCCGTGCTGGCCGGCCTGATGGGCACCTATTCGGACACGGTGAACATGGTCAACGCACTCCACCTGGCGCGCGAACGCGGGCTCGACGTGCGCGAAATCCGCCACGATCGCGAAGGCGACTACCACACGCTGCTGGCGGTCACGGTCGGCACGGCGGACGGCAAGCGGCGGGTCGCCGGAACCCTGTTCGGCAACCGCGCCCCGCGCCTGGTCGATATCTTCGGGGTTCGGGTCGAAGCCGAACTGACCGGCCAGATGATCTACATCGTCAACACCGACGAGCCCGGCTTCATCGGTGCGCTCGGCACCGCGCTCGGCGAAGGCGGCATCAATATCGCGACCTTCAACCTCGGCCGGCGCGAAACCGGCGGCGAAGCGGTCGCGCTAGTCGCGGTCGACGATCCGATCACGCCCCAACTGGTCAAGGGACTGTGCCGCCTGCCCGGCGTGCGAACGGTCGTACCGCTCAGTTTCTAAAGGATCAGCCGGCCGGGCGGCGGTAGGATTTGCGGACGGTTTCGATCGCCCAGATGAAGGCGAGATCGTGCAACCCGCTGGCCTTGATCCGAAGCGCCAGCCGGATGGCGATCGAGCGCATGCGGCGGCCGACGAACGCGGGCTTGAGCCGGCCGAGCGATAGCGCGACGTCCTGAGAGCGCAGCAGCAACCGGACCTGGGCGAGGGCCCGGCGCGACAGGCCGTGATCCGCGCCATGCTGCCTGAGCCAGCCGAAGAAAGCGCGCTTGCCGCTCGCCGACCAGGCGTCCTCACCGCGCAGGAAACGGATCGAGGCGCCGGTCTTGGCGGTGCCGAACAGAGTGCGGGGGACGCCGGCTTGCTCGAGGATGCGGCGGCAGATCGGCCGGTTGTAGGAACCGCCGATGTCCCACGCCGCCATCTCGTCCGATCTGCTCAGCTTTTGCAGGTCGGCAATCTGACGCAGGCCCATGAACGGGGCGGGTAAATGGATGAAGCCCTGATGGAGCCGGTATTCGGTCATCGACAGGCCCGAATGCCATCGCCCCGGCATGCTCTCGGGCGGTCCCGGCTCAAGCTCGGGATAGGCCGGAAGCCGGCGCGGATGGAACTCCAACGACCAAGCGCGGTCGCCGCCATGGCCGGTCAGCATCACCCGGCGATTGAGGCTGAACGGTATTCCGGCGACCATCACCTCCTTGCCCTGGGCATCCGCGGCGAGGAACAATGGTTCGGGCGCCGGTCGGCCTTTCCAGGCGAGGCGGTCGACCATCACGCAGTCGAGGCCGAGGATCCCGGCGATCGCGACCCCGTCATCGCGCGTGCCCGGCCGGGATTCGTCGTGGGTGAAGACCTGTTTGAGGCCAGCCTCGCGCGCCACCGCGGCACAGGTCGGCGAATCATAGCCTTGCGAGATCGTGCCGAGCCAGTCGAGCGGTGCGGACCGCTCGCCGCTGGCCATGTTGTCGCCGATCCGCCGCAGGGCGCCGGTGAAAAATCCGCTGTATTTTTCGAATGTGCCGAAGTCTCTGTGCGGCGCCGGCTTGGGTGAACGGCGCAGTTGCCCGCCAGCCCATTTGAGATTGTGAAAATACATCATGCCGACGCCGCCCCCGGCGATCGGCAGGTTGGGAAAATCCTGGTCGACGCCGAGGACGACCTGTTCGAAAAACTGGTCATAGCCGCGAAAATCCGGGTCGAACCGGGCTTCGATCCGCTCGAGCAGGCAGGCCAGCGAGTTCGAGACCAAGGTGAGATTGTCGTGGGTTGCGAACTGCAGCCGGTCGATCGGCGCTCCGGCCGAAACGAAAACAACGCGGCCGTCGCGCACGCGGCCGCCGCTGCCGAACACCAGGTCGGTGCGGTCGAAGTCGCCGGCGGCAAAATCCTCGTCCCACACCGCTTCGCAGAACCAGTCGGCCCGGCATTCAACCCCCGGGCCATGGATCAGTCGGACCGAATCCGAGCCGACCTCGCATTGCGCCAGCCAGGCCAGCGGCGGCCACGATGCGGCGAGCTCATAGGAAAATCGCAACGGCACCCATGCTCCAGGCTTGTGATCCGGACGACTTCCTAACACCATTAACGGCCGAAACGACATCGCTGCGATCGCCGGCAGCCTAGACGCACCAGCGCTCACCCCGTAGGAGCGCGCGGGCCGCATTCATCGGGGAAATTCACTTGGGCAACGTCACCGTCATCGGCGCGCAATGGGGCGACGAAGGCAAGGGCAAGATCGTCGACTGGCTGGCCAGCCGGGCCGACATGGTGGTGCGCTTCCAGGGCGGCCACAATGCCGGCCACACCTTGGTCGTGGGCGACCAAACCTATAAATTGTCGCTGCTGCCGTCGGGGATCGTGCGCGGCACGCCGTCGGTCATCGGCAATGGCGTGGTGCTCGATCCGTGGGCGTTCAAGGCCGAGGTCGAGCGGATCGCCACCCAGGGCGTGACCGTCACCCCCGAGGTGTTGATGATCGCCGAGACCTGCCCGCTGATCCTGCCGATCCACCGCGACCTCGACGCGTTGCGCGAAGACGCATCCGGCGCCGGCAAGATCGGCACCACCCGGCGCGGTATCGGCCCGGCCTATGAAGACAAGGTCGGGCGCCGGGCGATTCGGGTCTGCGATCTCGCCCATCTCGACGAGCTCGATCCGCTGCTCGATCGCCTGTGCGCGCACCACGATGCGCTGCGCGCCGGGTTCAAGGAACCGCCGATAAATCGCGACCGGTTACGCAAAGACCTCGCCGAGATCGCCGATTTCGTGCTGCCGTTCGCGCGGCCGGTGTGGCGCGACCTCGACCAGGCGCTGCGCCGCGGCAGCAAGATCCTGTTCGAAGGGGCGCAGGGCGTGCTGCTCGACGTCGACCACGGCACCTATCCGTTCGTCACTTCGTCCAACACCGTGGCTGGCACCACCGGTGCCGGCAGCGGGATTGGCCCGTCCAGCGCCGGCTTCGTGCTCGGCATCGTCAAGGCCTACACCACCCGGGTCGGATCAGGGCCCTTCCCGACCGAACTCGAAGACGAGATCGGGCAGCGGCTGGGCGAGCGCGGGCACGAGTTCGGAACGGTCACCGGCCGCCGCCGGCGCTGCGGCTGGTTCGACGCGGTGCTGGTCCGCCAGGCGGTCGCGGTCAGCGGCATCACCGGGGTCGCGCTGACCAAGCTCGACGTGCTCGACGGGTTCGAGACGGTCAAGATCTGCACCGGCTACCGGATTGGCGGCGAGGCCTATGACTATTTGCCGCCGCACGCCTTCGACCAGGCCCGGGTCGAGCCGGTCTACGAGGAAATCGAAGGCTGGCCGGGGTCGACCCGCGGGGCGCGGACCTGGGCCGACCTGCCGGCGCGGGCGATCAAATATGTCCGCCGCATCGAAGAATTGATCCGTTGCCC
>JBDTRT010000088.1:0-7065 GCA_039931595.1 Sphingomicrobium sp.
CGCCCGAATTGCGGGCTGGTGGTGAAGCCGACCTGGTTGTTGATGATGAAGTGGATCGTCCCGCCGGTGCCGTAGCCGGGCAGGCCCGAGAAGCCGAGACATTCGGCGACCACGCCCTGGCCGGCGAACGCGGCATCGCCGTGGAGCAGGACGGGGAGCACCGTCTTGCCGTGCTTGTCGCCCTTGGCGGTCATCACCGCGCGCGCCTTGCCGAGCACGACCGGGTCGACCGCCTCGAGGTGCGACGGGTTGGGTAGCAGCGTCAGGTGGATCTTGTTGCCGTCAAAGGTGCGGTCGCTCGACGTCCCGAGATGATATTTGACGTCGCCCGACCCGCCGACATCGGCCGGGTTGGTCGCGCCGCCGGCGAATTCGTGGAAGATCGCCTGGACGGGCTTGCCGATAACGTTGGACAGCACGTTCAACCGGCCGCGGTGCGACATCCCCATGGCGACGTCAGTGATGCCATATTGGCCGCCGTATTTGAGCACTGCCTCGAGGCCGGGGATGGCGCTCTCGCCGCCGTCGAGCCCAAAGCGCTTGGTCCCGACATATTTCTTGGCGAGGAATTTCTCCCACTGCTCGGCTTCGATGACCTTGGCGAGGATCGCCTGCTTGCCCTCAACGGTGAACTGGACGGTCGCTTCCTTGCTCTCGATCCGCTCCTGGATGAAGCGCCGCTCGTCGAGGTCGTTGATGTGCATATACTCGAAGCCGATGTGGCCGCAGTAGGTCTCCTGAAGCACACGAACGATCTCACGCACGGTCGCCTGCTCGAACCCCAAAGCGCCGCAGATATAAATCGGGCGGTCGAGATCGGCATCGGAAAAGCCGTGATAGGCGGGCGTCAGGTCCGCCGGCAGCGCGCTGTGGGTAAGGCCAAGCGGATCGAGCTTGGCTGCCAGATGCCCGCGCACGCGATAGGTCCGGATCAGCATCATCACGCGGATCGACTCATCGGCCGCGCGGCGGATCGTATCGGGGTCCGCGCCGGCGGCCTCGGCATGCGCCTTGGACGCCGCAGCCAGCTGCTCGATCACCGCCTCGGTCGGGTCGAGTCCGAGATTGACTTCGTCAAGCTCGGCCACCGGCCAGTTCGGCCTCGCCCAGCTCGGGCCGGCGTCGCGTTCGGTACTCAGTGCGTCCATGACCGTCCTACATCATCCCCGGCGGAACTTGGGCTTGCGGGGCACTAACTCCCCAGAAGCTGTTTCAGCGTCCGGCCCAGTTCAGATGGGCTTGGCGAGACGGTTATTCCAGCCGCCTCCAGCGCCGCGATCTTGTCGTCGGCGCCGCCTTTGCCGCCGGCGACGATCGCCCCGGCGTGGCCCATCCGCCGTCCGGGCGGCGCGGTCACGCCGGCGATGAAGCCGACGATCGGCTTGCTCCGCCCGCGCTTGGCTTCGTCGGCGATGAACTGCGCGGCGTCTTCCTCGGCCGATCCGCCGATCTCACCGATCATGATCATCGCTTTGGTCGCGTCGTCGGCCAGGAACAGCTCGAGGATATCGATGAAGTTGGTGCCGTTGACCGGGTCGCCGCCGATGCCGACCGCGGTCGACTGGCCCAAACCCTCGCTGGTGGTCTGGAACACCGCTTCATAGGTCAGTGTGCCCGAGCGGCTGACGACGCCGACGCTGCCTTGCTTGAAGATGTTGCCTGGCATGATCCCGATCTTGCACTCGTCCGGGGTCAGCACGCCCGGACAATTGGGTCCGATCAGCCGCGACTTGGAGCCGCACAGCGCGCGCTTGACCTTGACCATGTCGAGCACCGGAATGCCCTCGGTGATGGTGACGATCAGCGGCACCCCAGCGTCGATTGCTTCGAGGATCGAATCGGCCGCGAACGGCGGCGGGACGTAGATCACGCTAGCGGTCGCGCCGGTCGCCTCGACCGCTTGCTCGACAGTGTCGAATACCGGCAGCCCGATATGGCTCGTGCCGCCCTTTCCCGGAGTCACTCCGCCAACCATCTGCGTGCCGTAGGCGAGCGCCTGCTCGGTGTGGAAAGTCCCGGTCGCGCCGGTCATCCCCTGGGTGATGACCTTTGTATTGCGGTCGACGAGAATGCTCATTTGAGGCTGCCGTCGATCGCCTTGCACGCCACCAGCAGTTCCTTGACCGCGTCGACGCTGACCTCGAAATTCTTGCGCGCGGAATCGTCGAGTTCGATCTCGATGATGCGCTCGACGCCGCCGGCTCCGATCACCACCGGGACCCCGACATAGAGATTGTCGACGCCGTACTGGCCGGTCAAATTGGCGGCCGCCGGAAGAACGCGCTTCTTGTCCTTCAAAAAGCTCTCGGCCATGGCGATCGCGCTGGTCGCCGGGGCGTAGTATGCGCTGCCGGTCTTGAGCAAAGCGACGATCTCGCCGCCGCCGCCGCGCGTCCGCTTGACGATTTCGTCGATCCGCTCGCTGGTCGACCAGCCCATCTTGATCAGCGCCGGGATGGGGATTCCAGCGACGGTCGAATAATCGATGATCGGGACCATCGTGTCGCCGTGGCCGCCCAAAACGAAGGCGGTCACGTCCTCGACCGAAACCTTGAACTCCTCGGCCAGGAAATGGCGGAACCGCGCCGAATCGAGCACGCCGGCCATGCCCACCACCCTGGCGTGCGGAAGGCCTGAGAATTCGCGTAGCGCCCAGACCATCGCGTCCAATGGGTTGGTGATGCAGATCACGAAGCTGTTTGGCGCGTGCGCCTTGATGCCCTCGCCGACCGCTTTCATCACCTTGAGATTGATCGCCAGCAGGTCGTCGCGGCTCATGCCCGGCTTGCGCGCGATGCCGGCGGTGACGATGCATACGTCGGCGCCCGCGATGTCCGCATAGTCGGACGTGCCCTTGAGGCTGGCGTCGAAGCCGTCGACAGGCCCGGCCTGGGCGATGTCTAGCGCTTTACCTTGCGGAATGCCCTCGGCGATGTCGAACAGGACGATATCGCCGAGCTCGCGCATCGCGGCCAAGTGGGCGAGCGTTCCGCCGATCATCCCGGCGCCGATCAGCGCGATCTTCCTGCGAGCCATGTGCCTGGTCTTTCTCTGCCTGGTCTGGGGCGCGCCGGGTCCGGCGCTTAGATGAGCGCGCCTCTAGACCGGCAGAGGGAGTCGGGCAACCGGCTCGCTGGCGTTACTTGGCTTCGCCCTCGAACAGGCTGAGGATGTTGCCGTCGAGGTCCTTGAACCAGGCGGTCTTCATCCCTTCAGCGACATAGAGGTCGCCCTGCTTCTCGAGCCCGGGCAGGTCGTAATGCTCGAAGAAGATGCCCTTGCCCTTGAGGTCGCTGACTTCGGCGGCGATATCGTCGACGTCGAAGGTCAGCGCGGTCGCCTTGTTGGTCCCGGCGAATTCGGAACGGTAAACGCTGATATTGGTCTCGCCGCTCTTCACCGACAGCACTTCGCCGCCCATCTCGTCGGTGGTCGAAAGACCCAGCGTATCCTCATAGAATTTGCGGGCGCGATCGATATCCTTGACCGCGATCATCGGCGTTGCATTTGCCTTGCCAAGCATAACTCTTCTCCCATTGGATGTGATTGGCCAACGGCACCCCCGCCGCTTCGTTCCGGCCAACGCGCGGGGTCGAAGCGATGGCGCGATCAACGGCCAGATCGATCAGAGAAGTTGATCGACCAGAGAAGTTAGCGGGCGGCCCTTTTCTTTGGCGCGCGGCGCGTGCTAGCGGCTCGCCCAGCAAGGAGGTCGCCGCGTGGCCGAGTTTCGACTGCCCAAGAACAGCCGCCCGACCAAGGGCCGGACGCACAAGGCCGAATCCGGCGCCCGCCTCAAGACGTTCGAAATCTACCGCTACGACCCCGACAGCGGCGCCAACCCGCGCTTCGACACCTACACCATCGATCTCGACAAGACCGGGCCGATGGTGCTCGACGCGCTGATCCGGATCAAGAACGACATCGACCCGACGCTGACCTTCCGCCGCTCCTGCCGCGAGGGGATTTGCGGCTCGTGCTCGATGAACATGGACGGCCGCAACGGCCTCGCCTGCACCACTGCGATTGCCGACCCCAAAAGTGACATGCGGATCACGCCGCTGCCGGCGATGGACGTGGTCAAGGACCTCGTGCCCGACCTGACCCACGCTTATGCCCAATATGCCTCGATCCAGCCCTGGCTCAAGACCACTACCCCGCAGCCTTCGAAGGAGCGGCTGCAGTCGCCCGACGACCGCGCCCAGCTCGATGGCCTGTACGAGTGCATCCTGTGCTTCTGCTGCACCACCAGCTGCCCGAGCTACTGGTGGAACCAGGATCGCTTCCTCGGCCCGGCGGTGCTGCTCCAGGCCTATCGCTGGCTGGCCGATAGCCGCGACGAAGCGACCGGCGAGCGGCTCGACCAGCTCGAGGATCCGTTCCGGCTGTATCGCTGCCATACCATCATGAATTGCGCCAACGCCTGCCCCAAGGGTTTGAACCCGGCCAAGGCGATCGCCGAGACCAAGAAACTGATCGCGGAGCGCGCCGCCTGATGGGTGTCCCGTCCGGGGCAGCCGAAGATCCCGACCATCCCGGCTGGTACAGCTGGGGTGATTTCCCGCGCGGCAGCTTTGCCGGCGCAACCGGCAAATTGCTGTTCCGGCCCGACGGCGACGGCCGCGCCCGCTGCCGCATCTTCCCGACCGAGGCGCTGCTCAACCATGGCGGGTCGATCCACGGCGGCGCGGTGATGAGCTTCATCGACATGGCGCTGTTCGCCGGCGGGCGCTGCGCCGGAATGAACGAGGGCCATTATGTGACGCTCGACTGCTCGGTTCATTTCATCGGCCGCGGTCAGATCGGCATTCCGCTCGACGCCGAGGTCCGGCTGGTCAAGCAGACCCCCGGCGGCCACGTCTTCTTCATCGGCACCTGCGACCAAGGCGGCGAGCCGACCCACAGCTTCGCCGGCACCCTCAAGCGCGTTCGCACCCCCAACCAGCCGGCATGAACGGACCGGTTGGGACAGCCTATGCCGCGCTGGTCGCGGCGGGCGAGCTGCAACCCGATCCAGCCCAGCTGCGCGCGGTCGAGGCGCTCGACCGGCTCGAGGCAGTCATGGCCCGGCGCAACGGCCGGCTGCTCGGCCGCCTGCTCAAGCCCCGGGATGACGAGCTCGCCGGGGTCTATCTGTGGGGCGGGGTCGGGCGCGGCAAGTCGATGCTGATGGACCTCGCCTTCGACCACAGCGCCGCCCGCCCCAAGCGGCGGGTCCATTTCCATGCCTTCATGCTCGAAACCCACCAGCGGCTGCGCGTCGCCCGGGCCACGGAGGAAGGCGATCCGCTCGAAGAGGTCGCCGAACAAATCGCCGGCGAAGCCCGCCTGCTCGCGTTCGACGAGATGCAGGTCAATAATCCGGCCGACGCGATGATCCTCTCGCGATTGTTCGAGAAATTGCTCGAGCATGGGGTCAAGATCGTCACCACATCCAACCGCCCGCCGCGCGACCTCTATTTGGAGGGGATCAACCGCGAGCTGTTCGTGCCGTTCATCGAGTTGATCGAACAGCGCATGGAAGTCGCCGTGGTCGACGGGCCGATCGACTATCGGCTCGACCGCCTCCAGGGGGTCGAGGTGTGGCACGTCCCCAACGGCCCGGCGGCGAGCGCGGCGCTGAGTGAGGCTTTCTTCAAACTGACCGATTATCCGGTCGAGGACCGCGCCAAGGTGCCGTCGGAAGAGCTTGCGGTCGGCGGCGGGCGGACGCTGCACGTGCCCAAGTCGCTCAAGGGTGTCGCGGTGTTCTCGTTCAAGCGCTTGTGCGGCGAGCCGCGCGGCGCCGCCGACTATCTCGCCATCGCCCACCGCTTCCACACCGTGATCATGGTCGGAATCCCGGTCATGACCAGCGCCATGCGCAACGAGGCTGCGCGGTTCGTGACCCTGATCGACGAGCTTTACGAACATCGCGTCAAGCTGCTCGCCGCAGCCGATGCTGAACCCGCCGGCCTCTACCCCGCGGGCGACGGCCGCTTCGAGTTCGCCCGCACCGTCAGCCGCCTCGAGGAAATGCAGAGCGCGGCCTATCTTGCCGAGGGCCACGGCACTGCCTAGCCTCGCGCGATATTCTACACGGGAGTCGCGAGATGCGCCGAATTGCCATTTTGATTGCGTGCCTTTCAACTTCGGCCTTCGCCGCGCCCAACCCGATCACCGTGCCGAGCAAGCTGGCCCCCGAGTGGAAGGCCAAGACCCGCGCTTTGTTCAAGGCGGCGATCGAAATTCCATCGGTTCACAACCGCGGTGAGACGCAGCGCATGGCCAAGCTGCTCGGCGACCAGTTCCGCGCCGCCGGCATTCCCGAAGCCGACATTCACGTCATGCCCTACGAAGCGCTGCCGGGCGACAAGACGGTCGCGCTGATCGTCCGCTGGCGCTCGCCCAAGGCGACCCACAAGCCGATGATGATCCTCGGCCATATGGACGTCGTCGAAGCCAAGCGCGCCGACTGGAAATACGACCCATTCGTGTTCCGCGAGGAAGGCGGCTATTTCCTCGGCCGCGGCACCAGCGACATGAAAAACGGCGACGTCGCGACCACCATGGCGGCGGTCAAGCTGATCTCGCAGGGGTTCAAGCCCAACCGCGACATCATCTTCTTCTACAGCGGCGACGAAGAAACCATGGGCCGCGGAGCGACCCTTGGAGCGACCGAATGGCGCCAGCTGACCGACGCCGAATTCGGGCTCAACGCCGACGGTGGGTGCGGCTCGTACGACCGCAATTTCCGCGTTCTCGGTTGCGGCATTTCCACCGCCGAAAAGACCTTCCAGACCTATTTCCTGACCACCCATAATCCCGGCGGTCACAGCTCGCGGCCGCGTCCCGACAACGCTATCTACGAGCTCGCCGACGCCTTGAAGGCGCTCCAGGCGCACCGCTTCACGCCGATGCTCAACGACACCAGCCGAAGCTATTTCCAGGAGCGCTCGCGGCAGGAGGGCAACAGCCCGCTCGGCCAGCAGATCCGGCGCTGGCTGTCCAACCCCAAGGATGACGCCGCAGCCGACGCGATCGAGGCCAATCCGCTCGAGGTCGGCCTGACCCGGACGCGCTGCG
>JBDTRT010000089.1:0-5663 GCA_039931595.1 Sphingomicrobium sp.
GCCAACCGTCGGGAAGCCGACGCTACGCCTAGTATCAAGCACTTGGGAAGCCCGCAGGAGCGAATCTGGGCCGGTTACCTGCGTGACACTTGAAGCAGCGCCGCGACTCGCCATTTCAAGCTCATGATCGACATCCGCCCCTTCGCTTCGCTCGGCCACGCCGACCACGGCTGGCTCGATGCCCGCCACCACTTTTCCTTCGCCGATTATCATGACCCGGCGCGCATGGGCTGGGGCAAGATCCGCGTCTGGAACGACGACCGGATTGCCGCCAAGTCGGGCTTTCCGCCGCACCCCCATCGCGACATGGAAATCGTCACCTACGTCCGCACCGGCGCGATCACCCACCAGGATTCGCTCGGCAACAAGGGCCGCACCGGCGCCGGCGACGTCCAGGTGATGAGCGCCGGGACCGGCGTCACCCACGCCGAATTCAACCTCGAGGACGAAGACACAACCCTGTTCCAGATCTGGATCGAGACCGATAGCCCGGGGACCCGGCCAGGTTGGGGCGCCAAGCCGTTCCCTAAGGATGCGCGTGACGGCCGCTTCCTGCTGCTCGCCAGCGGCGACGGCGAGGACGGCTCGCTGACGATTAACGCCGACGCGCGGATTCTCGGCGCGACGGTTGAGGCCGGTGGCGTGATCGAGGTCGATGCTTCACCCGATCGCCACCTCTATCTGGTCCCGAGCGGCCGGGTCCGGGTCAATGGAATCGAGGCCCAGCCGCGCGACGGAATCGCGATTACCGGCGAGGACAAGATACGGATCGAGGCCGAAGACGACGCTGAACTGGTGCTGGTCGACGCCCGTTAATCCACGCTGTGCTTGAAGCGGCGCGGTTTGCGCGCCATGAGGCGCGGCGCGCGCCGGAAGGCAGTGCGACTCACTGCAACTGAACGGGAAGAGATGAGGGCAGGCTTGCGCTTTGGCATTGTGGCATTGGCGGTTGCGCTGGCGCTCGCGCCGGTGGCTGCGCCGGTGTTCGCGCAGGAAACGCCGTCGACGACGACAGCGCCGGCCGATGCGCCGCCGCCCGCGTCTCCGCCGCCGGCGGAGACCATCGGGCCGCGCGAGCTGCAGAATTTCAGCCTCAACGGAACCGTCACGCGCCCGGCTCAGCAAGCACCGGCGGTGACCACCCCGCCGGTCACCACCAGGACCGGAACCGCGTCTGCCCGGCCTGGCCCGGCCCCCGCCGAACGGACCGCCAGCCGGCCGACCGGCGCTCCGTCGTCCGCTGCACCTTCGGTCACCGTGGCCTTGCCGCGGGCCGGCCAATTGTCAGCCTTGCCGACCCCGGCTCCGACCGCTGGAGTGACGGAGCAGCCCAGTTTCCAGCTGGCCCCGTCCGCCACCACGCCGGTCGCCACCCCGGTTACCACCCCGGTCGGCCAGGGGCGCGGCAGCCTGATCCCGTGGCTGCTGGCGATCGCCCTGCTGGTCGGCGCGGCGGTCTATTTCTTCTGGCGCCAGCGCTCGCAGCCGGGATATGCCCCGGCCGGCGCCGGCTATGCCCATGCGGTGCCCGGGCGAGCGCCGGCGCAGCCGCTGCGCCCGGCGCCGCAACCCGCGGCTCGGCCAACGCCCCAGCCGGCGCCACAGCTAACGCCCCAGCCGACCCTCCGCCCGGCGCCGCAACCGGCCACCCGGCCGGCACCGGTGGCCGATCCCATCCCGCAGCCGTTGCAGCGCACGACCGGGCCCGACCAGGCCTCGCCGGCGCCAATGCCGAGCGGGTTCGTGTCGACCCGGCTGCCGTCCGCGCCGCTAGCGCCATCCGGGATCGTGTCGACCCGGCTCCGTCCGTGGCTGGAGATCGAGTTTACGCCCGGGCGGTGCGTGATCGAGGATGACAAAGCGACGATCCAGTTCGACGTCGCCGTGTACAATTCCGGCAGCGCGACGGCGCGCGACGTGCTGATCGAAGCGAGCATGTTCAACGCCGGTGCGGCGCAGGACCAGGAAATTGGCGCATTCTTCGCCAATCCGGTGGCCAAGGGCGACCGCATTCCGTCAATTGCTCCGTTGAAACGGGTCGCGCTCAAGAGCGCGGTCAGCCTGTCGCTCGACCAGATGCGCCAGTTCGAGGTCGCCGGAAAGCGCATCTTCGTGCCGCTGATCGGCTTCAACGCACTGTATCGCTGGAGAGGCGGCGACGGCCAGACTTCGGCCAGCTACCTGGTTGGGCGCGACACCAACACCGAGAAGATGGCGCCGCTGCGGCTCGACCTTGGCCCGCGCATCTTCCGCGGTCTCGGCGCGCGCGAGCACAATATCGGCGTGCGCGTTTAACCCGGCCGGCAAACGACCTTAGAGCGCCGTCCCGACCGCATTATAGCTGTGCCAGGCAAGCACCGCGGCGGCGCCGCGATGCGGGCGCCAGGCCTCGCCAAGCTCGCGCAATTGCTTTTCGCTCGGGCGATCCTTGAGCCCGAGCATCTTGCCGATCGAAATCTGCACCGCCAGGTCGCCGGCCGGCCAGATGTCGCGCCGGCCTTCGGCGAACAGCAGATAGATCTCGGCCGACCAGCGGCCGATGCCCTTGATCTTGGTCAGCAGGGCGATCGCTTCCTCATCGTCCTCGGGCAAATTGGCGAGGTCGAGCTCGCCCGACAGGACCAGCCCGGTGAGGCTGCGGGCATAACCCGCTTTCTGGCGTGAGATGCCGGCCGCGCGGAGTTCCTCGTCGGTCGCAGTGAGGATCTTGTTGAGGTCGGGCGGAGCGCCGTAGCCGACCTCGAGCTTGGCCCACATCGAGCGCGCGGCGGCGACACTGACCTGCTGGCCGACGATCGTCCGCAACAAGGTGATCGCGCCGGGCTCGCTGACCCTTGGCTCGGGCGTGCCATACTGCTTGATGACGGCGGCGAAGGCGGGCTCGACCGCGGCCAGCGCGGCGATGCTCTGGTCCATGGTCTCGGCGGTGCGGACCATCAGGCGAGGCTGGCCGCATGAAGCGCCACCGCGGCGGCGTTGGAGACATTGAGGCTTTCGATCGCGGAGCTGATCGGGAGCCGGGCGAGGGCGTCGCAATGCTCGCGTGTGTTGGGCCTGAGCCCCGGCCCTTCGGCGCCGAGCACCAGCGCGATGCGGGGCGGGCCGAGCGCGTCCTTCAACTCCATCTCCGCTTCGCCGGCCAGCCCGACCCGCCAGAAGCCGGCCTCGCCAATTTCCTCGAGCGCCCGCGCGAGGTTGACCACGCGCGCCCACGGTACCCGCTCGAGCGCGCCAGACGCAGCCTTGGCCAACGCCCCGCTTTCGGGCGGCGAATGACGGTCCTGGGTGACGATCCCGACCGCTCCGAAGGCAGCCGCCGAGCGCAGGATGGCGCCGACATTATGGGGGTCGGTGACCTGGTCGAGGACCAGCAACCGCGCCCGTTCCGGGGCGTCGCCGAGCAGGTCGCCGAGCCACACGTCGTCGAGCGGCTCGGTCTCGATCACCACGCCCTGGTGGGGCGCGTCGTGCGGGACCAGGCGGCCGAGGTCGGCGACGTCGGCGAAGGTCACCGGCAGGCCCTTTGGAAATTGCATCAGCGCGGCCGCGTCCTGGGTGGCCCAGGCGCGCAGCACCTTGCGCGCCGGATTGTCGAGCGCCGCGGCGACCGCGTGTTTGCCCCACATGCGCGGGCGATTGGGTGAACCGTGAGGATGGGAGCGCTTGTGCCGGGCCATATGCGAGCGCTCATGCGGCGGCAGCGGCGGGCTGGCAAGCCGGGTCGGGTAAAGCGCGGCCCGGGCTTGCTCGACCGGCCGTCCGGCTAAGCCGTGGCGCGGCTGCGATCGCCCCGCCAGGTGCCGAACGCGATGATCAGCAGGATGACATAGCTCCACGACGCCAGCGAGGTCGCATAGACCACCGGCAGCATGCTCGAGTCGGAGTATTTGAGGGCATGCCCCATGATCGACGTGAGCTGCAGCCCGGCGACCCACAAGGGCCAGAAACGGTTCGACTTGAGGGCGATCCAGGTGAACGCGACGAGGGCGGCGAAATCGATCACTGCGACGCCCTGCTCGAGGCTCGCATAATCTGACGGGTGAGAGACCAGCAGCGCAAATGAGCCGAGCGAGGCGGCGACGCAGGTCAGGGCCGCGATGCGCTCGTCCCGACGGCCGCGCCACAAGGCGTAGGCGGCAACTCCGATCAGCAGCGTGAAATAGAACAGGACGCGCAGCATGGTAATCAACCGGGTCGCAGATCAGCCGCGACCCGGTCAAGCGTCCTTAAGCGACGACGCGCAGGTTGGCGCTGCCCGTTTTTTCCGGACAGGGGACGACATCGCCGAACGCGACGGTGCGAACGCCCGGTACGAACTTCTGCGCCTCGACCAGCGCGGCGTGACGCCGGCCATCGAACCGCGCGCGCCGACCAGCGCCTGGGTCGCTCCGGCGAGCTGCTCGAACGGCGCGTGGCTGGGCCCAATGCCCATTCCGGCAACGCTTCGGGCGCGAACCATGCGACCCTGCAATTCGGCGATTTCGCCCAGCGCGGCTTCGATACAATCTTCGACGCTGCGAACCTGTTCGGCGACATCGTATACGGCGTTCTCGATCATCTGTTTGCGCATGACTGCTCCTTCCCCGGCGCGTGCCAGCGCGAGGTTGTCATGGGATGGACGGCGGCGGTGTTAGCGGTTGAGGAGTCGCGAGAGGCTCTCGAGGTCGGCGAGATACATTCCCGCCGAAAATGCTGCGCCCGTTGCAATCAGGACGATCCACATCAACCGTTGGCCGACACTCATCTCATTCCGGGGGTTGCTCCTGGTTGCGAACGGCATCTGCAGGGAGGACCGGAATGGGGCGGGTCTCTGCTCGGTTTGGAAACCAGCTTCTCCGGTCCCCCCTGCACGGTCAGCGTGCCGAATCTGAAGACTGACCGTGGCATCTGGCTGGGCGCTGGCCGGGCCGAGCTCAATATACGGCGATTGATCTATCAAGCGTTGATATGAGCCGCGGTCCTGAGAGACGAGGCGGGCCGCCTGGCTGCGCCGCTCGACCCCAAGGATGTGCAGCGCGAGGCGGATGCGCTGGTCGACGGTATGGGGCGAAATCTTGAGTTCCGTCGCGATTTCCTTGGACGACAGATGCTGGTCGACCAGTCGGAGGCAATCAAGCTGGCCCGCGCTAAGCCGCGCAATGCGGCTGGCGATCGGCCCCTCGAATTGTGCGGGGTCCTGCGATCCCGCTGTCGCTTCGGCCACCCGAGCTCCTCTGAAACGCAACCCGATCCGGATGCGGATTGCTCCGGGTCACGATGGGCATAGGCCCGATTCGAGAAAAGGTCCAATCTATGCTAACAAATGTTAAGCATTATGGGAGACGGCGCTGACCTCAACCTCGGCCTTGCCAGGCTGGTGGAGAGGGCTGGATTCGAACCAGCGTACGCTTGCGCGGGCAGATTTACAGTCTGCTGCCTTTAACCACTCGGCCACCTCTCCAGGCAGGCGCGGCACATGGCCACGGGCCGGTGTGCTGTCAATTGTCCCAACTCGCGGAACGCGCTGGCGCTCCAGGCGCCCTGCATTGCGGCAGGCGCTCCAATCTCAGTCATGCTCCCGGCATGGCTGGATTGGCGCTCCAAAATCCCAATCTCGCCCCGCGAGATCGGATTTTGGAGCGGGTGAAGGGAATCGAACCCTCGTCGTAAGCTTGGAAGGCTTC
>JBDTRT010000090.1:0-5939 GCA_039931595.1 Sphingomicrobium sp.
CGTCCATATGGGCTTCGACCAGCGCCTTGAAGTTGAACATCACCCGGGCGCGGCGTTGCGGGTTGGTCGCGGCCCATTCGGGCTGGGCCGCATTGGCGGCGTCGATCGCGCGTTGCAGATCGGCAGCGGTGCCGAGCCGGACCCGCGCCTGGACTGCGCCCTGATTGGGGTCGAACACGTCACCTTCGCGTCCGTCCGACGCAAAGCTGGAACCGCCAATGAAATGGTCGATGTCGCGCAACATAAGGCTGGTCCTGGTCTAATGGAGTTTTTAGTTCCGCGCTCCCCTAGACCCGAGCAGCCGCAAATGCCAGTTGGGACGGCCACGGGGGACAAGGAGATTTGCGATGCGGACCAGCGCTTTGCTGTCATGCCTGTTGTTGCTCGGGGCGGCGCCGCCGGCGGCGACATCGGTGCTTTCGCCCGACGAGCAGCTCAAGGCGATCATCCAGCCGGTCAGTGGCACCATGATGCACGCCACGGTCGAGCGGCTGGTCAGCTTCGGCACTCGCCACACGATGTCGTCGCAGGTCGATCCCAAGCGCGGGATCGGCGCTGCGCTGACCTGGAGCGAGGGAGAGTTCCGCCGGTTCTCACGGGCGTGCTTCGGATGCCTGACGGTTACCCGGGCGAGCGAAATGGTCAGCGGCAAGCGGATCCCCAGTCCGACCAGAGTAACCGACGTCATCGCTATCCAGCGCGGCATTTTGCGGCCCAACGATGTGGTGATCATCACCGGCCATATCGACAGCCGGGTGACCGACGTCACCAATTCCGACGAGTTCGAGCCCGGCGCGAACGACGACGGGTCGGGCTCGGCGGCGGTGATCGAAGCGGCGCGGGTGCTGTCAAAGCAGCGCTTCCCGGGGACGATCGTCTATGCCTTGCTGTCGGGCGAGGAGCAGGGATTGTACGGCGGCAAGATCCTGGCTAACTACGCCGCGAAGTCCGGCTGGAACGTACTGGCCAACTTCAACAATGACATTGTCGGCAACAGCTGCTCATCCGACGGGCTGTGCGACGACGCCCATGTGCGGGTCTTTTCCGAAGGTCCGCGGTGGCAGGGCGGGGATCAGCTACGGCCGCTGGTGCGCAGCCAGGGCGGAGAGAATGACGCGCCGTCGCGCAATATTTCACGCTGGCTCGACGATCTTGCCGACCGGCTCGCGATCGGGCTCGACGTACGCCAGGTGTGGCGCAGCGATCGCCTCGGCCGCGGCGGCGACCACCTCGAATTTCTCACTGCCGGATTTCCAGCGGTGCGGCTCTCGGTCGCGGTCGAGAATTACGACTGGCAGCACCAGGACGTCAGGGTCGAGAACGGCAAGCAATATGGCGACACCATCGACCATATGGATTTCGCCTATCTGGAGAAAGTGACGAAGCTTAATGTCGCTGCGCTGGCCGCTTTTGCAAGCGCTCCGCCGCCGCCCGCGCCGTCGGTCCAGGGCGCGGTATCGACCGACACCACGCTCGACTGGGAGGCGGTGCCCGGAGCGGCCAGCTATATCGTCCGCTGGCGCCGCACCGACGGTTCGGGATGGACCGCCAAACTCGCTGCCAAGCCGCGCTGCGACGTGATCCCGCTGGGGGTGAAGGAAAACAGGGCGCGCACCGAGACCCCTCCCGCCGACCTCAAGTGCCAGCAGGTACTCGAGGGCTACCGCGTCGACGACTGGGTGTTCGGGGTGTCGTCGGTCGGCGCCAACGGGTTCGAAGGCCCGGTCGCTTCGGCCGTGCCGGGCGGGGCATTCCGGCCATGGATCAAACCGGCGGCGACCAAGTAATCGCCATTGCGAGAAGCGGCGGCGACGCGGCGATTCACCTCGAACAACGAACCTGGATTGCTTCCCCCGGCTCTAGGCCGGTGTCGCAATGACGGTTAGGGGGACACCATGCCCCGTAAACGTTCCGCTGGCCTGCCGTCGCGCAAGCAGGTGCTCGATTTTATCGCGACCTCCGACCAGCCGGCCGGCAAGCGCGAGATCGCGCGCGCGTTCGGGCTTTCGGGCCAGGACAAGATCGCGCTCAAGACCCTGCTCAAGGACATGGCCGACGAGGGGCTGATCGATTCGGCGCCGGGCCGCGCCTTTCACAAAACCGGCGGAGTGCCGCGGGTGACCGTGCTGCGGGTGGTCGAGGCGGACGACAGCGGCACCGTGTGGGGCGTTCCCGAGCAGTGGCATGCCGAGACCGCGCCGCCCAAGCTGAGGTTGATCGAGCGCGGCCGGCGCGGCGCGCTGGGCATTGGCGACCGGGTGCTGGCGCGGACCGAGGAGGGTGGGGCGGGGCTGATCGCCCACCCGATGAAGAAGCTCGAAAAGAGCGCCGAGCTGGTGCTTGGAGTGATCCGCCAGGAGGGCGACAAATGGTGGCTGTCGCCGGTCGAGAAAAAGGAACGGCGCGAGCTTGCCGTGAGCGAACTCAAGGACGCGCAGGCCGGCGACCTGGTGCTGTGCGAGGTGTCGGGGCGCGGGCCGGGGGTGACGGCGCGGGTCGATGCGGTGCTCGGCGACCCGTTCGCGCCGCGCAGCTTCAGCCTGATCGCGATCCACAAGCACGGGCTGCGCCACGAGTTTGCGGAAGCGGCGATCGACGAGGCAAATCGGGTGTCGCGCGTGCCGCTCGGCGACCGAGAGGATCTGACCCATCTACCGATCGTCGCGATCGACCCGGCCGATGCGCGCGATCACGACGACGCGATCTGGGCGCAAGCCGACGACGACCCCGCCAACACCGGCGGATGGAACGCGATCGTCGCCATCGCCGACGTCAGTTTCTACGTCCGGCCGGGCTCGGAGCTCGACAAGGAAGCGCGGGCGCGCGGCAACAGCGTCTATTTCCCTGACCGGGTGGTGCCGATGCTGCCCGAGGAATTGTCGGCGGACATTTGCTCATTGAAGCAAGGCGAGGTTCGCGCGGCATTGGCCTGCCACCTCAGGGTGGCGCGCGACGGGACGCTCAAAAACTGGCGTTTCACGCGAGCGAAGATTTGCGTGGCAGCAAACATTGCCTACGAAGATGCCCAGGCCGAGATTGACGCAAGTAGCGAGAATCGCACGGATGTTTCGTCGTCGCCATGCTCGATGCCGAAAGTTGAGGGGGCGGTTCCGGCCGCTTTGGTGCAAAGTGCGCTCAAGCCGCTGTGGGGCTGCTGGCGGGCGCTGCTGGCTGACCGCAACAAGCGCGCGCCGCTCGAACTCGACATTCCCGAGCGGCGGGTGGTGCTCGACGAGAAAGGCCGGATCCTGTCGGTCGCGCCGCGCGAACGGCTCGATGCGCACAAGCTGGTCGAGGATTATATGATCGCCGCCAATGTTGCCGCGGCGCGCGCGCTTGAAGCCAAGAAGGCGCCGGTGATGTACCGCGTCCACGAGGCGCCGAGCCACGAGAAGCTGGTCGCGCTCAAGGATTATCTGGCGACGTTCGAGGTCGAGTTCGCGCTCGGCCAGGTGGTCAGGCCGGCGACCTTCAACCGGATCCTCGAGCGGGTCGGCGAGGACGACGGCCGGACCGAGATCATGGAGCAGGTGCTGCGGACCCAGATGCAGGCCCGCTACGGACCCGAGCGGTTGGGCCATTTCGGGCTGGCGCTGGCGACCTACGCTCACTTCACCTCGCCCATCCGGCGCTATGCCGACTTGCTGGTCCACCGTGCTTTGGTCAGCGCCTACCGGCTTGGCGAGGGCGGGCTGCCGCCGGGTGAGGACGACAAGTTTGAAGCGATCGGCGAGCGGATCTCGATGCTCGAGCGGCGCGCGATGGAGGCCGAGCGCGACACCGTGGACCGCTACGTCGCGGCGTTCCTCGCCGATCGGCTCGGCCAATTGGTCGAGTGCCGAATCACCGGCGTCCAACCGTTCGGCTTCTTTGCAACGGTCACCGACCTTGGCGGCGACGGGCTGGTGCTCGCCCAGACCCTCGGCCAGGAATATTTCCGCTACGACGAGAAAGCGCGGCAATTGGCCGGCGAGCATAGCGGCGAGACTTACCGGGTCGGGCAGAAGCTGACCCTGCGGCTGGCCGAGGCCAATCCGGTGTCGGGTTCCTTGCGGTTCGAATTGCCCGAGGGATCGTACGGCGGCGGACCTAGAAATCGCTCGGACCGGACTCGGCCAGGGCCGCGGGCTGGTCCGCGACGGGGCCGCCCGGCGAATATCCGCCATCAGGGCAAACGTAGATAAGGAGATGGGCATGGACCGCTACAAGATCGCGATCATCGTCGGCAGCTTGCGCAAGGACAGCCTCAATCTGAAGGTGGCGCGGTCATTGTGCGCGATGGCCCACGAGCGGCTCGACTGCGACATCGTCCGGATCGGCGACCTGCCGCTCTACAACCAGGAATATGATGCCGATTCGCCCGAGCCCTATGAGCGGTTCCGCGATGAAATCCGTGCCGCCGACGGAATCCTATTCGTGACTCCGGAATATAATCGCGGCGTTCCGGGCGTGCTCAAGAATGCGGTCGACGTCGGCTCGCGCCCCTACGGCAAAAGCATCTGGAACCGGAAGCCGGCGGCGATCGTCAGCGCCTCGCCGGGAAGCATCGGCGGGTTCGGTGCCAACCATCAATTGCGGCAGGCGGCGGTGTTCCTCAACATGCCGGTGATGCAGCATCCCGAGGCGTATCTGAGCCACGTCAACGACCAGAGCTTCGACGGCGAAGGCTGTCTGCTTGAAGGGCCGTTGAAGGAGTTGATCGTGAGCCTGTCGAAAGCGTTCGGCGACTGGGTGCACCTGATCCATGAATCGCGCCGGCTGCTCGCGGCGCAATAATCCACCGGGCCAGCGCAACGCATTCCCACGCGCGCGACAGGGCTGTATTGGCGAGCAACCTAGATCAGGGAAGGGCACAGCCATGGCTCACAAGTTCGCGATCAGAAAAACGGCCGGCGGGGAATATCGCGCCTATTTCGAATATAATGGCGAGAAGATTTTCTGGACCGAAGGCTATTCAAGCAAGGCCGGCGCGCAGAATGCGATCGACTCGGTCAAGAAGAATGGTCCGGGCGCGGCCACCGACGACGAGACGGACTAAGCGCTATGGCCCGGTCAGGTAACCCGGGCGCGCTCGCCAAAGCGCGCCTGGTCCCATTCGCGGCCAGCGAGAATTTGCCCGAGTATCTCGGCCGCGCGCCAGGCGTCTTCATAGCTGTTGTAAAGCGGGGCGAAGCCGAAGCGGATCAGATCGGGCGCTCGAAAGTCGCCGGTGACGCCGCGCTCGATCAGTGCTTGCATTAGCGCATAGCCGTGCGGGTGGGCGAAGCTGACGTGGCTGCCGCGCCGCGCTGGGTCGCGCGGGCTGGCGAGCGTCACTTCCGCCCCGCAGAGCGCCTCGACCTCGCCGATGAAGCAATCGAGCAGCGCCTGCGCCTTGGCTTCGACTTCGGACATCGACAGCCCCGCGAAAGTGTCGAGCCCCGATTCGAGCGCGGCCAGCGCGAGGATCGACGGGGTGCCGGACAGGAAGCCGGCGATGCCCGGAGCCGCGCGGTAATCGGCCTCGAACGCGAACGGTTCGGCGTGGCCCATCCAGCCCTGGAGCGGCGAGCGCAACTGGTCTTGAAGCCGCTCGGCGACGAACAAAAAGGCCGGTGCGCCCGGCCCGCCGTTGAGATATTTGTAGCCGCAACCGACCGCCAGGTCGCAGTCATCGCGGTTAAGGTCGAGCGCCATCGCGCCGGCGCTGTGCGACAAGTCCCACACGGTCAGCGCGCCGGCGGCATGGGCGGCGGCATTGATCGCTGCCATGTCATGCCGCGCCCCGCTACGGTAATTGACGTGGCTGAGCATGACGGCGGCGGTGTCCCGATCGATCGCGCCGGCGATTGCGTCCGCCGCGACCGTCCTCAGCGCAAAGCGGGGAAGCAGGTCGACCAGGCCCTGGGCGACGTAGCGGTCGGTCGGGAAGTCGCCGTCTTCGACCAGGATGGTCGAGC
>JBDTRT010000091.1:0-28623 GCA_039931595.1 Sphingomicrobium sp.
GCGATGCGCACGCTCGGCTATCGCACCCAGAACGACCTCGCCCATGCAATCGGCGTCAGCCGCTCGGCGGTCAGCCTGTGGCTCGAAGGCAAGGTCGGCGTGCCGCGTCCGGTGGCGATGCTGCTGCGCATGCTGGTCGCCGCCCAGCGCCGGGCGTTCTGAGGCCCGCCGGACACACTTGTTGAACGCGCGATATCGCCCCGGAACCGCAGCAAATGTGTTGCGTTTGAGGGAGGTAGGAAATCCTGCTGTGCGAGGCGCGACATGTCCGAAGAATTCCACGCCGATTACTTCGCCACCCGCGAGCAATGCGAGCGCGACCTGAGCCGCCGCGCCACCGACGCCCGCGCCGCCGCCGCCCACTTCCAGATGGCCGAACATTATGAGGCCCTGGCGGTCGTGTTCGGCGCCAAACGCCGGACCCCCTCCCCAACCGCCTAGCCCCGGGTACTTAACCGCCAAGTCCTCATTTCCTCGTCGTCGGCCCTTTTCAACACCCCCGTCCGGCGTGAAATATTCGCCGCCCGGCTGACTCTTCGGCGAGCCTCTGGAATCTGTCTCTCCCAAGCATCGGATTCGTTGTCCCGTGCTGCCCGCCTCGGCCGGCAGCCCACGCGGCATTGTGTCCGGGCGAACGGCTACATGATTTTTCGGGGACACGGACATGGCGACCGACGCGAGCAAGATCCTTTCACGCATCAAGGACGAAGAGATCGAGTGGGTCGACCTCCGCTTCACCGATCCCAAGGGCAAGTGGCAGCATCTGACGATGGTCTCGGGCCTGATCGACGAGGACATGCTGACCGACGGCTTCATGTTCGACGGATCGTCGATCGCTGGCTGGAAGGCGATCAACGAGAGCGACATGATCCTGAAACCGGACCTCGACGCGACCTACATCGACCCGTTCAGCGCGACCCCGATGCTGATCATGGTGTGCAACATCGTCGAGCCGTCGACCGGCGAGCTTTACGGCCGCGACCCGCGCTCGACCGCGACCCGCGCCGAGGCCTATCTCAAGGCGACCGGCATCGGCGACACCATCTTCGTCGGCCCCGAGGCCGAATTCTTCATGTTCGACGACGTCCGGTTCGAGGACACCTACAACACCTCTAGCTACCACCTCGACGACATCGAACTGCCGGTCAATTCGGGCCGCTCCTACGACGGCGGCAACCTCGCCCACCGGCCACGCGCCAAGGGCGGCTATTTCCCGGTGGCGCCGGTCGACAGCGCGATGGACATCCGCGGCGAGATGGTCGCGACCATGATCGAGATGGGCCTGCCGTGCGACAAGCATCACCACGAAGTGGCCGCGGCGCAGCACGAGCTGGGCCTGACCTACGGCGCGTTGGTCGAGACCGCCGACCGCATGCAGATTTACAAATATGTCGTCCACATGGTCGCCCAGGCTTATGGCAAGACCGCGACTTTCATGCCCAAGCCGATCGCCCAGGACAATGGCT
Organism: Sphingomicrobium sp.; assembly: GCA_039931595.1. GTDB lineage: Bacteria > Pseudomonadota > Alphaproteobacteria > Sphingomonadales > Sphingomonadaceae > Sphingomicrobium. Next base: position 1,467 of record JBDTRT010000091.1, read on the forward strand.
CGGGGATGCACACCCACATGTCGATCTGGAAAGGCGGCAAGCCGCTCTTCGCCGGCAACGGCTATGCCGGGCTCTCGGAAACCGCGCTCTATTTCATCGGCGGCGTGATCAAGCACGCGCGCGCCCTCAACGCCTTCACCAACCCGACCACCAACAGCTACAAGCGGCTGGTCCCGGGGTTCGAAGCGCCGGTCCTGCTGGCTTATTCGTCGCGCAACCGCTCGGCTTCGTGCCGCATCCCCTACGGCGCCGGCGAGAAAGCCAAACGGGTCGAGTTCCGCTTCCCCGACGCGCTCGCCAACCCCTATCTGGCCTATTCGGCGCTGCTGATGGCCGGCCTCGACGGCATCCAGAACCGCATCCATCCCGGCGACCCGATGGACAAGAACCTCTACGACCTGCCGCCGCAGGAACTGGTCGACGTCCCGACCGTGTGCGGCTCGCTGCGCGAGGCCCTGGTGTCGCTGCACAACGACCGCGCCTTTTTGACCCGCGGCGACGTCTTCAGCGACGACCAGATCGACGCCTACACGGAATTGAAGTGGGAAGAGGTGATGCGCTGGGAGACGACGCCGAGCCCGGTCGAGTTCGACATGTATTATTCGGGCTAGTCTTCGGCGATCAAGCTGGTCCGCTTGGTCTCGGGCATCATCAGGAAGCCGATGGCGGCCATCCCGATCACCGCCGTCAGATACCAGTAGAAGCTGCTCTCGAGCCCGACGTTCTTGAACCACAAAGCGGCATATTCGGCGGTGCCGCCGAACAAAGCGTTGCCCAGAGCATATGGCAAAGCGACGCCTAGCGTCCGGATGTGCGCCGGGAATAGCTCGGCTTTGATGAGCCCGCTGATCGCGGTGTAAGCGCCAAGGATGGTCAGCGGGATCAGCGTCAGCCCGAACGCGCCGAGCGGCGTTGCGACGTGGCTCAGCGCGGTGAACACCGGCACCGACACCAGCATCCCGCCGAAGCCGAAGATATACAGCATCGGCTTGCGACCCCAGCGGTCAGCGGCGAGGCCCCACAGCGGCTGGATACCCATGAACACGATCAACGCCGCGGTCATTACCAGCGTCGCCGCCGGACGTGAGAAACCGGTCGTGTTGACCAGGAATTTCTGGAGGTAGGTGGTGTAGGCGTAGAACGCGATCGAGCCGCCGGCGCTGATCGCCGCGACGATCAGGAATTCGCGCGGATGGTCGGCCCACAGCCGTAGCACCGACGATTGCGGACGGACCTTGTGGAGCGCGTTGAAGGCGTCGGTCTCGGCCAGCCGCCGGCGCAACACATAAACCCCCAGCGCGAGCAACGCGCCGATGCCGAACGCGACCCGCCAGCCCCACGCCTGCAAGGTCGCTTCGGACATCGTCGCCTGCAGCACCAGCACCACGCCGAGCGCGAGCAGCTGGCCGCCGATCAGGGTGACATATTGGAAGCTGGCCCAGAACGCGCGGCGGTCCTTGAGCGCCATTTCCGAAAGATAGGTCGCGCTGGCGCCATATTCGCCGCCGACCGACAGCCCCTGGAGCATCCGCGCGAGCAGCAGGATGACCGGCGCCAGCACCCCGGCAGTGGCAAAAGTCGGGGCCGCGGCGATCATCACCGATCCGCCGGCCATCAGCCCGACCGACAGCGCCAGCCCAGACTTGCGCCCATGGCGGTCCGAATAAATGCCCATCACCCACGCCCCGATCGGGCGCATCAGGAAGCCGACGGCGAAGATCGCGGCCGCGCTGAGCAGCTCGGCGGTGCGGCTGTTGCCCGGCAGCAGGACCGGCGCGAAATAGATCGTCAGGACCGAATAGGCATACCAGTCGAACCATTCGACCAGATTGCCGGCCGACCCGCCGACGATGTTGCGCAGGCGGTGGGCGGCGCTAGCCATTGGCGGCGGCGGCGCGCGCGTTGGCGGCGGCGCGGCTGCCGTAGATCGCGTAGAGCAAAAGGCCGATCGCTTGCGCGGCGACGAAGAAGGTCTGGGTGCGCACCGGCAGGCTGATGAACAGATAGAGGCAGCCGAGGATTCCGCCGATCCCGATCACCCACGGCAGAGGTGCGCGGAAGCGCCGCTCGCGGTCCGGCTCGCGCACCCGCAGCACCAGCATCGCCGCGCACACCGCGATGAACGCTACCAGCGTGCCGGCATTGGCCAGCGCCGCAATCGTCGCCAGCGGCACCAGCCCGGCGATGATCGAGACGATGATCGCGGTGAAGATGGTGATCCGCACCGGCGTGCCGCGCGCCGAAACCCGGGCAAGGCTCGCCGGCAGCAGGCCGTCGCGGGCGACGGTGAAGAAAATCCGGCTCTGGCCGAAGAAGAAAGCGAGGATCACGGTCGGCAAGGCGATCACCGCCGACGCGCCGAGGATCCGCGCCGCCCAGCCCTGCCCGATTTCGCGCAGGATCAGCGCCAGCGGCTCGGGGCTGTTGGCGAAGCGGTCGTAGCCGAGCGCGCCGATCGCGGCGGCGGCGACCGCCATGTAGATGATCACGCACACCACCATCGATCCGACGATGCCGATGGCGAGGTCGCGGCCGGGGTTCTTGGCTTCCTCGGCGGCGGTGGCGATGGCGTCGAAGCCGTAGAAAGCGAAGAAAATGATCGCCGCCGCGGCCATCACTCCAACCTCGCTTCCGGCGGCTCCGCTGCGCGGGAAGCCGAATGGCATGAACGGGTGGAAGTTGGCGGCGTTGAAGACCGGGAAGGCGACCGCCAGGAACAACGCCAGCGCGGCCAGCTTGATGACCACCAAAATGGCGTTGAGCGTGGCGCTTTCGCGGGTTCCGGCGATCAGCAGCCCGGCGACCACGACGATGATGAAGATCGCCGGCGAATTGATGACCCCGCCAAGCTCGGGCCCGTTGATCAGGGACGGTGGCAGCGGGGCGCCGATCGACGCCAGGAAACCCGCCGCATAGCCCGACCAGCCGACCGCGACCGCGCTCACCACCAAACTATATTCGAGGATCAGTGCAACCCCGATCATCCACGCGATCAGCTCGCCGAACACGACGTAGGAGTAAGTGTAGGCCGAGCCCGACGCCGGGATCATCGTCGCCACTTCGGCATAAGCCAGCGCGGCGCAGGCGCAGATCACGCCGGCGATGGCGAACGACAGGATCACCGCCGGGCCGGCCTTGGCCGCGCCGACGCCGATCAGGGTGAGGATGCCGGTGCCAACGATCGCGCCGACGCCGAGTGCGACCAGATGCGGCCAGCCCAGCGTCTGCGCCAGCCGGTGATGCTCGGCCATGTCGGCGCGCGCGACGATCGCCTTGCGGACGTTCCAGTTCTTCATCGTGCTCGCTCCCCGTCACCCCGGGCTTGCCCGGGGCCTGCCTTGCCGACGGTTGAATAAGAAGGCGGGTCCCGGGTCAAGTCCGGGATGACGGCTAGAATGGAATCAATAATCCTTCGACACACGCACGTTGGCGCTGGTCCGGCCGATGGTCGACACCGACGACAGCAGGGACAGCCATTTGGTCATCTGATATTCGACCCGGGTCGCGGAATAGCCCTGGCCGTCGGTGATCACTTCGACGAACAGCTTGCGGCCGATATATTTTCCGACCGACAGCGCGGTCTTCTGCCCGGTGGCGACGTCGGCCGGAACGATCCGCAGCCGGTCGAGCCCAACCGCGCGGCGCAGCGCGTTGATCGGGTCGAGACTGCCCGAGCCCGACTGCAGCGCCGCCACCGCCGAAGCCAGCTGGAGCGCTTCAGGGGCGGACAAGTTGGTGATCGAGGTCCCGAACAGGATCCGCGACAGCAATTCGTCCTGGGGCAGCGCCGGCACGCTGGCGAAGTTGATCTCCGGCTTGAGGCCGGTGCCGGTCACCTGGACGCTGGCGTCGAGCCCCTGGACCTGCGCTTCGGCGTGGATGTCGAGCAGCGGATCGGGCGGGGTCTCGCCGCGGAAGCGGAGGACTCCGCGATCGAGGCGGAAGCTGCGCCCGGCGAATTCGTAATTGCCGCGGACGAGGTCGGCGCGGCCGGTGAAGCGCGGCGAATCCGCGGTTCCGCCAATCTGGAGATTGGTCGTCCAGCGGCTGTCGATGCCGAGCCCACGAACATCGAGTTCGCGGCCGGTGACCGCCAGGTCGAGCCGCCACGGGTGCAATTGCGCGACCTCGATGACGTCTTCGGGATTGAGCCCGCGGTGGCTCACCTGGAGCTGGGGCACCGACGCTGCGGCACTCGCCCGGCCGAGCTGGAAGCGGCCCTTGTCGAGCTTGAGCTTGCCCGAAATCGTCCCGCCCTCGGCGGTCGAGCGAATCAGCAGCGGCCCGGTCACCCGGGCGGCGATGTCGTCGCGGTTGAGCAGCAGCGCCTGCTTGGTCGTGAAATTGAGGTCGAGCAGGCTGTGGCCACCGGAAAAGGTCACCCGGCCCGATCCTTCGATTGTTCCGCCGCCGCTGGTCCGGCCGGCGATCCGGCTGAACACCAGTTGCGGGCCGGAAAAGCGCGCATCGGCTGCAAGCTGGTCGATGACCATTCCGGTGACCGCGCTTTCGAGCCGCGCCGACTGGGTCCGCAGCGACCCGCGGATGGTCGGGTCGACTAGCCGGCCGCCGATATCGGCGCCGATCGAAATCGGTCCCGACAGGTCGATGACTTCGGTCCCGGACAAGCGCCACAGGGTGTCGGCCGGTCCGCCGTAGCGCAGCTGGGCGAACAATGGCGCATTGAGCAGTTCGGCCAGCAACGGGCCGCGGCCGAGCGGCGTGAACTTCGCCTGGGCGCGGCCGATGGTCTTGCCGCCGCTGGCGGCGACCGCGCGCAGCGCCGCTTTGTCGCCGCCGACCACCGCGGCGAGCGCGACGTCGATCGGTTCGGAAGCGAGCACCAGGCCCGACCGGCTGAGGCCCTTGATGCGTAGATCGGCGCGGCCGTTGCGATTGCCCTTCCACGCATAATCGAGCCGGCCGGTGGCCGAACCCTCGAGGTCGAGGCCGGGCCAGGCAATGTCGAGGATCTGCATCGGCATCGAGCGCAGCTGGGCGTGAACTTCGGGCAAGGAGCCGCTGCGGCCGGACAAAGTGCCGCTGCCGCCGGCGAAGGTGAAGTTGGTCGGCGCCAGGCTCCAGCCGTCGTCCGAGCGGGTCAGTAGCGCCGCCTCGCGCAGTACCAGCGGCCGCCGGTCGATCTGACCGCGGCCGGTCAGCAGGATGCTGTCCGGAGTGACGTCGGCCAAAGTGGTGAAGTCGAACGCCGCACCGCGCTTACCGGCGACCGCGGCGCGGACCTGGCCGCTGCCGTTGACCAATTTGGCGTTGGCGGTGACGTGGGCGAAACTCAATCCGCTGGCCTCGAACCCGCGGGCGTCGATCACGCCATCTACCGTGGTCCGCTCGTCGGCGAGGATGATGGTGCCGTCGAGCCGCCCCGACCGGGCCGCGAACGCACCCGGGAAGCTGACCCCGTTGGCCCGCAGATGCGCCTCGATCCGCTGAGCGTCACCGGCCGGCGAGAAAGCCAGCTCGCCGTCGAGACCGCCTCCGGCGATCGCCAACCTGCCGTTGAAGCCGCCCGGATCGGAGCGCAGATTGCCGCTCGCGGTGGTCCCGCTGACGTTGAGCGCGGCGATGGCGATGGTCGTGCTGGCGCCCTTGGGCAGCAGGATCCGGCCATTGCTGGTAAACGGCCCGAGCCGCGATCCGCCGGCGGCGGTGTAATCGAACCCGGCCGCGTTCGGGGTCAGCAGCAGGCGCACATTGCTGAGGCCGAGCGAATCATTGGGATGGTCGAGCAACAGGTCGACCCGCGGCCGCTCGATGTGGCCGTCGAGAATCATCTTGAGCGGGCCATATTTGGCCTGCCGCCCGTGCGCCACGATGTGAAACGTGCCGTCTTGGTTGCGCTGGCCGGAGCCGGTCAGCCGCAGCTTGGGCGCGTAGAGTTGCAAATTGGTCAGATGGAGGATGCCGTCAGTCCCACGCTCGAGACTGGTCTCGATCCGCGGCAGACCGCCGGCGAGGCTGCGGAAGAACTCGTTGTCGAGCCGCCGGACCCACGCCTTGGCGGTGCCGACGACCCGCGATCCCTTGCCGCCGGGCCCGGGCACGATCTTCAATTCGGTCTGCACGTCGACAATCCCGAGGCCGGGGATGGCGTAGCGCTTGAGCCCGCCCGAGATGAGGATCTCGAAGCGCCCGGTGGCGATGTCGATCAGCAATGCGATCTTGCCGTTCAATTTATTGCTGGTCAGGCGCAGCCCCTCGCCGCGGACGAACTGAGGGGTGACCGTGAGCATGCCCTCGATCCGCACGTTGGCGAGGATCGCGCCGGCGACGTCGCCGACCCCGGTCACGGCCCGCGCCGACAAGCGCAGCGGCACCCGCAGTGGCCACGGCGAGCCTTTGCCGCGACCCTCGGCGCGGACGTCGATGAAGCCGGTATTGTCGAACTTCACTCCCGGCGAGGTCAGCCGATAGGCAAAATCCGCCGCGCCGAACGGGCCGTCGAGCGTCCATACCAGCCGCACATTGCGGCCCGCCATGTTGGGAAACAGCGCCGGCGGACGCAGCAGGTCGACGCCCACGCTGACCTTGCGGAAGCGGTTGGCGCCGAGGTCGAGCGCACCGCGCGTCACCGCCCGCAAGGCCGGCGAGCTCAATGTCAGCTGGCCGTCGAGCACGCGGTCCTGCAACCGGCCGTCGCCGCGCACCTGAACCACCGGCGCGGTCAGCCGCTGTAGCCGGCCTTTGAGGAATTGCGCCGAAGCGACCTGACCGGCCAAGCGATAGCGCCCGGCGTCGCCCCCGAGTGCAAGCCGCGCCGCCTGATGCCCCGACAGGTCGAGCGCGGCGCGCCCGCGCCACCGGCTCCAGCGGCCGTCGCCGCTGACTGTAAGGTCGATCGAACGCTTGGTCCCGACCAGCGACGGCAGCAGGCCATTGGCCGGCGACTTGGCGCGCAGGTCGATGTCGAACCGGTCACGGTCTGGCTCGGCATCGAGGTTGAGCGCAATCCGGTCGCCGCCGTCGACCGCCACGCCAAGCTCGATCATCGCGCGCCCGGCGCGAATGTCGGCCTTGCCGCGCACCCGGCCGCTGCGCGCCTGCCCGGTAATCGCCGGCCCAAGCTCGAGCCGGTCGATCGCCAGCTCGCCGATATGGATGTCGAAGCCGGGCAGGATCGGCCCGGTGCGCCCGGTCGGCTTGAGCTTGGGCAGGCGCGTCAGCCGCACCTGGCGGGCCGAGACCCGGTCGATGTGCAGCGAATTGTACAGCCACGCGCCCGGCGCCCAGTCGAGCTGGATTTCGGGCGAGGTCAGGAACACCCCGCGATTGTCCGACACCGCGACATTCTTGAGCCGCGACTTGCCGAACACCGATCCTTCGATCCGGCCGATGCGAACGTTGAGCCCCGACGCGGTCTCGATCCGCGCCAGCCGATCGACGATGAAGCGGTGGCCTGGCGCGGTGTCGAGCAGCACCAGCGCGCCGGCGAGGAGAATCAGCAGCGCCACGAACAACACCAGCAATTCGTTGAGCAGCTTGCGCGACCAGTCGCTGCGCAGCCGCCGCGGCGGCGATTGCGCGCGGCTGGCGGGAATCGCCTCGTCGGCCACTAGAACGCCTGGCCGAGCGACACGGTGACCGCCACCCGGCCGTCACCGGCGCGCGGATTGAGCGGCGTGCCGACGTCGATTCGGATCGGGCCGAAGCTCGAATAATAACGCAGGCCGATGCCGGCCCCCAGCTGCCAGCCGCTGGTGCCGGGCCATGACTTGTTGGTCAGGCTGCCGCCGTCGAGGAACGGCACCACGCCGAAATTGCCGCCGAACGCCTTGAGCCGGATACGGGCTTCGAGCCCGAACTCGGCAAGGCCGCTGCCGCCGACCGGATCGCCGTCGAGGTCGTGCGGACCGAGCCGCTGGTAGCCGTAGCCGCGCACCGACCCGCCGCCGCCGGCATAGAGCCGCCGCGACGGCGCGATCGACATCGCATTGGCGCCGATGATGTTGCCCAGGCGAATTCGGCCGGCCGCCACCACGCTCGATGAAATCGGGTGATAGGCGCTGACGTCGAATTGGGTCCGGACATAGGTGAAGCTGCCGCTGTGGGCCGAGATTTCGGGGCTGATTCGCCCGCTCAGGCGAAAGCCATGGCTCGGGTCGAGAAGGCTGTCGCTGCCGTCATAGCCGAGCGTCGCCGGAACCGCCGCGATCAGGAACGTCTTGGTATCCTTGACCCCAAGCGCAGTGAACACCCCGCGTTCGTCGGTCGCGATCAGGTCCGCGCCGAGGCTGTAGGTCCATTTCTTCTGCCAGATGATGTTGCTCTGGCGCTCGATGTTGCCGCCGACCTGGATGGTCCTCGCGTCATAGGCCTTGCGGTTGGTGTTACTGGCCAGCGCCTGGAGATTGAGGACCTGGTCGCGGCGCATGAAATTGTTGCGCCGGAACTGGACTGCGGCGAGCTGCTCCTGGGTGCCGGCGACGCCACGCACCGTCAGCGCGCCTTCGGGATTGAAGAAGTTGCGGTCCTGCCAGCTGGCCTCGATGCGGACGCCCTCGCCAGTGCCATAGCCAAGTTCGCCGGCGATGGTGTGGGTCGGCGCCGGCTGCAGATTGACCGCGAGGTCGACCGTTCGGCCGTCCGCGGTCGGGACCACCTTGACCTCAGCCGACGCAACCAGGCCGGTGGCGATCAAGGCCCGCCGCAAATCGTCGACCTTGGACTGCTCGAACCGTTCCCCCGGGTGGAAGCGCGCAATGTGCCCGACGTGGCGCGCGCTGAACGGCGGATGGCCGCTCATCCTGATCTGGCCGAACGTCGCCAGCGGACCGGTCTGGACCGGCAGCACGAGCTCGGCGCGATGGGTGTCATGATCGATCACGATCTTCTGCTCGCCGACCTCGGCCAGCGCGAAGCCCTGCTCGCCGAGCGCCACTTTGAACGCAACGCCGCCGGCCAGCACGTCGGCGGCAATAACCGGGTCGCCGGCCTTTACGCCAAACGCCTGGCGCAGTTTTGCAGCTTCGGCCCCGGCCGCATCGAGCCCCGGCAGCTCGACCGACTGGAACTGATATTGCTCGCCCGGCTCGGCCGCGAGCACGACCACCAGAGCGCCGCCGGCCCGCTCGATATTGGGCTCGACCTGCGCATCATAATAACCTTGGCTGCGCAGCAGTTCGGCCAGCAAATCGGCATCGGCGCGCGACCGCCGGTCGATCTGCGCCGCGTTGGCGTCGTCCTTGCTGTCCTTGCGCAGCGCCGACTGGCTGTCGAAGGCGCTGATCAAGTCGGCCCCGGGAGCGATGTTCTCGAGGCCCTCGATGGCGACGCTGTAGCGCAATTTGGTGGAATCGTTGACGGAGACGGCTTCGGCCGCGGTGTCCGCCGGCTGCTCGGCATCGGGCAGGAGATCGGCCTGATCGGTCGCCGATGATTGGTCGGCAACTGGCGGCTGGCCGGGCGCCGGCGCCGCGACCGGCGCTGGCGGCGTTGGCGGCAGCTGGCTGGCGCCGGGATCGGGCCAGTCGACGCCGAGGTCGGGCATCGGGTCGAGCGGCGCCGACGGATCGAGCTCGGTCGGATCGGCGGGCGGCGCCGGCTGGGCCAGGCCCGGAGCAGCGAGCAGCAGCGCACAGGCGGCCGTCCCGAGCAGACGCGCGGCTCCCCCCGGGAAACCGGCACGCCGTTCGCCCGCGAGCGATCGGAACCTGCTCCCTCCGCGCCACTTCATCGAGCCAGCCTAGCTAGCCGGGCTGAACCGCGCCAGTATTGATCGGACTATGCGCCACTATGATCGGCCTATGCGGCGGCCGGTCCGCCGCTTTAGTGGACGGTGCCGCTGACCTCGTCGCTGCTGAGCGTGGCGATGACCCGCTCGATCTGGCGCCAGTGGCAGAAGCGCACGACGTTGCCGGAATCGCGGCTGACGTCGGCCCGGGCCGCGGCTTCGAAGCCCGCATTGTCGCCAAATTGCTCAAGCAGTTCGGCGGCGTCGGCAAGCGCCAGACGCCCATTGATGAAAGGTGAATCCATGGCCAGGACAATAGCATAGGCCTGTTACGCGACTGCCGACAAAGGTCGTCAACACGCTCTTCACCATGTCGCGCAACCCGCGCAAAGCGCGGATCGGCGACGCGCGAAATTAAGTGGAGCGCCGCGCCCGGCTCTGCCATGACGCGGCATGGTCACTCGCAACGCTCAGGCCGGCGGCATCTTTGTCGCGCTCGGCATCATGGCCGGCACCGGTTTCGGAATTGCCGCGCAAAACCCGATGAAGGGGGTGTTGATCGGCACCGCGCTCGGCACTGCGGCAGCGGTGCTGCTGTGGCTGCTCGACCGCCGCCGGCGCTAGCCGGTCAATCGATCTTGCGCCCGGCCCACACCACCCGGCCGATGCACATAATCGCTGCCATGTCGCAGTCGGGCCAGTCGGGATAGGCCGGATTGTCGGACTGGACCGTGACGCCGCGCCCCATCGGGTGCAGCGCGATCCGCTTGACCACCAGCGCATCGTCCATCCGCAACACATAGATCCCGTCGCGCAGCCGCTCGGCGGAGTCGCCCGGATCGACCAAGATATCGTCGCCGGCGTTGAGCGTCGGCGCCATCGAATCGCCTTCGACGCGGATAATTGAAAGCTTGCTCGGGGCGGTCGCGGTGAGGCCTCTGAGCCAGCGCCCGTCGAACCCGAAATAGGGCTTGCCGCTTTCCCCCACGACCAGCGCGCCCGGCCCGGCCGAGGCGCGCACGGCGATGCGCTCGACCGGCTCGAGCGCCCCCGCCGGATTATCCTCTTCGGGACCGCCCAGCAGCGTTTCCGAGATGGCGAAATAGCGCGCCAGCTTGCGCCGCTCGGTTTCCTTGAGGTGCTTGGGCACGCCGCGCCGGACGAACTGCTGGATATAGGCCGGATTGCGCCCGAGCATGCGCGACAGCCCGGCGAAGTCGTCGCCTCGCTCGGCACAAAGTCGTTCAATTATGAGACGCGGTTCCGCGACCATCTCTTAACCTCGATTATCTTTTTCTTAAATATAGGCAAGTGCCTCGACAAGTAGGAATTAGCTTGAAAAACAATTTTAGCCGAGTCGCTCTCAGTGTGAGGTGCAGAGTGAACTTGCTGCGTGAGATAGAGAAGTTCTTGAATCGAAGCCGCACGCCGCCAACCCGGTTTGGCCGTGAAGCCCTTGGCGATCCACGTTTTGTTTTCGACCTGCGACGAGGGCGCGAGCCGCGTCCGCGAACCGTCCAACGGGTCCGCGAGTTCCTCGAGGCGGCACAATGTTGAGCCTCGTTTTGTCGCGCGCCGCGTCCGGGCTGCTGCGCGCCCTGCTCCAGCGCAGCGGCGATCAATGCGATAGGATTCTACTCAGCGAGGTCCTTTCGGTCGCCTGGCAATCGCTGACTTTCGTTGGCGAGAGACACCGGCTGCGGCTGCGCATTCGCGGACCCGGCGCCAGGCAATTGGTCGGCCGGTTGATCGACGGGCTGGAGGAAGCGGAATTTGCGATTCCGGGTCAGATCGTCGCCGACATCGCCCTCGCCGGCGCGCCGGCGCGCGATCACGACGGCTCTTTCGGGCTGGAGATCGAGGCCCTAACCGTGGCCGAATAAGGCTTGGTCAGCGCAGCGAACGGCGCAGATTGGCGAGCGCGTCGCTGAGCGCCTGGCCGGCATCCTCGCCGTCGGTCTGGTAGCCGCCGGGCCGGTCGAAGCGGAGCACGTTCGAACTGTCTTCGAACGCCTCGGGTACCTGATGCGCGCCAGGTGCCGGGCGCTCGGCGGAGAGGCGTGCGATCTCGCTCCGGATCGCTTCGGCATGTCCGCCCGGCGCCGCCTGGAAGGCGGTGATCGCCGGGTGATGCTCGCCGGCGTCGATCTTCCTCAGGCCGGCCAGGGCCAGGATGAACACAATCGGCGCCGCCGAATCGGCCAGCTCGGGATCGGCCGCCGCGGCGTGAACGGCAAAGCCGATCGCCAGCGCCAGCAGCGCCGCTGCCGCGATGTCGATCGCCCATTCCACCCGGCTGCCTGTCGTTTCCCAGCGCATTGGGCAACATTAGCGGCAATTGATTGCCAGCTCGTTAGGATTGAACCTGGTCAGTCCGCCCGCGCTTCGATTACCGCGATCAGGGCGCTGGTGAACGCTTCGACGTCGTCCGGCCCACGGCTGGTGACGAAATTGCCGTCGGTCACTGCCGCCTCGTCAACCACGATCGCGCCGGCGTTGGCAAGGTCGGTGCGGATCGACTTCCAACCGGTGACCTGGCGCCCGCGCAGCAGATCGGCTTCGACCAGCAGCCACGGCCCGTGGCAGATCGCCGCGACCGGCTTGCCGGCGTTGGCGAAGGCGCGGATTAGCGCGATCGCATCGCCATTGGTGCGCAATGCATCGGGGTTGCGCAGCCCGCCCGGCAGCAACAGCGCGTCATACCCGCTGGCTTGCGCCTGCGCGATCGTCAGGTCGGGCCGGATGACCTGCCCCGGATCGTCCTTCACCGTCGCTTGAATTGGCACCATGGTCGGCGCCGCTAGGATCATCTTGGCCCCGTGCTCGAGGAGGATCGCACGCGGCCCGAACAGCTCCGATTCCTCGAAGCCATCGGTCGCCATCACCAGCACTGTCTTGCCCGCCATTGTCATTGGTTCTGCGCCCATATCGGAACTTCGCACCCATCCGGCTCATTACCGCCGAATGTTACGTCACTCGAGCGATAGCGAACCCGGCATCACCCGCAAGCGGATCAAGTCCGCCTGGGGGTATTTCGACCCCGACGGCAAGCGCATCACCGACCGTGCGGAGATCGACCGGCTCAACGCCGTCGCCTTGCCGCCGGCCTACTCCGATGCCTGGTACTGCACCGACCCGTGCGGGCATTTGCAGGCGACCGGGATCGATGCCCGCGGGCGCAAGCAATATCGCTATCATAATGCCTTCCGCGAGCGCCGCGATGCCGCGAAATATGACGGGCTGCTCGAATTCGGCAAGGCGCTGCCCAAGCTCCGGCGGCGGGTCGAGCAGGATCTCAAGCGTCGCGCGCTCGGCCGCGAGACCGTGCTGGCAGCGATCGTGCGGCTGCTCGACACCCAGCACATCCGCATCGGCAACGAGCAATATGCCAAGGACAATAAGAGCTTTGGTGCGACCACCCTGCGCCGCCGCCACGTCCGCCGCAAGAATGGTCGGTTGATGATGCGCTTCGTCGGCAAGCACGGCATCGTCCACGAAGTGAAAATCGGCGACACCAATCTCAAGCGGATCGTCAAGCGCTGCCAGGACCTGCCGGGACAGATGCTGTTCCAATATATCGACGACGATGGCGAGGCGCGGCCGATCACCTCGGGCGACGTCAACGACTATATCAAGGAAGCCAGCCGCGGCGAGTTCACCGCCAAGCACTTCCGCACCTGGGGGGCGAGCGCGATCGCCTACGACCAGTTGCTCAAGAAGGCCGACGACGCGCGGATCTCGGTCAAGACGGTGGTCGAGCCGGTCGCCGAAGCGCTCGGCAATACGGTCGCGATGAGCCGCAAATCCTACATCCACCCGGCGCTGCTCGAGGCGATCAAGGTCACGCCGCGCGATCCGCTGGCCGGGGCCGAGCGGCCGCGCGCCAAGGCCCGGCTGTCGTCGACCGAGGTCGGCCTGCTCGAATTTCTCGCCCGCGGCGGCAAGCGCGCCCGGCGGCGCAGGGCCAAGGCGGCCGAAGACGCCGCGGCGGCGCCCGGCAAAGCGGCGGCGCGGAGAGCTGCACCCGTGAAAGTGGCGGCTTGATCGAAGCCGTCTGATCCAAGCGGCCTGACCGGCTTGTCTTGATCGAACGGCGGGCTGCCGCCATGACGGCCCCATGCGCGACAAGATAAATTCGTGGGCCGGCCTGTGGGATTGGCTGGTCGCCAATAGCGAAGGGCTCGTAATCGGCATTCTGATTGCGGCTGCGCTGGTCGCGGTGATGCTTGTCATGCGTCACATCGGCGAGCGCATTCTGGCTGCTTATCCTGATGGGACCGGTTGGCGCGGCGTGATCGCGAACGTCCTCGCGCGGACTACCTTCGTGTTCATGGTCGCCGCGGCCATCGCGATTGTGACGGCTTATGCCGAAGTACCGGTAAAAGTTGGCCGCGCGGTCCAAATACTGTTCATCATCGCGAGTTCGCTGCAAGCGGCGGTGTGGGCGCGCGAACTGATTATCGGCATGGTCCGCAGCCGGGTCGGCGAAAATCCGGGCGAATCGACGCTCGGCAATGCCATGGCGCTGATCCGGGTGATGGTCAGCGTCGCCGCTTTCGCCCTCGCTCTGGTCGTCATCCTCGACAATCTCGGGGTCAACGTCACCACCCTGATTGCCGGGCTGGGCATCGGCGGCATCGCCATCGGCCTCGCCGCCCAGGGCATATTTTCAGACCTGTTCGCGGCGCTGTCGATCGTCTTCGACCAACCGTTCAGGCGCGGCCAGACGATCCAGTTTGGCGCCACCACCGGTGCGGTCGAGCGGATCGGTCTCAAGACCACCCGGATTCGATCAATCACTGGCGAGATGGTGGTGATGTCCAACACCAAGCTGCTCGAATGCGAGATCCACAACATCTCGGCGACCAACGTTCGCCGGATCTATCTCAGCTTCGGCGTGATCTACCAGACTGCGCCCGATGTCCTGGCGGGCATGGCGGCGCTCGCCGAAGAGGTGATCGCGCCGATCAAGGGCTGCCGGCTGGTGCGCTGCGTAGTCAAGAATTTTGCCGACAGCTCGATCGATTTCGAGCTTTTGTACGAAGATAAATCGAAAGATTTCAACCGCCTCGCTGAGCATAAATCAGCGGTCTGGATCGGCCTCGCGCGCCTGTTCAAGCGCGACGGCATCGAGCTTGCTTACCCGACCCAGACGACATTCACTTCGGCCCCCGACGGGACGATGATCATGCCCTATCCGCAGGTCCAGCAAGTGGTTGCGATGAAGAAGGTCGGCGAGGATATTTGATGCCGGTCGCGACGCTCGACGACATCCGCGCCCGGATCGGCACCGAAGTCGGCGTTTCCTCGTGGCTGACGATGGACCAGGCGCGGATCGATGCGTTCGCCGACGCGACCGAGGACCGCCAGTTCATCCACGTCGACCCCGCCGCTGCCGCCCACACCCCGTTCGGCGGCACCGTGGCGCACGGCTTCCTGTCGCTGTCGATGCTGTCGCGCATGGCGGTCGAGGTGATGCTGGTGCCGGCGACCCTCACGATGGCGGTCAATTACGGCCTCGACCGGGTCCGCTTCATCACGCCGGTCCGCTCGGGCCAGCGCATCCGCGGCCATTTCGTGCTCGATGCGGTCGACGACAAGGCGCCCGGCCAACTGCTTCTGCGCCACACCGTAACGGTCGAAATCGAGGGCGTGGACAAGCCCGCGCTGACCGCGCAATGGCTCGGTCTGCTGTTCGTCTGAGGAGAAAGTCATGTCCACTCGCGACGCCGTGATCGTGTCGACCGCCCGTACCCCGATCGGCCGCGCCTACAAGGGCGCGTTCAATGCCACGCCGGGACCGACGCTTGGCGCATTCTCGCTCAAGCCGGCGATCGAGCGCGCCGGGATTGACCCGGGCGAGATCGACGACGTGGTGTGGGGCGCGGTGCTCACCCAGGGCACCCAGTTCGGCAATATCGGCCGCCTGGTCGCCTTGCGCGCGGGCTGCCCGGTCAGCGTGTCGGGGATGACCATCGACCGCCAATGCTCGTCGGGGCTGATGGCCATCGCCACCGCCGCCAAGCAGATCATCACCGACCGGATGGATGTGGTCGCCGCCGGCGGGCAGGATTCGATCAGCATGGTCCAGACGCCCGAGATGCGGATCGCGCCCGACCCGTCGCTGGTTGCGATGCACAAGAATGTCTACATGCCGATGCTGCAGACCGCCGAAACGGTCGCCCGGCGCTATGGCGTCGGCCGCGACCGGCAGGACCAATATGCGCTGCAAAGTCAGCAGCGCACCGCCGCTGCGCAGGCCGCCGGCCGGTTCGACGCCGAGATCGTCTCCGTCACCACGACCATGATGGTCAAGGACAAGGAGACCGGCGCGGTTTCTCAAAAAGAAGTTACGATCACCAAGGACGAGGGCAATCGCGCCGACACCACGCTCGAAGGCCTGTCGGCCCTCAACCCGGTGCTCGGCCCCGACACCTCGATCACCGCCGGCAATGCCAGCCAATTGTCCGACGGCAGCTCGGCGTCGATCCTGATGGAGGCCGGCGAGGCGGCGCGCCGCGGGATTGCGCCGATGGGCCGCTACATCGGCATGGCGGTCGCTGGCACCGAACCCGACGAGATGGGCATCGGCCCGATCGAGGCGGTTACCAAGCTCCTCAAGCGCTTCGACCTCAAGGCCGACGACATCGGCCTGTGGGAGCTCAACGAGGCGTTCGCGGTCCAGGTGCTGTACAGCGCCGAGCAGCTCGGCATCCCTCAGGACCGGCTCAATGTCGACGGCGGCTCAATCTCGATCGGCCACCCCTATGGCATGAGTGGCGCGCGGATGACCGGCCACGCGCTGATCGAAGGCAAGCGCCGCGGCGTCAAATATGTCGTCGTCACGATGTGCGTCGGTGGCGGCATGGGCGCAGCGGGCCTGTTCGAGGTGCTGTAGCCGTTGGGCGCCGTCCAACTGATCGCGCTTGCTGCATCGACCAGCCTGCTCGCCGGCTGGCGGCTGTATCTCGTCACTTTGGTTACCGGGCTGGCGATGAAATTTGGCTGGATCGACCTGCCCGACCGGCTCGAGGCGCTCAACGTCATCGCCAGCAACTGGGTCATCGGCGTCGCCGCGCTTGGCACGGTGGCCGAATTCTTCGCCGACAAGGTCGCCTGGATCGACAGCGCATGGGACGCGATCCACAGCGTCGTGCGGCCCTTGGGCGGCGCCTTGCTGAGCCTCGCGATCATCGATTCGGCCGATCCCGCCTGGCAGGTCGCGAGCTTCCTCCTGGGCGGCGCGGCGGCCCTCACCGCCCATGCCGGCAAGGCCGGGGCGCGGACCCTGGTCAACGCCAGTCCGGAGCCATTTTCCAACATTGCGGTGTCGACCGGCGAAGACATCGCGACCGTCGGACTGCTGGCGCTGGCGATCGCCAACCCGATCGCCGCCGCGCTGATCGCCGCGATCCTCGTCATTCTATCGCTGTGGCTGGTGCTCGCCGCCCGCCGCGCGTTGAGCAGCTTGCTCGCCGGCGGCAGCCGGCTCACCCGCCCGATTGAACCCGACCGGCGCTAGCGGGTTCATCCGGCAACTGGAGGTTTCATGGTCGAATTTGCCCACATGTCGCTGGTCGAGCGGATTGCCCGAGTGATGGCCGGCGAGGCGCTCAGTAGCAACGCCCATGGCAGCGACCCGTCGGCCGGCGGCAAGGTCGATCTGGCGTGGCGCGAACATGTCCCCCAGGCGCTCGCCGTG
Source organism: Sphingomicrobium sp. (assembly GCA_039931595.1). Taxonomy (GTDB): domain Bacteria; phylum Pseudomonadota; class Alphaproteobacteria; order Sphingomonadales; family Sphingomonadaceae; genus Sphingomicrobium. Next base: position 18,857 of record JBDTRT010000091.1, read on the forward strand.
CTCCACGTGATGCGTGAGCCGGACCGGGCGGCGGCGGCGGCGGGCGACGCGGCGATTTGGCAGCGCATGGTCGAGGCCTCGATCGCCAGCGCCGAATGAGCGCCCGCGCCAGGGCCAGATCAAAAACCGATCCGCGCTGGACGCTGGTCGCCTGCGTCCTCGCCTCGAGCCTGTCGTTCGTCGAGGGCTCGGTGCTCAACGTCGCACTGCCCGCGATCCGCTCGGGCTATGGCGCCGGCGCGCAGGAAGTGCAGTGGGTGGTCAACGCCTATCTGCTGCCGCTGTCCGCCTTGCTGTTGCTCGGCGGCGCGCTCGGCGACCATTTCGGGCGGCGCCGATTGCTGGTCATCGGCACCAGCATCTTTGCCGCGACCTCTTTGGTCTGCGCGCTTTCGCCGAGCTTGCCGGTGCTGCTCGCGGCGCGGGCCGTGCAAGGGATTGGCGCGGCCTTGCTGCTGCCCAACAGCCTGGCATTGCTCAACGCCGCCTTCCAGGGCGAGAAGCGCGGCCGCGCGGTCGGCATTTGGGCAGCGGCCGGAGCGGCGGCGGCGGCGATCGCCCCGCTGATCGGCGGCTGGCTGGTCAGCAACGTCGGCTGGCCGGCGATCTTCTACATCAACCTGCCGCTGGCGCTGGGCGCGATCGGCATGGCGCTCAAGTTCGTCGAGGAGAGCAATGAGCCGGGCGGCGGACGGACCGATTATGCCGGCGCCCTGCTCGCCACCGGCGGGCTCGGCGCGCTGACCTATGCGCTGACCCTGTGGTCGGCCTCGGGGCGCCTGACCAACCCGGCGCTGATCGCGTTGGCGGCCGGCGCAATGCTGATCGGCGCGTTCCTCGCGGTCGAATACCGCCGCGGCGAGCGCGCCATGATGCCGCTCAGCCTGTTCAAGGGCCGCTGCTTTTCCGGCCTCAACCTGCTTACCTTCTTGCTCTACGGTGCATTTGCCGCGGCGATGCTGCTGATCCCTTACGTGCTCATCACCAGCGGCGGCTATTCGCCGGTCCAGGCGGGCCTGGCAATGCTGCCCCTGCCGGTCCTGATGACCTCGATTTCACCGACCATGGGGGGTCTTGCGGCACGGATCGGTCCGCGCATTCCATTGACCGTTGGCCCGCTGATCGTCGCCGTCGGCATGGCGCTGGCAATCCTCATCGGACCCGACAGCAGCTATTGGACCGGCGCCTTCCCGACCATCTCGGTAATGGCCGTGGGCATGACCATCGCGGTCGCGCCGCTGACCTCGTCGGTGCTCGGATCGGTCGCCGAACAGCATGTCGCGATGGCGTCGGGCTTTAACAGCGCGGTGGCGCGCACCGGCGGCCTGATCGCGACCGCCTTGCTCGGTGCGGTCATCGCTAGCGACGGCGAGCAACTGTTCAGCGGCTTTCACATGGCGATGTTCGTGTCAGCAGCGGTCGCGGCGCTAGCCGCGCTCGCTGCTCTGACCCTGCTCGGCGGCGTGAAAATGAAAAAAGCCGGCTAGCCCTTGGTCTTGGCGATGAAGCCGTCGATGACCGTCTCGAGCAGGGTCATCGGCACGCTTCCACCAAGCACGACCGCATCATCGAAGCGCCGCAGATCGTAATTCGACCCGAGCGCCGCTGTCGCCTTGTCGCGCAGTCGGTTGATTTCGAGTTGACCGATCTTGTAGCCGCACGCCTGCCCCGGCATCACGCAATAGCGATCGACCTCGCTCGTGATCGATCCGCGGTCGTCGCCATTGGTCGTGACGAACCAGTCGATCGCCTGGTCGCGAGTCCAGCGCATCGCGTGCAGTCCGGTGTCGACCACCAGGCGGCAGGCGCGGAAGCCCATCGACTGCAAATAGCCCAGTTGGCCGATCGGATCGTCGGCGTAGACCCCAAGCTCGTCAGCCAGCTGTTCGGCGTAAAGCGCCCAGCCCTCGCTATAGGCGTTGAACGCCAGCATCGACCGGATCAGCGGCATCCGGTTGGCATAATCGCCCTGCCAGATGTGGCCCGGAATGCCTTCGTGATAGCACAAGGTCGGGAGGCTGAACTTGGGCCATTCCGCGGTGTCCCGCAGGTTGATGTAATATTGGCCGGGCACCTTGCCGTCGATTGAACCCGCCGCCGCATAGCCGCCCGGCGCACCGGCTTCGATCGACGCCGGCACGCGCTTGATCACCAATCGCGCTGGAACCAGCGTCGCGAAGGCGCGCGGCAGGCGGGTGCGGATGTCGGCGATGCGGTCGTTGAGATAGGCCAGCAGCTGCTCGCGGCCCGCGGCCGTATTGGCATAAAGCTGGGCCGGGTCCTTGCCCAGCGCGGCCATACGCGCACCGACCGACCCGCCGGTCAGCCCACGCTTTTGCATGATGGTGTCCATCCGCGCCTGGATCGTTTTGACCTGCTCCAGGCCCAGCGCATGGATGTCCTGCGGCGAGCGGGTAGTGGTCGTTCCGGCCTTCAGCGCCCAGCGATAATAAGCCTCGCCATCCTTGAAGTGCCACACGCCGGCATCTGATGTGGCCACTGCCCGATGGCGCTTGAGCTCGTCCAACTGCCGCTGCAGCGCGGGCTGGACGGCGCTGGTCATCGATTGCTTGACCCGCTCGACGATTTTCGGATCGAGCTTGGCCGCCGCGAGCTTGGCCTGCAACGAGGTGACGACGGTCGATTGGTCGACGTTCTCCGCCACTCCGCCGGCAATGATGGCGATGGTTTTGTCGAGCGTGAAATCGGGCGCGACCACGCCCATTCCGCGATCGTGCGTCAACCGCTCGGTCTCTCCGTCGAGGTCTTTTGCATAAGCATCGACGCGGTCAGCATAGGCCAGCGCGTCCTGCTCGCTGGTAACCATGTGCCGGCTGTCGAGGAAGTCGGGAAAGTCGACGAATGCTCCACCGAGCTGGTTGACCACATAAGGGGTCACTCGAAAGCTGAAGTTGGGATCGAGGTTGATCGTATCGCCGAAGTCGAAGCGATAGCCCTCGTCGGCGATTTCATGCGCCGCCAAAGCAACCGCGGCGTCAAGGTGGGCGGGCTTGGCGAGGTCGGACAGGTCGAGCGTCGTCAACGCCGCAAGCCGTTTGCGCGCGCCGTCGATCCGCGCCGCGACGCCGGCCGGTGTGCGGTCGGTCAGCTGGTGGTTGAGCGGTTCGTTTTTGCCGGTCGCGATGCCGAGGATGGTCGCATTCTCGGGATATTCGGCGAGCAGTTGATCGGCCATCCCCTGGAGCTGGGCGGCAAGGTCGCCGGGCTGCCCAGGGGCCGCGCCATTGCCCGGCGCATTGGCCATTTTGCACCCTGACAGAAAGCCGGCCGCGGCTGCCGTACCAAGAAATTCCCGTCTGCCGAACGTCACCGTCATTGTGCTCTCCATCATCTACCAACCGCAGCTATAGCGTCTCGACTTTGGCAGGACAGAAAAGTTCGGCGAACGACCGATCAGGCGTGCGAAGCGATCCACTTCTCGACCACCGGGGCGATGTTCTCGCGCCACTTGCGGCCGTTGAAGATCCCGTAATGCCCGACGTCCTTGGCCAGAAAATATTTCTTTTTGGCGGCCGGCAGCTTCTTGGCGATGTCGAGCGCGGCGCGGGTCTGGCCGATACCGGAAATATCGTCGCGCTCGCCTTCAATCGCCAGCAGCGCGGTGTCGCGGATCGCGGCCGGATCGACCCTTTTGCCGCGGTGCATCAGCTTGCCCTTGGGCAGCAGGTGGCGCTGGAACACGACATCGACGGTCTGCAGATAGAATTCGGCGCTCATGTCGCACACCGAGCGGTATTCGGCGTAGAAATTGCGGGTCGCGTCGGCGCTGTCATCGTCGCCCTCGACCAGATGCTTGAACATCTCCCAATGGCTGATCAGATGATCGCCGAGGTTCATCGACATGAAGCCGGCGAGCTGGAGGAAACCCGGGTAAACCTTGCGCCCGGCACCCGGGTAAATCATTGGCACGGTGGCGATGACGTTGTTGGCGAACCAGCCATGCGCCCGCTGGGTCGCCAGCGTGTTGATCGCGGTCGGCGCCTCGCGGGTATCGATCGGGCCGCCCATCATGGTCAGCGTCCTGGGCCGCCACGGGTTCTTGGCCGCTTCCATCACCGCGGTCGCGGCAAACGCCGGCGGCGCCGGCTGGCAAACCGCGAGCATGTGCGGCCTCTCGCCGCTGGTCTCGCCGATGGTCTCGAGGAAGGCGATCAGATAATCGATATAACCGTCGAAATCGAACTTGCCGTCCGACAGCGGCACCAGCTTGGCGTCGCGCCAGTCGGTGATGTAGACGTCATGCTTGGGCAACAGCCGCTCGACCGTGCCGCGCAGCAGCGTCGCATAATGGCCCGACATCGGGGCGACGATCAAAAGCTTGGGATCGTTGTTTTCTGCTCCAACCCGGACGAAATGCTTGAGCTGGCCAAACGGTTTGCGCAGCACGATCTCCTCGCGGACCGGGACGACCTTGCGGCCGACGACGGTCGAGTGGAGTCCAAACTCGGGCTTGCCGCGGGTTGCCGAGGCGTGCGCGAAGACATCGAGGCTCGCTGCGACGACTGGCCCCATCGAACTGTAAGACATAGGATTTGCTGGATTATTAAGCCATCCGGCGCCCAATCCGGCAAGCTTGCTTGCTCCTGCAAAAAGGGAGCGCTGAACTTCATAGGCGTCGTAAAGCATCGAACCTCGGGGTTGGTTACGGATCGGCAACTGATGTGGCGGCCAATCACCCCATAAGCAAGGGCGATGCTGCGTTGCGGAAGCTGCACTGCCGCAATTGAGGCCCGGGCGACACACTGCTAATCCCCGCCCGATGGCCAACCCTCCCCAAGACGCTGCCGACAAGCCCCCGACCCGGATCGGCAACCTGTGGCTGGTCTGGCGCCACGCCGCCCGCTACCCCAAGCAGATCGCCGCGGCGGTCTTGTTCCTGTGCCTGTCGTCGGCCGCCACCCTCGCCATCCCCTACGGCTTCAAGCGGGTCATCGACCAGGGCTTCGGCTCGGGCGGCGCGGGCGCCGCAGCGGTCACCACGGCCTTTCACTACCTGCTGGTGATCGTGGTCGTGCTCGCGCTCGCGACCGCAATGCGCTTCTACTTCGTGTCGTGGATCGGCGAGCGGACGATCGCCGACTTGCGGGTCGCGGTGCAGAAGAATTTGCTGACCCTGCCGCCGCGCTTCTTCGAGGAGAACCGCCCGTCGGAGATCGCCTCGCGGCTGACCGCCGACACCGCGGTGCTCGAGCAAGTGGTCGGCTCGAGCGTTTCGATTGCCTTGCGCAACGTCGCCACCGGCCTCGGCGGCATCGCTTATCTGTTCGTCCTGTCGCCCAAGCTCGCGGCCATGCTGGTGATCGGAATCCCGATCATCTTCGGCCCGGTGATCTTTTTCGGGCGGCGCATCCGCAACCTCAGCCGCGCGTCGCAGGACCGCATCGCCGACGTCGGCTCGACCGTGTCCGAGACCCTGGGCGCGATGAAGGTGGTCCAGGCGTTCGGCCAGGAAGAGCGCGAGCTCGGCCGCTTCCGAAGTGCGGTTGAAAACGCCTTCCTGGTCGCCCGCCGCCGCTTCACCATGCGCGCCGTGATGACCTTCACGATCATCGCTCTGGTGTTCGGTTCGATCGTCATGCTGCTGTGGGAAGGCGCGGCCGATGTCGCCGGCGGGCGCATGACCGGCGGTGCGATTGCCGCGTTCGTATTCACCGGCGTGCTCGTCGGCGGCGCGTTCGGCGCCTTGACCGAAGTCTATGGCGATTTGTTGCGCGGGTCCGGCGCGGCCGGCCGGATCGAGGAATTGATGCGCGCCAAGGCGGAAATCCGTGCGCCCGCTAATCCGGTCCCGCTGCCCGAGCCGGCGCGCGGCGCATTGACTTTCGAGCAGGTCACTTTTCGCTATCCGACCCGGCCCGACGACAAGGCCGTGCACGATTTGTCGCTGGCGATCGCGCCGGGCGAAACGGTCGCCGTGGTCGGTCCGTCGGGCGCCGGCAAGTCGACCCTGTTCCAGCTCGCCTTGCGCTTTTACGATCCGCAGGAAGGCCGCGTGGCGCTCGACGGCATCGACCTGCGCGACGCCGACCCGGCCCAGATCCGCCAGCGCATCGCCTTCGTGCCGCAGGAAAGCGTGCTGTTCGCCGCCTCGGCCAAGGACAACCTCCGCTATGGCCGGTGGGACGCCAGCGATGCCGAGATCGAAGACGCCGCCAAGGCCGCCAATGCGCACGAGTTCATCGTCCAATTGCCCGGCGGCTACGACAGCTTCCTCGGCGAAGGCGGCGCGCGCCTGTCGGGCGGCCAGCGCCAGCGGATCGCGATCGCTCGCGCGCTGCTGCGCGATTCGCCTTTGCTGTTGCTCGACGAGGCGACCTCGGCGCTCGACGCGCGCAGCGAGCAACTCGTCCAGGAGGCGCTCGAGCGGCTGATGCAGACCCGCACGACAGTGGTCATCGCGCATCGCCTGGCGACCGTCCGCGCCGCCGACCGGATCATCGTCATGGACGGCGGCAGGATCGTCGAGGAAGGCACCCACAGCTCGCTGACCGCGGCCAACGGACTCTACGCCGGATTGGCGCGGCTCCAGTTCGCCGGACAGGCCGCGTAAGCCATATCGGCGGCGCCGGCCTTCACATCATCGCGCTCGACGTGAAGGCCGGACGGCCAACCGAACTTTAGTCCTGGCTGGCGCTCGAACCGCCGCCGGCGGGCGGCTTGCGGGTCGTGGTCCGCCGCATCGTCTTGCGCGCCGCAGGCTTACGCGCAGCACTGGTCCGGGTTGCGGTCTTGCGTACGGCGGTCTTGCGTACGGCGGTCTTGCGTGCGGCCGGCTTGCGCGCGGTCGCGGTCTTGCGCGTGGCACTGGCGGCGGCCTTGCGCTTAGCCGGTTTTTTCTTGGCCTTGGCGGCCGTCGCTTTGCGCGGTGACGTGGCGCGCGCTGCACTGCTCGATCCGCCATCGTCGTCCGACCATTTGCCCGACAGCACGCGCTGCGCTGCATCGGCGACCGCTTCGGCGATCAACGTGCCGAGGCGGCTGGCGCTGGTCATGACGTTGGTCGCCGCCTGCGACGCAGAGTCGGCGGCATCGAGACCGGCGTCGCGAATCTTGCGTCGAGCGGCCGGGCTGGCGCTGATCGCGGCGGCCGCGGCGGCCAATCCGGCACCGAGCATTTCGCGGCTCATCGCCGCTTTGGCGATCTTGTCGACGGTCGATTTTCCCGACCGTGAAGATGTTTTGGAAGAAGACTTTTTCGTGCTCGATTTCGCCATTGCAAAACCTCCCTTGTTGAGGAGAAAGACACTTCAGGCGCGTAACGGTTCCCGTTGCGGTCGCGCGCCACAGCCTCAAGCCACAAAAATGCGGACAAGTAAAAGGGGACCGCCGGCAAACCAGCGATCCCCTTCGACATGGTCAGCGGCCGGAGGTTCCGACCGTTCCAGGTGAGCTAGCGCATCACCTCGTGAACAGTTCGTACCGACCCCTCTGCTGAACCATGAGACATCGGATCACCTCCTTTCGCTGCGTTTAAGCCACCTCCAACATGAGTCGTCCGGGCCCGCAACGCAAGTCTTGAAATGCAGTCTAAATTCGGCAATCTTCGACTGTTCGTGCTGCTTCCGGCCCAGCCGGCACAACCAGCGGCAAACCACCCGCCATGAGCACTGCAATCCGCCCCCGGCTGAAGGCGATTTCGTCTAGCAAAGCGTCTTGCGCGAACAGCTCGGCGGTGACCCGCATTGCATTGGCTTCGAACCGCGCCGCGAGTGTCCGGGTGGCCGAACTGGTCCACACGAACAGGCCGGTCGAGGCCGTTCCGCTGGTATGTGAAATACTCACCCGGCGAGTCGCTTTGGTGCAGGTCATGATCAAACGCGCGGTGCCGCCCGAATCGATGAAGCGCGCTTCGCTGCCGCCCGGCACGGCGCGATAGGTCCACGATCCGAGCGCCACAGTGGCGGTCGTGAAATCGCTGCCCGGACCGATCGCCGCAACCGTTGCGGCCGGCGCGGCTGGAGCGGCCGGCGCGGATTGCCCCGGAACATAGACCTGGGCGGAGACGCTGCTTGCGGCCACCAGCGCGGCTACTGCCGCAATCATTGTGCGCGGCATCCAGTCAGCGATCCAGCCGGTCTACTTTGGCCTGCAACGCAACCAGCTCGGCGCGCAGTTTCTCGACTTCGTCGTCGCGCAATTTCTTGTCCGCGTCGGACTTGGCTTTGGTGAAGGCGAGGCCGGCGTCGCCAATAATCGCCAGATTCTTCTTGGCCAGTTCGGCCAGCGCGTTGGTTCCGAACGCGTCGCGCATGACCGTCTGGTTGCGCTGGAACGCGTCCATCGCCGCCTCGAGATATTGCGGCACCATGCCCTGCATCGAATTGCCGTACAGGCCGATCAGCTGGCGCAGGAAATTGACCGGCAGCATGGTCGAACCACGCGCTTCCTCGTCGACGATGATCTGGGTCAGGACGTGGCGCGTAATGTCTTCGCCGCTCTTGGCGTCGACCACTTCGAACTCGCGCCCTTCGCGGATCATGTCGGCCAGCCGGTCGAGCGTGATGTAAGTCGAGCTTTCGGTGTCATATAACCGCCGGTTCGCGTACTTCTTGATCGTTGCCTTGCCCGAAGATCTTGCCATGAACCGCTCCCGAAACCTTACCGGCAGCCTACTACCGGAGCATAGTGCACTGCAACATGAACAGGCACCCCAACGAGCACCGCGGCCGCTGCCGCTGTTTCTCGAACTGGTCCGCATGGTCGCCGAACGCGACCCGCAACTGGCGGTCGCCGCGCTCGAGGGGTTGCAGCGCTACGAGCAATCCGCTCCGGCCCCGCCAGCGCCGCCGCATCCGCTCGTCGCCCAGGTCGGCCCGGCCAGCCTGCGCGACCACGGCGGCAGCGGCCCGATCGCGATCCTGATCCCCTCGCTGATCAACCCGCCGCATATCCTCGACCTCGATCCCGAAGTGTCGCTCGCCGCGGCAATCGCCGGCATGAACCGTCACGTCCTCCTGCTCGACTGGGGCGAAGCGCGCCAGCGGGCCGACCTGACCGTTTCGGGCCATGTCGAGCAATTGCTACTCGCTTTGCTTGGTGAGCTTGGTGAACCCCCGGCGCTGATCGGCTATTGCCTCGGCGGGACGATGGCCATCGCCGCCGCCAACCTTGCGCCGGTCGAGCGCGTCGTGACGCTTGCCGCGCCGTGGCACTTCGCCGCTTTCCCGGCGGAGGGGCGGGCCAGCCTGCAGTCGATGTGGCGCCATGCCCGCGCCGCCGCCGAAGCGCTGGGAGCGCTACCGATGGAGGTTCTCCAGGCGGCCTTCTGGTCGCTCGATCCGGAGCGGACGGTGACCAAATTCGCCCGCTTCGCCGAACTCGACCCGGCCGGCGCCGACGCCCGCCGCTTCGTCCAGCTCGAAGATTGGGCCAATCAGGGCGAGCCGTTGCCGTGCGCCGCTGCGGCCGAGCTGATCGAGCAATTCTTCGGCGCCGACCGCCCGGGCAGCGACGACTGGACCATCGCCGGCCACACCATCTCCGACCAGCTCGACCGGCCGCTGCTCCACTTCACCGCCGTCCACGACCGGATCACGCCGGTGGTCACCGCGCCGCGCGGCGAGACGATCGAAATCGCGTCCGGCCATGTCGGAATGATCGTCGGCGCCGCCCGCCGCCAGCTCTACGCCGGCCTCGAGGCCTTCTTCGACCCTTCTTGCCGCTCGAGCGGAGCACGGCTAAGCGGTCGCGACACGCACCCGTAGCTCAGCTGGATAGAGTACTGCCCTCCGAAGGCAGGGGTCACA